>JAYUUK010000459.1:0-24244 GCA_043754595.1 Roseiflexaceae bacterium | reverse complement strand
GCCGCAGAAACTGGTCAATGCCGAAGTGCTGACGGTGATGCCGGGGCGGACCACTCGGCTGCATACCCACTACGATACCAGCGAGACCAGCGTTGTATTGGCTGGCGAAGGCGAGTTCATCTGGGACGACCGAGCGATCCCATGCGCCGCCGGCTCGGTCGTCAGCTACCCGATCGGCGTGCAGCGCCAAGTGGTCAACACCGGGCGCTTTCCGCTCACCTACGTCCTGATCGCCGCGACAATCGATGCGCCGCCCGAAGATTCGGGCGTCCCAACGGACTCTTCGCTTTAGGCTCTGTAGCAATCCTACTAGGCAACAAACGAGATCTCTCGGGGGCTGCGCCCCAAATTCTCGCTGTTCTTGTCTATCAAGCGAGCGTCGGGCGTTTGAAGCGTAGCGGCGCGAGCGCAGCGGGCGTGGTGCCAGATAGCGCAGCCTCGGCGAGCAGCTGCCCGAGGCGCATGCCAAACGGCATACCGTGGCCGCAGAAGCCCCCCGTGACCCACGCCCCGGCCACGCCCGGCACCCCATCGGCGATCGGCAGGTAGTCGGGGGTGAACCCCATCAGCCCGGCCCATCGCCGCGTCACCTCCAGGCCGCCGAGCTGTGGGAACAGCTGCGGCAAGACTGCTTCGAGCGCCGTCTGCACCTCGGCGGTCGGCGTCATCTCCCACACCCACTCGTCCTTGCCGGTGGCGGCGGCGCGGCAGCCGCCGAGCAGGATCTCGCCGCTCGGGGTCTGCTGCCAGTACTCGCCGGTGGGCGTCAGATCGGCCGCCGTGCCACAGCGAAAGATCGGCGCGAGCGGCGCATAGCCCAGCATCTGCCCGCGCACCGGTCGCACCGCGCGCGCCAGATCGGGCACCAGATTGCCGGTCCAGGCGTTAGCACAGACGATCGCAGCGTCGGCGCGCAGCGTCCCGTTAACGGTCTCCAGCGCCACGCCGGCACCGTCCGACGCGAGGCGGTGCACCTCGGTCAGCGCCAGCCGTGCCCCATGGCGCTGTCCAGCCGCGACCATGCCGTAGATGAAGTTGGCTGAGTGCAGCAGCGCGCCGTGTTGGTTGAAGAGACCGCCGCAGACCTGCTCGCCAAGCGGCGTCGCGACGTACTCCTGCGCCGTCTGCCGGTCGATCGCCGCGCCGTCGAAGCCCTCGGCCTCCAGCGCTGCCGCGGTGCGCCGCAGATCGACGAGCTGCGCCGCATCGGTCGCCAGGAATAACGTGCCAGGCTCGCGGTAGTCGCAGGCGATGCGCTCCTCGGCCACCACCTGTCGCACCAGTGTCCGGCTCGCGATCGTCAGATCCCAGATGGCGCGGGCGTCGGCGTGGCCGAGCCTGGCAGTGGCCTCCGGGAACGACTCGGCGGTGCCGACGGTCATGAAGCCGCCATTGCGGCCGGTGGCCCCAGCGGCTGGCCCATCGCGGTCCAGCAGCAGCACGTCAGCCCCGGCACGGGCGAGCCAGTAGGCCGCGCATGCGCCGAGCAGACCCGCACCGACCACCGCCACCCGCGCCCGCTCGGGGAGCGCGGTCTGCTTCAGCTCCGGCCGCGCGCCGGTCTCCTGCCAATACGAGCGTGAGTCGCGCCAGATTGTCATACTCATTCTCCTGACTGATAGAGCGATTCTACGAGCGTAGATAAGGATGATCTTGGGGGATGCGCCCCCAAACCCGCGCGTTGCGCTTCGCACGTTTGCATATTACATACGATTGCTATAGGCCGCGACGATCTTCGGCACGATCGTCCCCCAGTCGTAGCGCTCGGCCAGCTCGCGGCCAGCCGTGGCCAGCCGTGCGGCCAGCTCCCGGTCCTCCAGCAGCCGATTGACCGCGGCGGCGAACGTCTGCGGCGTATCGGCGAGCAGCAGTTGTCTGCCGTGCTCGATCTCGGGGATGCCCTCGGCGCCGAGCGCGGTGGAGACCAGCGGGACTTCGAGCGCCAGCCCTTCGAGCAGCTTGAGCCTGATCCCGCCGCCGATCCGCATCGGCAGCACGTAGACCGCCGCACCGGTAAGATACGGCCGAACGTCGGCCACCTCGCCGGTGAGCGTCAGGTCGCCGCGCGCCGCCAGATGCTGGACCGCCGCGTCTGGGCGCTTGCCCACCGCCAGCAAGCGCACCTGCGGGTGGGTAGCGCGGATCAGCGGCAGCACGTGCGCGCAGAACCAGCCGAGCGCGTCGACGTTCGGCCGGTAGTCGAGCGTCCCGCTAAACACCAGCGTCGGCGCGACGAATGTGAGCGTCGCTCCGCCAGCGCGAGCCAGCGCGGCGCGGCTGAAGAATGCGGCGTCCACCCCGTTTGGCGCGACGACCATTCGCAGCGGGTCGCCGCCGAGCGCCAGGAGCGCGGCGCGGTCGGCCTCAGAGACCGCGATGATGCGGTCGGCGGTGCGCAGCATGCAGCGCTCGTAGCGCGCGAGTTTGAGCGACTGCACCAGCGAGTAGCCGCCGCCGGCCAGGTGGCGCAGCGCGCGCTGCGGCGCGGCTGGGCGGCACAGCTCGGCCAGGGCGGTCAGCGCGGTGCGGCGCTGCAGCACATACTCGGCGTTGAACTGGTCCAGCACCGTGAGCAGGCCGCGCGGTGCATCGGCGAGGTAGCGCGCCATCTCGATGCTCTCGGCCTGGACCACATCGAACGTCTCGCGGCGCAGCAGCTCGATGAGCGCGGCGCGGTAGGCGACGCTGGCGTTGCGCAGCGCCATGTCTGGCAGTGGCGAGCTGAGCGTATCCCAGGCGCGACGGGAGACCGCGCGCCGCTGGGGGCCGCGGACGGTCTGCACGGTGCAGATCGCGCGCAGTGGCGCGAGTGCGCGCTCGGCGGCCTCGTCGGCGACGAAGCACAGGCAGACCACGCGATGGTCGGCGGCGAGCAGCCGTAGGATATGGTAGATCCGCATCGTCCCGCCGCCGTGGGGCGGGTACGGCGCGTATGGGGCGAGGATCAGGATGCGCACGCGGTGCTTTCTCTTCGGGCGATGAGGCGCGACGTCACTACCTGCGCCAGCAGATATGATGAGTAGCGCGAGCGGCGCACGGCTACCTCAGCAGTCAGGGGGCCAGCAGCGCCCACAGCCGCGGCAGAAAGATCAGCGCGCCGACGATTATGGCGCCGAGTGCGCTGAGGAGCACCGCGCCGGCGGCCACATCCTTGGCGATTTTGGCGTAGCGGTGATATGTCGGCGAGACCAGGTCCACCACCGCCTCGATCGCGGTGTTGAGGCCCTCGACAACCAGCATCAGCGTGATCACGCCGGCGACCGCCACCCATTCGAGCCGCTCGATGTGGAACAGCGCGCCGCAGACGATGACGACGGTGCCGAGCGCGGCGTGGATGCGGGCGTTGCGCTGCGTGCGGAACAGATGCCCGAGGCCATCGATCGCGTAGCGGAACGAGTCGATGACGTTGGTGGCCCGCATTGGCTCTGGATCGGCGGGCGCGGCGATATCAATTGACCGATTACGTCGTACCACAGATCACCCTTTCACCTTGCCTCGCCGGGGTCGCGGCGCGCGTCGGCGATACCAAGCCCGATCGACTCCAGGATCGCGTGTTGTCTATCGAACATCAGCCGCTCGTCATCTTCGCCACGCTCGTGGTCGTAGCCGAGCAGGTGGAGTACGCCGTGGACGGTCAGGAACGCCAGCTCGCGCTCGATGCTGTGGCCGTACTCAGCGGCCTGCGCCTCGGCGCGTTCGTAGGAGATCGCAATATCGCCGAGCAGCCGCGGCATCCCAGGCGGCCTGACGAAGCTGGCCCCATCATCGCCAAACGAAAGCACGTCGGTCGGCGCGTCGAGCCTGCGATACTGTCGGTTGAGCCGCCTGAGCTCGGCGTCGCCGCCGATCAGCACGCTGAGCTCGAACGGCGGGATGACGTGCTCGGCGGCCAGGGCGGCGGCGGCGGCGCGCTCGATCGTCGCGCTATCGGCGCGGTCTGTAAACGGCTCGGCGATGGTGATATCGATCGTCATAGTTCTTTCCGTGGCGCTGGGTAGTCCACCCGCGGGTGGTGGATGCCGTGCAGCGTCTGCAAAAACGCCTGACGGATGGCCGCCAGGTCGGTCATCGTCAGCGCGCACGCATCGAGCTGCCCGCTGCGCACCCGCTCGTCGATGATGCTGTTGACCAGCTCTTCGAGCGTCGTCGTGCCGTCGTTGCGGCCGCCGCTCTGCGCCACAACTTTGCCGGCCTGCATTTTGGCGCGCACCGTGGCCTCGACGCCATCGGCGAGCATCATCACCCCCTGCTCGCGGGTGACGGGGCGCGGCCCAGGGTAGCGAAACTTCTCGATGTCCACATCGTCCTGCTCGCGCAGCGCGCGCTGGTAGAAGTAGCTGATCAGACTAGTACCGTGGTGGGTGCGGATGAAGTCGATCATCACCTGCGGCAGCCCGGCGGCGTCCGCGAGCTTCACCCCCTCGCGCACGTGGTCGGCGATGATACCGGCCGACGTCGTCGGGTCGAGCTCATCGTGGACATTTTCGCGGTTGCTCTGGTTATCGATGAAGAAGAACGGCCGCACCGTCTTGCCGATATCGTGGTAGTACGAGGCGACCCGCAGCAGCAGTGCGTCGGCGCCGATCGCCTCGGCGGCGCTCTCGGCCAAATTGCCGACGGCGACGCTGTGGTAGTACGTGCCGGGGGCCTCGCGGATGAGCTTGCGTAGCAGCGGCCGCGCCGGGTGGCCGAGCTCCATCAGCCGCATCGGCGTGACGATCCCGGCGAGCTGCGCCGTGAGGTTGTACAGCCCGAGTGCCAGCACGGCCGAGATCAGCCCGCTCAGCCCGCTCAGCAGTAGCGCCGGCGTGAGATCGACCCAGCCAGGCGCATCGATGCGGATGAGGTGATAGCCGATGCGCAGCACGCCGAGCACCAGCGCCACCAGGCTGCCGGAGAGAAAGAATGTCAGCGAGCGCTCGCCGCGGCCGATAGCGAAGATGCCGGCGGCGCAGCCGAGGAACAGCGCCATCACCGAGACCACCTGCCCATCGCCGACGAACGCCACGATCAGGCTGAGCGCCATCGAGGCCAGCAGCGCCAGCGCAGGGCTGAACAGCGTGGCGAACAGCAGCGCCAGCGCGGCGAGCGGGAAGGCGTAGGTGTAATCTGAGCCGGGGGTGAGCAGCACTCGCGCCGCCGCAGCGTTTATCAGCACCAGGACGAAAATCACCAGGATGGCGCGCCGCGATGCAAGGATCTCGCGCTGCGCCACGCCGATATAGACGCCGAACAGCGCGGCGATCATCACCGCGATCACCGCCCGGCCGGCGAGCATCGGCCAGTTGGTCTCGGTGCGCAGCTCATCGAGTGCCTCGAGCTTCTCCTGGATATCGGGCGTGACGATATCGCCCTCGCGTACGATCGTCTCGCCGGCCAAGATCTGCACGATCACCGGCTTGACGCTCTCGCGCGCCGCCTGCCGCCGCGCCTGCGTCGCCGTCTCATCGCGGAAAACATTGACGGTCAGCGCCGCGCCGGCCAGCTCGGCGATCAGCGCGCGCCGCTGCGGCGATGCGGCATACAACGACGCCCAGTACGGCAGCGACAGCTCGCGCAGCTCAAAGATCACGGTCTCGGTCAGGGCATAGTTGTGCTCGCTCAGCGCCCGGTCGTAGAGGTCGAGCGACTGCTGCCGCACGCTGGCCCAGTCGGCATCGCTGAGCGCCACGATGATCTGCGCGGTGGTCTCGCTGATGGTGCCGGTGCCGCTCGGCAGGCCGCCGATCCGCGCCACGGTGTCCCGCTGGTTGAGCGCCGGGTCATCGCGCAGGGTTGTGATGCTTTGCAGCAGGCTGACGAGCGCGCCGCGCTGCTGGATCGGGATGTTCGAGTTGCGCTGGTAGACGATGGTGTCTGGGCTGTTCTCGGCGCGGACGCGCTCCTGCTCAGTGCGCCAGAGGCTGACGTAGCTGATCGATCGGCTGGCCTGGATATTGGCTGGGCTGGGCTGATTTGGCGTCAGCCCCGGCGTGGGCGGCGGGCGAAACGCCAGGATGACCCACAGCAGCAGCCCGAAGACGATCGCGGCGAGCGCCAGGAACCGCAGCTGCGACGACCGCGATCGCGGCTGGGTGGCGCCGGTGGCCAGCATTGGTTGTCGCAGCAGATTGAGATCCCAGCGCAGACGCATGGCCTATCCTGTCCAGTAGCTAGAGCTGCCCGAGGACCTCTTTGGCCACCTGATTGATCACCCGCCCGTCTGCCCTGCCCTTGAACTCGCTCATCAGCCGCGGCATCAGCTTGCTCATCTCGGTCGGCCCCGTGCCGAGCTCGGCCATCAGCGCGGCCACCAGTGGGCGCAGCTCATCGGCGGTTAGCAGCGTCGGCAGGTAGCTGTCGATGATCTTGGCCTCGGCCTCCTCCTGTCCAGCCAAGTCCTCGCGGCGCGCTTTGCGGTAGGCGTCCACCGCATCGCGCCGGCGCTTGGACTCTTTGGCCAACACGCCGACCTCCTCGGCCTCGCTCAGCAGCGCGGTCTTGTCCAGCGCGGCGATCTCGGTCGCCGCCGTCTCCTCGTCGGTGCCAGCCTTGACCAGCGCATCGTAGCGCGCGCTCACCGCCGCGTTCTGTGCGCTGCGGATGGCGGCGATCGTCATGCGCAGCACATCGATGCGCATCCGCTCGCCGCCGCGCATCGCCGTCTTCAGGTCATCTTGCAGTGTATTCAGCAGTCCCATGCGCTCCTCTATCTCCGTAATGCCTGTGTTAGAGTGTCACGTGTCGCGGCCGCACCCGCAGCTTCTCCGCCGCCATCACCAGCCGGATCTGCGCTACCGTCTCGGCCAGCTGCCCCGCCCGGTTGAAGATGACGTAGTCGAAATGCCCAAGCGCCAGCATCTCGCGATCGGCGGTGGCCAGGCGACGGTCCATCTCGCCTGCGTTCTCGGTGGCGCGCTGCGCTAGCCGCTCGCGCAGCTCATCGATCGAGCTCGGGGCGATGAAGATCAGCAGCGCGTCTGGCGCGATGCGGCGCACTGTCGCCGCCCCCTGCACATCGATCCGCAGCACCACATTCCTGCCGCCCGCGAGCGCCTCGCGGATGCCCTGCTTGGGCACGCCCTTGTACTGGCCGTAGACGCTGGCCCACTCGATCAGCTCGTCGTCGGCGATCAGCTGCTCGAACTGCGCCGTACTGACGAAGTGGTAGTCGTAGCCGTCGCGCTCGCCAGGCCGCATCGGCCGATCGGTGGCCGTGACCACAAAGCTCAGCGCGCGATCCTGGCGCAGCTCGGCCAGCACGCTATCCTTGCCGACGCCGGACGGGCCGGAGATCACGACCAGCAGCGGCGGGGCGGACTCGGTACCCGGCGATGGCGATGGTGACCGTGGCTGTGATTGTGGCGGCATATCCTGCGCTATAATCCTGCTATGTACTTCGACTCACTCACAATCGCGGCCGTCGCTGCCGAGCTGCGCGAGACGGTGCTCGGCGGGCGCGTTCAGCACCTCGCGCTCACCGGGCCGCTTGGCGTCTCGCTCGAGCTCTACCAGCATCATCGCCGCCACTATCTCATGCTCTCGGCCCACCCGCGGCTGGCGCGCGCGCATCTCAGCGCCGCAAAGCCATCGCGCGGGGTCGCCGGCGTCACGCCGCTGCTGCTGCTGCTGCGGAAGTATGTGCTGCGCGGGCACCTCATCGGTATCGAACAGCCAGATCTCGAGCGGGTTCTCATCCTTAGTATAGCGAAACGGCCGCCTGAGCGCAACCGGGCCGAGCCGATCGACGCCGATGAGGAGGTGGACCGCGATGTCCGCACCGAGCTGATCATCGAGATCATGGAGCAGCGCTCGAACATCATGCTGGTGGGCGACGACAACGCCGTGCTCGCGGCGGCGCGCATCGTCACTCCCGTGATGAGCCGCCGCCCGATCCAGCCGCGCGAGCCCTACGAGCTGCCGCCGGCGCAGGACAAGCGCGACCCGCGCCATGCCACCGCCGCCGGCGTGCGCGATGCTCTCACCGGTCTCAGCAGTGGCGGCGATCTAGCCCGCGCCCTGGTGGGAGCCTACCGCGGGCTCTCGCCACTCGCCGCGCGCGAGGTGGTCTTTCGCAGCTGCGGTAGCGCCGCCCCCCCGCCGGACGCCGAGCTGCCGTGGGAGGCGTTGGCGCACGAGCTGCGCCGCCTGTGGCAGGAGCCGGCGCAGCCCAGCGAGGCGATCGACGGGGCGGGGCAGCGAGTCTACGCGCCGTATCTGCTGACCCATCTGCGCGACGCGACCGCCGCGCCATCGATCAGCGCCGTGCTCGAACGCTTCTACGATGCGCGTGAGCACGTCACCGCCCACGCGCAGCGGCGATCGGCGCTGATGCAGCAGCTGCGCGATGTGCGCGAGCGCTACGAGCGGCAGCGCGCCGCGCTGCTCGGCGAGCTGGAGCGCGCCCGTGCTCTGGACCGGCTGCGCTGGGAGGGTGAGATGATTTACGCCTTCATGCACGAGTTGTCGCCTGGCGCGCGCGCACTGCTGGTCGAGGGTCAGACGATCGCGATATCGCCCGCCGGGCCGGTGGCAAGCGCGCTAGCGCGCTTCAAAGCCTACGATAAGGCCAAAGGCGCGATGGCCGGCGTCCCCGAGCGGCTGCGGGTCACCGAAGCGACGATCGCCGGGATCGAGGAGACCGCGACGCTGCTCGATTTGGCCGAGGGCTACGAGCAGATCGAGTCGATCGGACGCGAGGCCGCCGCCGCCGGGTGGATCGGCGGCGCGCCGGCGGCTGGCAGGGCGGCGCGGCCGCTGCCGCCGCTCCAGGTCGTTTCCAGCGACGGCATGACGATCTATATTGGCAGGAGCGCTGGGCAGAACGAGCAGGTCACCTTCAAGCTCGGCGCGCCAGATGATCTGTGGCTGCATGTGCGCGGCATTCCAGGTGCCCACGTGATCATCAAGACCCGCGGGCGCGAGGTGCCGGAGCGGACGCTGCGCGAGGCGGCCGCCTACGCCGCGTACTACAGCGCTGCGCGCCACGAGGCTGGGGCCGACGTGATCGTGGCGCGGCGGCAGCTCGTGCGGCGCGTCCCTGGCGGCCCGCTCGGGCTCGTCACCCACCGCGGCGACGAAAACATTCGCGTCGTGCCGGCGCGCCCCACGCTGCTATGAGGCGCTACGAACAAAAGGACGCGCGGGAATTCCCCGCGCGCCCACAATTGCACAAACATAGCTCAACCCACTCAGGAAGGCATCCGCTGGATGATTTTGTTGTACCAGGTGCCGCTGACCGTCTGGCCGAGCACCGTGACGAGCCCGATAACGACGATCGCGATCATCAGCAGCAGTAGTGCGTACTCCACCAGCCCCTGCCCACTATGCCGTCGCATGGCCCAGAGCCGCGCCCGAATGTCACAGCGCGCGATCTGCGCTGCGGCCGCGCGATACTGGCCGCGAACCCACATGCCCATTGGTATTCACCTCCCCCCGTGCGGAAAATCATGCTACAATGATGCACAAGCGTTACCCAAGGTGTGTGCGCTGCATCATGACACTGAAGTATAGCAGGGCTTACAATAGCGCTGCGGTCCTATAGCCGAGGTAGCCCTCTATGCGCCGTGCCTTTGCACGATCTCAGCCCGACGCACGTCCGCTGAGCGCCGTCGAGCGGCAGCTCGAATCGTTGATCGTCGTCCCAATCGCCCCCCTCCGCCTCTTTTTCGAGACGCTGCTTGAGCTACGGCCGCTTTGGCCGATCGTTTTGCCGCTGCTCGCACTTGTTGCGTGGCGCACCTACCGCCGCGAGCGAGCTGAATATATCGTAACAAAACGGTCTGATGCTTGACGCGTCGGGTATGTTTCGGTATAATAACAACGCTCTTAACCACTCTTAATCCTCACCCGTAACGCACGAGTGAAACCGTCTTATTACGACGATGTTGTCGCATGTACCAATGTTTCAGTGCCACGGTCTCGCCAATGTGTCCCCTGCTGTTATCGCCACACGGCGATGGCAGGTCTTTTCGTATGCTACGTTCACCCAGCTTCGCCTCAGAGGCTTTGTGATATGGTCTCGCTTGGCAGCGTCGGTCGGCACGGTCGGCGGGAGGAGGTGTCAGAGCGTCGCCAGTGCCAGCAGCCCGGTTCGCGTGCCCCGGATGGGACACAGACAGATTCTCCGCTAGCCATGCGCGCTAGCACAGACGCGTCACCCGTCACGCGGTGTACAGATTTTCAGGTGGAACCTGGCCATACGCCAGACGCTCAACGCTGAGATGTCGCTTCCCTGGTCCAATGAAGGATAGAAAAAGGACAGCAAAGATGACCACCAAACTTACGCGCCGTGGGTTCCTGCGCGTCGCGGCAGCCAGCAGCGCCGGTATCGGTCTGAGCGGGCTGCTCGCCGCGTGCGGCGGCTCGACGGCCACCCCGGCCACCGGCGGCGCTGCCACGGCGGTCCCGGCTGGCGGCGATGCCGCCGCGACCACGGCCCCGGCCACCGGCAACAAGGCCGTCACCGAGATCGACTTCTGGTTCTGGGACGATGCTGGCAAGATCTGGGCCGATGAGTATGCGAAGAAAGACCCGTCGGTCAAGGTCAACTTCATCAAGCAGCCATTTGCGGACTCGCATGATAAGCTGCTGACCTCGTTCGCCGCCGGCACCGGCGCGCCGGCTGTGGCCACGCTCGAGATCGGCCGCGTCGGCGGTTTCACCGCCAAGGGCGGCCTCTCGGACCTCAAGGCCGCGCCGTTCGACGGCGGCAAGTACGAGAAGGACATGGTCGCCTACAAGTGGACACAGGGCTCGACGCCAGACGGCCGGCTCGTGGCCATGCCGTGGGACATCGGCCCGGCGGGGTACTGGTATCGCACCGACCTGTTCGAGAAGGCTGGTCTGCCGACCGAGCCGGAGAAGGTCGAGGAGATGATCAGCAACAAGAAGACCTGGGACGATTTCTTCGCCGTCGCCAAGCAGTACAAAGAGAAGATGAGCGGCAAGTCGTCCATGTTCGCCGATGCCGGCACCGATATCTATGGTGCGGTCTATCGGCAGCAGGGCGAGGGCTACATCGACATCGCGCAGAATAACAAGCTGCTGGTCAAGCAGAAGGCCACCCGGCCCTTCCAGCTCGCCGCACAGGCCCGCAAAGAGACCATCGATGCCAACATCGCGTGGTGGGGCGCTGACTGGGCGGCCGGCATGAAGGCCGACGCGATCGGCGGCATGGTCATCGCATGCTGGATGCAGGGTGGCCTGACCCGCGACCATCCGCAGACGGTGGGTAAGTGGCGCGTAGTTCACGCCCCGGAGGCCAACTATAACTGGGGCGGCTCGTTTGTGGCCATCCCCGAGCAAACCCCGGACGATAAAAAAGAGGCGGCCTGGAAGTTCGTGCAGTGGGCCACCGCCACACCCGAGGGCCAGAACGCGCTGTTCAAGCAGTCGGGCATCTTCCCGGCTTACAAGCCGGCCTGGCAGGATCCGCTGTACGATGCGCCGGTGGACTTCTTCGGCGGGCAGCGCACCTACCGGATCTGGTCCGAGATCGCTGACAACGTCAAGGCTATCTTCCGCAGCCCGAACGACCTTCAGATCGACGACATCGTCGGCGCTGAGTTGACCAAGGTGCTCAAAGAGGGTAAGGACGCGACCACCGCCGCCAACGATGCCCAGGTCGAGGCGCTCAAGCGCGTCGACGGCGCGACTGAGTAGTACGGACCGCTGGCGTGGGGGCGCAGCCTCCGGCCGACCTTTCCTATTCGTGCTGGGGGCGCTTGTGCCCCCAGCACGAGATATCCACGAGGAGCCGAACGATGGCGACGACGCTCTCGACCCAGCAAATGAAGGTTCAAGATCGCCGCATGGCGATGCGCGAGATGGCGCGCAACGCATGGGCGTATCTGTTCATCTCCCCGTTTTATCTGCTGTATGCCGTCTTTGGCATGTTTCCCATCCTCTACGGGTTCTATCTGAGCCTGAATAAATGGGATGGCATCTCGAAGATGAAGTTTGTCGGTCTCGATAACTATATCAAACTCTTCACGCGCGATGACATCTGGTGGCAGGCGATCGGGAACACGTTCTGGCTGTTCGTCGTCGCCACGATCCCGCAGCTGACGCTGGCATTTCTGCTGGCATTTATCATTAATCTCGCCTATATTCGTTTCAAAGATGTGTTCCGCGCCGCGTTCTTCATGCCGATCGTCGCATCGGCGGTGGCCGTCGGCCTGATCTTCAACCAACTCTTCGGCCCACAGTACGGCATGCTCAACTACTTCCTGAGCATGTTTGGCATCGGGCGGATCGACTGGCTCGGCAGCCGTGACTGGCTCAAACCGGCGATGGCGATCGTCACGATCTGGCAGTGGACCGGCTACACCATGATCATCTTCCTGGCCGGTCTGCAGAGCATCAACCAGGAGCTCTACGAGGCGGCCAAGGTCGATGGCGCGCGCATGCGCGATATCTTCTTCCATATCACCATGCCGCTGATGCGCCCGGTGATCGTGTTTCAGGTCATCCTCTCGATCATCGGCGCGATGCAGTTCTTCGACATCGCGGTGATGCTCGCCGGCGGCTCGCAGTCCTCATCGCCTGGCGGTACCGGGCGCTCTGGCCTGGTGGCGGCGGTGCAACTTTACTGGACGGCGTTCAAGTATGGTGAGTTTGGCTATGCGGCAGCTATGTCGGTGCTGCTGTTCGCGATCATCGTCTTCTTCAGCTACTTCTATAACCGGTCGCAAAACACAAACGTGACGGAGTAGCGCGCCGCCGCACGATTCAGGGCCGTGACGCCGCATTCTATCGGGAGGAGTTCATCGATGGCGACAACAACCCCGCGCACGCTCGCTGTGCCACAGTCGAAGAAACGATCGGGCGACCGTGACCGGCTCGCCGGCCCAGTTGGCATGGCCGTGCTTTACACCTTGCTGACCGTCGGGTCGCTGATCACGGCGTTCCCGTTCTACTACATGCTGGTGACCTCGACGCACCGCACATCGGCGATTTTGACCATCCCGCCGCCACTGTGGTTTGGCGGCGCGCTGATGCAGAACTACAACGAGTTGATCGCCTCGCTGCCATTCTGGAACGCGATGTTCAACAGCCTGGCGATCTCGGCGGTGTTCACCGCGCTGGTGCTGTTCTTTTGCTCGCTCGGCGGCTATGGCTTCGCCAAGTTCCGCTTTCCCGGCCGCGAGGGGCTGTTCGCCTTCCTGCTCGCCACGCTCATGGTCCCCGGCGCGATCGGGCTCATCCCGTCGTTCATCGTGATGCGACAGCTGCACTGGATCAACACCTGGCTGCCGCTGATCGTCCCCGGCATCGCCAACGCCTTCGGTATCTTTTGGATGCGCCAGTATATCGATAGCGCAGTGCCGAACGATATGATGGACGCCGCCCGGATCGATGGCGCGCACGAGTTTCGCATCTACTGGAATATCGTGGTGCCGATCATCATGCCGGCGCTCGCGGCGCTCGCCATCCTGACGTTCATGGGCAAGTGGAATGAGTTTCAGTGGCCGCTGCTGATCCTCAAGGACCCCGAGAAGTACACGCTGCCCGTGGCGCTGTCCACGCTGCAGTCGCTGCGCGGCACCGAGATCGGGGTGCAGATCCTGGGGGCCACTGGCGCGGTGCTGCCGATCATGATCGTCTTCCTACTCGCGTCGCGGCAGTTTATTGCGGGTATCACCGCCGGCGCGGTCAAGAGCTAAGTCGTTGACTATTGACGCTTGGGGCAAAAAAGACGGGGATTCGGGGGCTGCGCCCTCGGCCCCCCGCCGTGCGCTACGCGCGTTTCCACGCGTTGTCTCGCTCGCCGTGGCACTGCTGCTCGCCGCCTGCGCCGCACGCCCGGCCGGGCTGCCCCACGCCTCGGCGCTCGCCAGCGTCACATCCGCGCCGCTCGCCGCGTCGCCGTGTGAGAACCGCTTCGTCGCTAGCGCGCTGGATCACACCACCACTGTGACGACGAAGATACCCGGTCTTTACGAGAGCAACGGTGCCGGCCTGGCGATCGGCGACCTCGACGGCGACGGCAGGCAGGATATCGTGCTCGCCAATCTCGCCGGCCCCAATACCATCCTCTGGAACCAGGGCGATCTGCGCTTTCGCACCGAGCGGCTCGGCGGCAGCGACGCCGTCGGCGCCTCGCGCGGCGCCACGATCGTCGATGTCGATGGCGATGGCCGCAACGATATTGTCTTCTCGCAGCGCATGGAGAAGCCGGCCTGGTGGCGCAATACGCCCCAAGGCTTCGTCAGGCAGCCGCTCCCCGATGTCAACAATCCGTTCTACACCCTCACCTGGGCCGATGTCGATGGCGACGGCGCGCTCGACCTGATCGCCAGCTCGTACGATACCGAGCTCGCCAAGGCGCAAGGCCTGATCTTTCAGCAGCGCGGCGGCGGCGTCGGCGCGTTCGTCTACACCCGCTCTGGGCCGCACTTTGTCAGCCATCAACTCACCAAACAGGCGGACACGCTGGCGATCGCGCTGCCCGATATCGATGGCGATGGCAGGCCCGATCTGTGGTTCGGCAACGACTTCAACCGGCCCGATGATAGCTTCACCCTTGCCGACGGCGGCTGGCAGCGGTCCGCACCATCGGCCAATACTTCGGAAAATACGATGAGCCTGGATCTGGGCGACGTCAATAACGACGGCGTCCAGGAGCTGTTCGCCAGCGATATGAAGCCGGTCGATAAGAGCACCGCCACCATGGCTAAGTGGCTACCGATGATGAAGCGCCTCACCAAGCCGCTCACCAGCAGCGACCCGCAGCACGCTGAGAATACCCTGCTGTTCCGCAGCGCCAATGGGCGATGGCACGACGAGGGCTACGAACGCATGGTCGACTCGACCGGCTGGAGCTGGAGCGCCAAGTTTGGCGACCTCGATAGCGACGGCTGGCTCGATCTCTACGTTGTCAACGGCATGATCGCGCAGGAGCTGTTCGAGTACCTGCCCAACAGCGAGCTCGTGGAGCACAACGTCGCGCTCCACAACGATGGCAACGGGCAGTTTCACGCCGCGCCGGCGTGGGGCCTCGGCTCAACGAGCAGTGGCCGCGGCATGAGCATGGCCGATCTGGACGGCGACGGTGACCTGGATATCGTGGTGAACAATCTGACCCGGCCGGCGCAGCTTTTTGAGAATCGGCTATGCGGTGGCGCAAATTTGCTGGTGGACCTGCGCTCGGGCCAGCCGCTCAACCGCGCGGCGATCGGGGCGGTGCTGACGCTGCGTACCAGCGCCGGTACCTTCACCCGCGATGTCAGGGCGGCGAGCGGCTACCTCTCGGGCGACCCATCGCAAATCCACTTTGGCATCCCAGCCGGCGCGCACATCGAGCGGCTCGATGTGCGCTGGCCGGACGGCGCGCTGACGGTCAGCGAGGGGCTCAGCCCACAGACCTCGGTGGCGATCGCGCGCTGACGCATGTGGCGGGCAGCATTTGGAAGGAGACCAGGATGGCGCTCAATTCGATCGCGCTCAGGATAGGGCGGCCGCGGCTGGCACTCCTGGAGCTGCTCGACCTGCGGGCGCAGTGGCGGCCGTTTGTGCTGTTTCTGCTTGTGGGCGGCGCGATCGGCGGGCTGGCTATGGCGCTCCTGGCCACGCCGCTTTGGATTGCCACCGCTGGCACACTCGCCGGGCTGCTGGTGCCGCTGGTCGCCAAGTGGAACGATGATCGGCTGCGCTACGGCCAGCCAGCCATGGTGCTGAGCATCCTGGTCTACCTTCAGGCGTTCCATACGTTCGAGCATATCGTGCAGTGGTTTCAGTACCATATCCTGCGCTGGCCGAGCTTTGTGTCCAGCGGCCTACTCTCGGCCGCCAACGCCGAGTGGGTCCACTTCGTCTGGAACTGGGGCTTTCTAGCGGTGGCCGCCTACATGTTTCTCAACGGGATGCGCAATCGCTGGGCGGTGCTGCTGCTGGTCTGGAGCACGGCGCACACGCTGGAGCACAGCTATATGATGGTGCGCTACCTGGACACGCTGCACCAGCTCGGCGCGCTCGGCGTCAGCGGCGTGGCGGCGCAGGGGCTGCCGGGTATCATCGGGCGCGACGGCTGGCTGGCCACCGCCGATGCCACTCAGAACACATTGCTCTGCCGCCTGCCTGGCCTGACGACGGCGGTACGGCTCGATGTCCACTTCTGGTGGAACGTCGGCGAGATCGGGCTGCTGCTACCGGCGGCCGAGCGCTTCGCGCAGCAGCTGCGCCCCGGCGCGAGCCTGCGGGATGGTCGCCGCAACTGATGTGAATGCTCCAAGTCAACCGGTGAAGCGTGCTAGGTGCGGCATCATCTTCGTGCTAAGATGGTGCCGTTCGTCTTTGGTGAAAGGAAGATTCGATGGCCCCCAAGATCACCTTTATCGGCGCGGGAAGTACGGTGTTTGCCAAAAATTTGATGGGCGATGTGCTGAGCTACCCCGAGCTCGCCGACGCCAAGCTGACGCTGTTTGATATCAATGAGGAGCGGCTCCACACCTCGACGATCGTCGCCAACAAGACGGCGCAGGCGCTCGGGGCCAAGCCGACGATCGAGGCGACTACCGACCGGCGCGCGGCGCTCGACGGCGCGGACTACGCGATCTCCATGATTCAGGTCGGTGGCTACAAGCCGAGCACGGTCATCGATTTTGAGGTTCCCAAGAAGTATGGTCTGCGCCAGACGATCGCCGACACGCTCGGTATTGGCGGGATCATGCGCGGGCTGCGCACAATCCCGGTGCTGCTCTCGATGTGCCGCGATATGGAGGAGCTCTGCCCCGACGTCACCTTCTTGCAGTACGTCAACCCGATGGCCATGAACTGCTGGGCGATCAGCCGCGTCAGCAGCATCAAGACTGTTGGGCTGTGTCACAGCGTGCAGGGCACGGCCGAGCAGCTCGCCCACGATATCGGCGTCCCGATCGACGAGATCAACTACGTCTGCGCCGGGATCAACCACATGGCGTTCTACCTGAGCTTCGCCCGCGATGGCCAGGATCTCTACCCGATGATCGCCAAGGTGCTGGAGCAGAATAGGCAGCCAGATTGGAACCGGGTCCGCTACGAGATCTTCAAGCGCGTCGGCCATTTCGTCACGGAGTCCTCGGAGCACTTCGCCGAGTATACGCCGTGGTTCATCAAGCGCGACCGGCCGGAGCTGATCGAGGAGTTTAACATCCCGCTCGATGAGTATATTCGGCGCTGCGAGGTGCAGATCGCCGGCTGGCAGGGGCTGCGCGACGCGATGGAGAGCTCGGATCCGAACGCGCTGTACCTCTACGAGCGCTCGCGGGCCAGCGAGTGGCTCGCCAACCAGCACAAGGGCGACGAGCCGGCGGCGGCGGCGGCGCTCCAACGCTGGGAGGACGACCATAAAAATGCGACGGTGACGCGCTCGCACGAGTACGGCTCGCTGATCATTCACAGCATGGAGACCGGACAGCCGCGCGTGATCTATGGCAATGTGCCGAACTATGGCCTGATCGACAACCTGCCCCACGGCTGCTGCGTCGAGGTGCCGTGCCTGGTGGATACGAACGGCGTGCAGCCGACGAAGATTGGCGCGCTCCCGCCGCAGCTCGCCGCGATGATGCAGACCAACATCAACGTGCAGTCGCTCACCGTCGAGGCGGCGCTCAGCGGCAAGCGCGAGCATATCTACCACGCGGCGATGCTCGACCCGCACACTGCGGCCGAGCTCAGCCTCGATCAGATCTGGAGCCTCGTCGATGATCTGATCGCCGCCCACGGCGATATGCTGCCAGTGTACCACTGATCTCACGCTTCCTACGCCTGGGATCTACGGCGCTGCGCCGCGGCAGTACATTCCTGCTGCGGCGCAGCTGTGTAGGAACAGCAAAAAGAGCGGCCGCGCTGCCGCAGGCAAAAGCCGGTGCGCTGCGGCAAAAAATCGGGTTCAGCGCAAAAGCCCGATGCGTATGGGGAGCGTCAGACCCGCCCGACAGTATTCGATATCGATCGCCGCCGTAAGGCGGCGATTTTGGCATTGACACGCGCCAAAATTGTAACTATCTGGCGCGCGCGCCGCGACGCAGTTCGGCTATACTATAGTGAGTCATATTATCGAGAGCTCGCCACGATGTCGGTGAATCTCAGCCAGTTTATGGAACGTCTCAGCGCATGGCGCGCCGCGCACGGCGCGTTTCGTTCACGGCCGCCGTTCGCCGATACGCCCATCGCCAAGCGCACGTCTCAGCCGAGCGCCCCCCACGCCGAACAGGACCATGCGATCCACGATGCGCTCACCCGCGAGCAGCAGCTCAACCGCATCCTGCTCGCTATTAGCGGCGCGCCCGACACCGGTCATATCCTGACTTCGCTGATCGAGCAGACGGTGGCGTTAACCGGCGCAGCGTGCGGCGCGCTGCTGATCGGCGACGCGCGCGGCGTCGCGTACCTGCGCAACACGGTCAATCTTCCCAACGCTGGCGATTACAGCGAACCGATAGCGCAGCAGCAGGCCGCCGCACATTGGGCGCAGCAGTCGCACATGCTCGGGAGCTACGCGCAGCTTCCCAGCGCGCTCCCGGCGCTGCTGCGGGCGGAGGTCGACACGCTGCTGGTGCTGCTGCTGCCGCTGCACGACGAGACATCGCAGCTGCTGCTGCTCGGCCGGACGCGGGTTGGCGGCCTGTTCACCGCGCACGACTGCGCGCTGGCGCAGACCGTGGTGGCGCAGATCGGCGATGGGCTGACGAGGGCGCGGCGCGAGTTGGTGATGAAGCGCGAATCCGAGCGACGCAGCATTTTGTTTCGCGCCGGGCAGCAGATCGCTGGCAGCCTGGATATCGAGCCGCTGTTCGCGATCGTCCACCAGGCGGTGGCTGAGCTCATGCTGTGCGATGCCCTCGTCATCTCGCTGCTCTCCGACGATGGGCTGCAGCTCCGCGATGAGTATCTCTACGACCGCGACGGCCGCTGGCAAGGCACGGCCTACGCCGCAGATACCGGCCTGATCGGGTATGTGCTACGCGGCGATCGCTCGTTGCTGATCGACGACCTAACCCCCGAGCTACTGCGCGCCACCGGCGCGCAGATCTTTGGCAACGCCGAGCAGATGGTGCGCTCGCTGCTGCTCGTGATCATGCGGCGCGGCCAGCGGAGGATCGGCGTGATCGCAGTGCAGTCGCATCAGCTGGCCTCTTACACCGCAGACGACCAGGCGGCGCTGGAGCTGCTCGCCACCAACGCGGCGATCGCCTTCGACCACGCCAGGCTCTACGATCGCGAGCGCAAGCGCGTCCGCGAGCTAGAGGCGCTGCGCGATATGCTCGCCGATATCTCCACCATGCTCAACCCTGAGCCGCTGCTGCAGGCGCTCGTGGAGCGGGTGTGTACGCTGCTTGGGGCTGACAACGGCGTGATCGGCCGCAACGATGTGCATGCCCAGCAGGTGCACCTCTGGTCGTGTCTGAAATACCGCGATATCTACGAGCAGCTACCACCGCTGCCGGTGGGCCAGGGGATCTACGGCAGGGCGATCGCGCTGCGGCAGTCGGTCGTGGACAACGATTTTCAGCCAGACGAGCGGGCGACCAGCCTGCCGCCCGAGCTCATCCCGCGGGTTGTGATGGCGGTGCCGCTGCAAATCGGCGGCGAGGTCATCGGCGCGATCGGTGTCCACAATCTCACCGACGCCAGGCGCTTCGACCAGCACGACATCGACCTGCTCCAGCTCTTTGCGCAGCAGGCGGCGATCGCGATCTATAACGCTAGGCTCTACGCCGAGACCCAGCGGCTCGCCACGATCGACGGGCTGACTGGGCTGTACAACCGGCGGCACTTCCTGACACTGCTCGGCCGCGAGTTCAAGCACGTGCTGCGCTTCCACGCCAGCGTCTCGCTAATCATGCTCGATATCGACCGCTTCAAAGCTATCAACGATACGCACGGCCATCTCGTCGGCGATCAGGTGATCCACACGCTGGCGGCGCGTTGCCGGCGTAACTTCCGCGATATCGATGTGATCGGTCGATACGGTGGCGAGGAGTTCGCCGTGCTGCTGCCGGAGACCGACACCACCACGGCGGTGCAGATCGCCGAGCGGCTGCGGGCCTCGATCGCCCAAGACCCATTTCTGACCGAGACCGGTCCGCTGTTTGTGACCGCCAGCCTCGGCGTGGCGAGCTATCACGTCGGCGAGGAGCTGACGCCCGAGGGGCTGATCGACCGAGCCGACCGCGCGCTTTACTGCGCCAAGTACGACGGACGGAACTGCGTCAGGCTGTTCTGAGCCTACGGCCGCTGGAAAGGCTGCCCGAGCGCGGCCGGCGCGGGGGTTGCGAGCGCGCCGACGACCCAGCGCACCGGCCGCCTGAGCGCCGCTGGCAGCCGCTCAATGGCCGCCTGGAACGTCGGCGAGCTGACGGCACTGACCAGCACCAGCACCAGGATCATGACCACAAACGGCGCGACCTGGAAGACCTGGGTCGGCAGATCGCTGAACAGGCTCTGCGAGCGCGTGGCGAGCAGCTGCAGCGCGCTGAACAGGTAGCATCCCGCGACGACCCGCCACGGCCGCCAGCTGCCAAAGATCACGATCGCCAGCGCGATCCAGCCGACCCCGGCGATATGGCGGTAGCTCCAGCCCTGCTTGAAATCGAGCGTATAGGCCGCCCCCGCCAGCCCGGCCAGCGCGCCGCCGACCAGGATATACAGGTAGCGCAGTCGCACCACCGGCACGCCGCGGGCGAACGCCGCCGCCGGACGCTCGCCGAGCGACCTGAGCGTCAGCCCGGCGCGGGTGCGGAACAGCAGCCACCAGACCAGCGGGGTGAGCGCGAAGCTGAGGTAGACGAGCGCATCGTGGCTGAACAGCAGCGGCCCAAGCAGCGGCAGGTCGCGCAGCAGCGGGATCGGCGCGGCGGGGACGGCGACGCCCGGCTGACGCACGTACGGCGAGCCGAGGAACGACGAGAGCTCGGTGCAGAGCGCGGCGAGCACTAGCCCGATGGCGGTCTGCGATTGGCTGAGGGTGATGGTGCAGAAGGCCAGGACCGCCGCCACCGCCACGCCCACCAGCATCGCCGCGATCACCCCAGCGACCACCTGCTGCGTCGCCATGCCGACGACGAAGCCAGTCATGCCCGCCAACAGCAGCGTGCCGTCGAGCGATATATTGACGACGCCAGCGCGCTCGGCGATCGTCTCGCCGAGCGCGGCGAAGACCAACGGGGTGGCGGCGGCCAAGATCGCGGCCAGGTCGATGAGAAGCTGCTGACTGTCCACGCTCGTTCCTCCTGTCTCACGGCGTTCGCGTCTCGGTCGCCGCGTTCGCGTCTCGGTCGCTCCACATGGGCAAAGCAAGCGCACACAGCAATGGCTATGCGAGGGGCGATCAGCGCGCTTCGCCCCTACCTCAATCCGTCACCGTATCTCGCGGGCTCGGTCGCTGCGCTCCATCTTGGCTTCGCCGCCGTCTTGCTACTTGCTACTTGCTACTCGGCGATCACCGCCTGACCCCGCGCGCCATCAGGACGAACAGCACCAGTGCGCCCTGAAGCACGCCGGCGATGCTGCTGTCGATGCCGAGCTTGAGTGGCAGCTGGATCGCGCCGATGCTGAAGCAGCCAAACAGGATGGCGATCGGCAGCGTCGCCAGCGGGTTGGCCCGCGCCAGCAGCGCCACCAGCAGCCCCACCAGGCCGATGCCGCTCGAAATATTGGGGATGAGGGCGTGGAAGACCGCCAGCACCTGGAGCGCGCCGGCCACCCCCGCCAGCGCGCCGCAGCCCGCCAGCGCCTCGATCAGCCGCCTGGTGGACGGGACGCCGAGCCGCCGAGCGGCCGACGGGTTGAGCCCGGTGGCGCGCACCGCCAGCCCCCAGCGCGTCTGGCTCAGCAGCACCCAGACCGCCACCACCGCCAGCAGCGCCAGCGCCGGCGCGAGCGGCGCGACCCGCAGCTTGCCGACCACCGGCAGCCAGTAGGCCTGCGGAAGCAACTCGGTCGAGGTGATGGCGGCGGTGCCCTGCTTGCGCCACGGCCCGGCCACCAGGTAGAGCGCGACGCCGGTGGCGACGAAGTTGAGCCCGAGGCCGGCGAAGATCTCATTGACCCGGCCGACCACCTTGAGCCAGCCGCCGAGCAGCCCCCAGGCGACACCGCCAAGCGCGCCGCAGAGTAGCGCCAGCGCCCATGCGGCGGGCGGCGGCAGCCCGAGGCTGGCGCGCATCGCCGCCATCGCGACGATCGCCCCGAACGTCATCTGGCCATCGACGCCGAGGTTGTAGACCCCGGCCCCAAACGTCAGCGTCAGCCCGACGGCGCAGAGCGTCAGCGGCGCGATCAGCATGGTGGCATCTGCCAGGCGCGCCGGGGTGCTGAACGCGCCAGTCAGCAACACGCCGAATGCCTCGGCGGGCGATGCTGCGCTGCCGATCATGACCAGCGCGGTGAACAGCAGCGCGACGACGATCGCGCCGATGCCGCCGATGAGGGCGGCGAGGCGCTGCGAGGGGAGGGCCGGCGGCGTGGTCATTGCATTGCCTCGAACCCGACCCCACCGATCAGCTCGGCGAGGCGCTGATAGTGCATCTCGCGCCGCGGGATGGGGCGTGAGACGTGGCCGCCAAAGAAGACCATAATCTGATCGCTGTAGGCCAGCAGCTCGTCCAGGTCGGCGGTGGCGAAGACGATCGCGGTGCCGCCCGCCGCGCGCGCCAGCAGCCGCTCCCAGATCGCCAGCGCAGACGCCACATCGAGCCCGCGCGTCGGCTGTTCGAGCAAGATCGCCGCGCAGAGATCGGGCAGCAGCGCCAGCATCGCCCGCTGCTGGTTGCCGCCCGAGAGCGAGGCCAGCGGTAGGTCGGGCGTGGCCTTGATCCCGTAGCCTTCGATGGCGCGCTGCGCCGCAGCCCGGGCTGCGCGGCGGTCGATCAGCGCGCCGGTCTGGAGCAGCGCCAGGTGCTCGGCCAGCGAGAGCGACCCGATGACGCCGTCGGCCATGCGGTCGGCCGGCAGATACTCGACGCCGGCCCGCCAGAAGCGCTCCTGCCCCTGTGCCAGCGCGCGCAGCAGCACGATCGCGCCGGCGCTAGGCGTCAGGCGGCCCGCCAGCGCGCGCAGCAGCAGCAGCTGCCCGCTCCCCTCCAGACCGGCGAGCCCGACGACCGCACCGGCCGGTATGCTGAGCGACAGGTGGCCGAGCTGGAGCGCGCCGTCGCGCAGCGTCGCATCGCGCAGCTCCCAGACCGGTGGCCCTTCGATGTTCGCGGCGACGGCGCGCTCGGCCGGCACTGCGCCCTGCGCGCCAAACATCATGGCGAGCAGCAGCGGCTGCGGCTGTGGCATCGGCAGCTGCTCGCCCACCACCCGGCCGGCGCGCAGCACGCTCACCGTCTGGCACAGCGCCGCCACTTCGTCCAGCTTATGCGAGACGAATAGCACCGTGCGCCCCTCGGCTGCGATCGTCCGCAGCGCGGCGAACAGCGCGCGCGCCTGCGATGCGGTGATGCCAGTGGTCGGCTCGTCCAGGATCAGCGCCCGCGCGCCGCACGCCAGCAGCCGCATGATTTCGAGCTGCTGCCGCTGCCCGACCGTCAGGCTGCCGACGATCGCATCGGGCGGGACGCTGAACCCCAGCCGCTCGCTCAGCTCGCGCAGCGCGGCCAACGCCGCAGCCCTTGTCGGCAGCGCGGCGCGCGGGCTGGCACAGTAGAAGTTCTCCAGCGCGCTGAACGCCGGGATATCCAGCGGGTCCTGGTGGACCATGCCGATCCCGGCGCGCAGCGCGGCGGCCGGCGTCCCCAGCGCCGCCGGTTTCCCGTCGAGCAGGATTTGCCCGCCGTCGGCACGATAAAAGCCGGAGAGCAGCTTCATCAGCGTGCTCTTGCCGGCCCCGTTCTCGCCGAGCACCCCGTGGATCTGACCGCCTGCGAAGCGCAGGTCGATCGCGTCGTTGGCGCGCAGCGGCCCAAAGATTTTCGTCAGCCGGTGGACTTCGACGTGCAATGGAAGCCCTTTTTCATGCTGCTGCGCAGCTCCGCTGCGCAGCAGCAGCAAAAGAGGTGACTACCGCGCTGCCGCAGGCCAAGAAACGATTGTGACAGCGCGAAAAAACCGGTTACTTCACATAAGCCTGATAGATTTGAGGGCTGCGCCCCTTCGACTGCGCTCAGTGCAAGCTCCAAAACCCCGCGTTGCGCTTCGCGTCTGGGCCGCTCGCGCTCACTGCTTCGGCGCGCTCTGCCCTTCGATCCCTTCGAGCAACTGATCGGCGTACCAGATCTTTTTGTCGTCGGCCACCTCGCCGGCCGCCAGGAACGGCTTGCCATCCTGATAGTTCAGC
>JAYUUK010000458.1:0-2719 GCA_043754595.1 Roseiflexaceae bacterium | reverse complement strand
ATCATGACCGCGTTGATCTCGTGCTTCTCCAGGTTGCGGGCGATGGCGTACAGGTCGGAGCCTTCGGGGACGTTGCGCCCGGTGCCGAGCTGCGAGCCGCCGAGCGTCGCCCAGCCGTTGACGCTCATCCAGCTATACTCTTTGATCGAGCCGTTGGCCAGCCCCTCGAAGCCGTCGCTGACGCCGAACACCGCGTGGCCGCGATCGAGCGCCAGCCGGGTGGCGGCGCGCACCGCTGTGTTCATGCCTGGGGCCGGGCCGCCGGCGTTGACGATCGCCAGGCGCAGCTGCTTCTTGGCCGGCTTGGCCGCAGACGGGAGCACCTGCGTCAGCGTGTACGCGATGCGCTGCGAGTCGCGGAAGCTGCCGCCGCGCAGGGTCATGGCGCGGTCGTAGTCGCGCGCGGCGATCGCCTCGCCAACCTCCTGCGTCTTGCGCACCGCCTCCATCATGGGGATGCGGGTCACGCGATTGTAGCGCATCCCGATCACACAGGCCTCGGTGTCGGCGGTGGCCGAGAGCAGCTCTTCGACGGCGGCGTGGCCCACCAGCGTCGGCATCCAGCGGTCGAAGGCCGACGGCGCGCCGCCACGCTGCACGTGGCCGAGGATCGTGACCCTGGCGTCTTCGCCGAGCCGCTCCTCAAGCACCTTGCGCACCCGCTCGGCGCTGATCGGGTTGCCGGCGCGGTCGCGCGCGCCCTCGGCCACCACCACGATGCTGTCGCGCCGGCCGGCTAACCGCCCGGCCCGCATCACGGCGCACATCTGCTCCTCCCAGTCCTCGGCGTCTGGCGGACGCTCGGGGAACAGCACCCAGTCTGCGCCGCCGGAGAGCGCGCCCATCAGCGCCAGGTAGCCGCAGTGGCGGCCCATCACCTCGACGACGAACGTCCGCTGGTGGGAGGCGGCGGTGGAGGATATCGCATCGATCGCCTCGGTGATGCGGTGGAGCGCTGTATCGGTGCCGATCGTCATATCGGTACCCCAGAAGTCGTTATCGATCGAGCCGACCAGCCCGACGATCGAGAGGTGCGGGTGGGCGGCGGCAAACTCGGCGCCGATTCGCCCGGACGCCACCAACTCATCGAGCAGCCCGGCCCATTCCTGCCGGAACAGGTTAGCACCGGTGAGGCTGCCGTCCCCGCCGATCACCACCAGCCGGTCGATCCCGATCTCGATCAGGTTCTTGGCGGCGGCGAGCCGTCCCTCGCGAGTGCGGAACTCGGCCGAGCGGGCGGTGCCGATCACGGTGCCGCCGCGTTGCATGATCCCGCCGGCGTCTGCCCAGGTCATCTTGCGGATCAGATCGCCGCCGCGGACCATCCCCGAGTAGCCCTCGGAGATCGCGTAGACTATCACGCCGCGGTCCAGCGCGGTGCGGATGACGGCGCGCAGCGCGGCGTTCATGCCCTGCGCGTCGCCGCCGCTCGTCAGCACGCCGATCGCCCTGACATTATGCATAGTGCCTCTCTCGCGCGCGCTCGTTTGGTCGGCTTCGGATGGCTGCATTCTACCACATCCGGCGCTCCGATCGTCGTCGGCAGGCGCTCCGCCCCTTTGAACTTCAAACGGGCGTTTTCCCGATCGTTTCCGTCTCCAACGTCCTGAACTGCTCGTGGTGTGCGTCAGGCTGCGGCGGCTGACGCCGATCAGCGCCTGCATTGTCCGGTTCATTCACGTCCCGTCCGCCTGCCCGGCTGCAGTGCACGGCATTCGCAGCAATTCGCAAAGATCTGCGTGCGGAACCATCCGGCATCGGTGGCGCAGCTGCCCAGCAGCCAGGCAGCTGTGGCTATCGTCAGACATCGCTGGCGCAGCTGCCCGGCAGCCAGGCATTCGCGTCAATTCGTGAATAATCTGCCCGGCACTCGGCACTCGGCACTCGGCACTCGGCACTCGGCACTCGGCAATCTGTGAACGACCGATTCGTCTGCCCGGCACAGGAAGTTGCATTCGAGGCGCGAGCGTGCTACACTGCGCCGCACCGCCTGAAACCCAATGTATAATCTGCATATCGAGCGAGGAGGGTGTATGCGCCAGATTGCCATCCGTGATCTCAAAGCACACATCAGTGCATATCTTACGAGTGTGGTTGACCACCAGACCGCGATCGTCGTCACCTCGCGCGGCACCCCGATAGCGATTATTCTCCCGTATAACGCGGTGGTGGAACATCACCAGCCACCAGCCACCAGCCACCAGCCACCAGTCACATCTAAGTGAAGATGACATACTTGTGCTACGGCTGCTCGCGCACGGTTTGAGCAATGAGCAGATCGCGGCTGAATTGTGCGTCTGTGGGAAGACGGTCCAGAAACGGCTGCGCCACCTCTATAGCACGCTTCAAGTCAACAACCGGGTCGAGGCGGCAGTCTGGGCGGCACGTCACGATCTCGTGTGACTACAAATGGTAGGGTATTGGGTCATTGCAATCTGTTCCCTTCGGAGAGATAATTAAAGAAATATAAAAAATGAAGCGGTCATAGTTCTTTCGTGCAAGGAATTAGTACCCGAAAACGGCGAGTTTCCACAGACCTCCCTCACAAAAGGAGATAAATCATGCGTAGCCGAATGACTGCTCTCGTCATGGTCTGTTGTGCTCTCATGATGCTTAGCCCTCGTGTTGCGCAGGCTCAAACAGTTCAATATGCTGGACCTGGTTACTGGGATATTACAGTTGCGTATCCACAATATGCATCTATTGCTGGTTATTGGTC
>JAYUUK010000457.1:0-8048 GCA_043754595.1 Roseiflexaceae bacterium | reverse complement strand
CCGCGCGCCGGCGCGCGGGTGCATTTTTGCGTCTGTGCGTCTGTGCGTCAAAGCCAGGCTCACAGCACCTCAGGGTTGACCGGGTTCGGCACCGGCTGTCCGGTGAGCGCCGCCACCAGATTGCGCGCCGCTGTGGTGGCCATGCGGGTCCGTGTGGCGATCGTGGCGCTGCCAATGTGCGGCACGGCCACGACGTTTGGCAGCGTCAGCAGCGGGTGGTCGGCGCCGATCGGCTCGCGGGCGAAGACATCGAGCCCCGCCGCCCACGGCCGCCCGGCCCGCAGCGCATCGTACAGCGCATCCTCGTCTACGATCGGGCCGCGCGCCGCATTGACGAACACCGCCGTCAGCTTCATCAGCGCGAACGCCCGCGCATCGAACATACTGCGGGTCTCGTCGCTGAGCGGCACCAGGCAGACCACCACATCGGACTGGCGCAGCAGGTCATCGAACGCCAGATAGCGCGCGCCGGTCTCCTGCTCCAGCTCTGGGCTAGGGCGGCGGTTGTGATAGACCACCGGCATTGCGAAGCCGCGGCCGCGCCTGGCGACCGCAGCGCCGATCCTGCCAGCCCCGACGATGCCGAGCGTCGCGCCGTGGATATCTTGGCCGGTCATGAACGTCGGGCTCCAGCTGGTCCAGCCGCCGGCGGCGATCAGCATGTGGCCCTCGACGACCCGGCGTGCGGCGGCGAGGATCAGCGCGAATGCCAGATCGGCGGTGGTCTCGGTCAGCACGCCTGGGGTGTTGGTCAGCAGCACGCGCCGCGCGGTCAGCGCCGCCACATCGGCATTATCGTAGCCGACGGCCATGTTGGCGATGACCCGCAGCTTTGGCGCGGCGTCCAGCAGCTCCCCGTCGAGGCGCTCGGTCAGCATCGCCAGCAGCCCATCGACGCTGGCCACCTCGCGCAGCAGCACGTCGCGCGGCACGGCTGTGGCGTCCTCTGGCCAGATGCGGTAGTCGCAGGCCTCGGCGATGATCGCCAGCGCCTCCGGCATGATCTGGCGCGCGATGTAGACCGTCGGTCGGGATATGGCGGCTCCTCAGCTGGTTGACACAGCAAACCTCTATGAGGTATAAACGTGCGAAGCGCACAGCGGGAGTGTGGGGCGCAGCTCCAAGATTCCCACTTTTCTCCTAGGATTGCTATTTAACGGCTCATCAGCAGATAGACGATGACGCCGAGCAGCAGCGTCATCGTCAGCACGACGGCGGCCCAAGCGAGCGGCGCGCGGCGGCCATCGCCGATCACCGTGACCTGCGGCACAGAAGAGGCGGCGGGCGACGCGCTGGCAGGCGTGGCGCCGGGAGTGGATGCGGCGGGAGTGGATGTGGCGACGGTGGATGCAGCGGCGGCGTGGCGCTGGAGCACGTCCGGCACCCCATCTCCATTGGCGTCGAAGCTGCCCATGACCCGCTGGTAGGCGGCGCGCGCCTCAGGCGGCATCTGGTCTGGGCTTGCGTAGGCGTGCCCATCGACGAGAAACTGCGATGTGGACATAATCTTGGCGTTTTTCAGGGCCGTGAGCGCGTCCGGCACGCCATCGCCGTCCTTGTCGGCGAACATCTCGGTGGCGAGCTGATAAAGCTGGCGGACATCGGGCGGCATCGCCGACACATCATCGTACTCGTGGCCGTTGAAGCTGATCGGTGCCATAGCGTTCTCCTGGTGGCGAAGCGTGCGGCTGTGCCGTGCGTCAGCACCGAGCTGGCCTAACGCACGGCACCGCGGGAGCGGGGCTGCGGCACGCCGCCGGCGCACGCACGAGCGCCCGTTTCGCACGCGCGGCTTGGCGCAAAAAAGATCATAATCGCCGGTTCTATCGTAGCGGGTCAGTGAGCAATCGTCAATGAGCAATCAGCACTCACTATGACAGAACTCGAAGTCCTGTTTGGCCTGCTCGCGGTCACCACGCTGCTGGTCGGCGTGGCGCGGCGGGTCGGGATCGCCTACCCAATCTTTTTGACCATCGCCGGGCTGGCGCTGAGCCTTATCCCCGGCCTGCCGCACATCGAGCTTGAGCCAGAGATCATTTTTCTGCTGTTCCTGCCGCCGATCCTGACATCGGCCGGGTTCTTCACGCCGCTGCGCGATTTTCGCGCGAACATCCGCGCGATCATGCTGCTGTCGCTCGGGCTGGTGGTCTTCACCACCGCGATCGTGGCGCTGGTGGCGAAGCTGCTGCTGCCAGAGCTGCCGTGGGCGGTGTGCTTCACGCTCGGCGCGATCGTGGCGCCGCCCGATGCGATCGCGGCGACGGCGGTGGCCAAACGGCTCAACCTGCCAAAGCAGCTGGTCACGATCATCGAGGGCGAGAGCCTGGTGAACGACGCGTCGGCGCTGGTGGCCTACCGGGTGGCAGTGGCGGCGGCGCTGACTGGGGTGTTCTCGCTGGCGGATGCTGGCGCGTCATTTGTGATCTCGAGCGGCGGCGGCGTGCTGGTTGGCCTGGCGATTGGCCTGGTGATGGAGCAGCTGCTGACGCGGCTAGATGACACGCCGGTGGAGCTGCTGCTGACATTTATCGCAAGCTTCGGCGCGTATGCCATCGCCGAGCGGCTGCACGTCTCTGGCGTGCTGGCGACGGTGGTGCTCGGGCTGTACGTCGGGCGGATCAGCGCGCGGGTGATGTCGTCCGAGACGCGGGTGCAGGCCCTCCCAGTCTGGGAGATCGTGGTCTTTCTGCTCAACGGGCTGGCGTTCATCCTGATCGGGCTCCAGCTCCCCACCATCGTCGGCGAGGTTGGCGGCGGCTGGCAGCGGCTGCTCGGCCCGGCCGCCGCGATCTGTGCTGCGGTGATCGTCGCACGGATGGTGTGGGTTTTCCCTGGGGCGTACCTGCCCAGGGTGCTGTCGCGGCGCATCCGCCAGCGCACCGCAGCCCCGCAGTGGCAGGGCGTCGCGGTGCTCGGCTGGGCGGGGATGCGCGGTATCGTCTCGCTGGCTGCGGCGCTGGCGCTGCCAAAGGAGTTCCCGTCGCGGGACATCGTGATCTTCCTGACGTTCGTGGTCATTCTGGCGACGCTGGTGGGCCAGGGGCTGACGCTGCCGGCGGTGATCCGGCGGCTGGGAGTGCGCGACGACGGCGAGCACGAACGCGAGGAGGACCGGGCGCGGCTGGTGACGGCGCACGCCGGGCTAGCGCGGCTCGACGAACTGATGGGCGAGGAGTGGGCGGTCGCGGCGCACGTGGCGGATCTGCGGGGCCACTACGAGGCGCGGCTGCAACGCTTCGAGGCGCGGATGCTCGGTCAGGAGCAGCACGCCGCCGCCCACGACGACAGCGCGCTGGCGATGCAGCGGCTGAGACGCGAGCTGATCGACGCCGAGCTGACCGCGCTACTTGAGCTGCGCGACACCGGGACGATCAACGACGAGGTGCTGCGCACGGTGCAGCGCGAGCTGGACTTCGAGCGGGTCAAGCTGGAGGTCTGAGCACGTGCGAATTGACACCTGCCGATTGACAATTGCCGCGCAGCGCCTCAGAAAAAGAATCGCGCAGCGCAGAGCGGGGGTTTGGGGGCCGGGTACCTTCTGGGTGTCCCCACGATCATCTCCCTCTACTCTTTCCTACTCATCTCGTAGTAGCGATCGGCCACGGCATCGGCGAGCAGCGGGTGGTAGCCGAGCGGCTCGGCCAGGGCGATGGTCAGCGCTGGGTGGCGCTCGCGGGCGGCGTGGATCGCCAGCGGCACATCCTCGGCGGCGTGGTCGCCGAGCTGCAAGAAGTACGGCAGCGCCACGATCCGGCGCGCCCCGGCCGCAGCTAGCGCGTCGATGCCATCGGCGAGCAGCGGCGCGTTGAGGTTGAGGAAGCTGAGCAGCGCCAGCGCGTCCTCGCCGCGGGCGGCGCGGGCGTCTGTGATGCGCCGTACCACCGCGCGGATCGGCGCGTTCGCTTCGTCGTCTGGGGTGCCGTGGGCGATGATCAGGAGCGCGCCGCCGCCGGCCGCATCCGCGCGCAGCAGCGCGAGCGCCGCCAGCGCCTGATGGTCGCCGAGCGGCTCGGCCACGGCGGTGGCTAGGCCGGGGTGCCGTGCCGCTGCGGCCGCGAGCGCGCGCGGCACCACCACCCGGCTGAAGTAGCCTGGCCCGAGCAGGTACGGCACGGCGACGACTTCGGTCGCGCCGCGCACCACCAGCCGGTCGAGCGCCTCGTCCACGCTCGGGCGGCTGTAGTTGAAGCAGCCGGCGGCCACCAGCGGCGCCGCCCCGCGCTCGCGCAGCCTGGCGGCGACCCGCAGCATCGCCGCCCCCGCCCCCCGGCGCAGGCTCCCGTGACCGGCCAGCAGCAGCGCGCGCATAGTGCCTCTCAGTCTGCGATAGAGCATTCCTAATCGGAGGAGAAAAGGGAGATCTTGGGGGGCGCAGCCCCATACAAATCACGTTAGGCAAGGAACGCTCCGATCGGTCATGATGGCGATCTCACCCACCATCAGTGCACGGAGCGTTCCCATGACGAGCATACCACAGGTTGCAACCATAATGCAGCAGGTCTTGACCGATGCCACAACCGACGCCGCGCACGCCACCGGGATGGTGCGCCGCGAACGCGCCATCACCGGCGCGCAGTTTGTCTAGATGCTGGTGTGTGGCTGGCTGGCCAATCCGCGCGCCACGCTCACGGACCTTGTGGCGCTGGCCTATCGCGCCATTGACGTGACCATCACGCCCCAAGGACTGGCTCACCGGTTTACCGATGCGACGGTCGTCGTCGCGGCGTTAAAGAGGTTCCAGAAGATTGATATCGCGCCCACGCCGAGGCGCGCCCTCGTGGCGATGGGGCCATCGCGCTGCTGTGCACTGCCACGGTGTGAGACGAACGACGGCTGCCGCGAGTCTCTGTCTCCTGTGTCCCCATCCCGCCGCCGCATGTCACGCTGAGCGCCAGAGCATGCCCTGCCCGCCAGCTGAACGGCCCGCGAAGCGTCTGTGCCAGTACAGCATTCCGGGACGCGTCACTCGCCGCGATCCGCCGCGCGCCGGAATATAACGAGCCGTCAGTTCTTCAATTCGTGGGGCGCGCCGCAGCGCGGGAGCGTGACCGCGACCGGGCTGTTGTTATAGTACGGCTGCAGCGCATCCGGGACTGTGCGACACTTTCTTCGTCGCGGATGTTAGAGGAGGGGCGCGTGACGCGGGGGTGGGTCGCCCTAAAATCGTCAATCGCTCAATCGTCGATCTCGCCGCTACTGCGCCGTCCAGCCGCCATCGACGGTCAGCACCGCGCCGGTCATGAAGCTCGAGGCCTGCGACGCCAGAAATAGGATCGGCCCGGCCAGTTCGTCCGGCTCGCCCCAGCGCCCGAGCGGGATCTTATCGGCGAAGGCGCGGTAGGCCACCGGGTTTTCCAGCAGCGGCCGGTTGAGCTCGGTGCCGAACGGCCCTGGCGCGAGCGCGTTGACCGTCACGCCGCGCGGGGCGAACTCCAGCGCCAGCGTGCGCGTCAGCTGGATGAGCCCGCCCTTTGCGGCGGTGTACGCCGCGCGCTCGCCCAGCCCCACCTGCCCCAGCATCGAGCTGATATTGATAATCCGCCCCCAGCCGCGCTCCAGCATCTGCGGCGCGAGCGCCTGAGCGCAGAGAAACGGCGCCGTCAGGTTCACCTGGAGCACCTTTTGCCACTCTTCGGGCGCGAAGTCAACTGCCGGCTTGCGGATATTTGTGCCGGCGCTGTTGATCAGGATATCCACCTTGCCGAGCGCGGCGGTCGCCTCGGCGGCCATGCGCGCCACATCGGCGGCGTCGGTCACATCGGCGGCGATGCACGCGATGCGCCGCCCCGTCTCTTCGCCGAGCGCGGCCGCCAGCGTCTGCATCGGCTCAATGCGCCGCCCCACCAGCGCGATATCCGCGCCGGCCCCTGCCAGCGTCCGCGCGAAGACCTCGCCGAGCCCGCCGGCACCGCCGGTGATCAGCGCCGCACGCCCCGCCAGCGAGAAAAGCTCGTTTCGCATAGCCACGCTCCTCAATTGACTATTGCCGCTCATTTTCGTGCATTCGGGCAGCTTGTCCACAGATAGCCACAGATACCGGGCAGGATAATCCGCAGTCAATCGTCAATCGTCAATTACCGCATTCTTTTCAGAAACTCGACGCTCTGCACCATCTGGTCTTCCTCGTAGGCCCACAGCGCCTCGGCGCCCTGGCCACGCTCCCACGGCGTGCGCCACTCGGCATCGCCGGGCAGCGCGTGCCGCAGCGCTAGCTGCATCACGCCGGCCAGCTCGCGGGCGTCGCGCGGCGGGAAGCTCGCCCACCACTCCGGCTCGAAGATGCGGATGTGTCGCGCGTACACCGCCGCCAGCTCGATATGACAACGCGCGCGCGGCGCCACATCTTCGAGCAGCGCGAACAGCCGCTTGAGATCCAGCGCGCCCTCGCCGAGCGGGCAGCGCACCAGCCGGTAGCCAGAGTTGGTGAAGCCGACGACGTAGTCCTTCAGATGCACGTTGACGATCTTGCCGCCCCACGCCCGCGCTGCCGCCAACGGCTCCTGAGCCACCGCCAGCGGGTTGACGGCGTCAAGCGTGATGCCGATATGCTCGCCGCCGACTTCGTCGCAGACCCGCAGCAGATCCTCGGTGGTAGCGTCCTGGTGGTTCTCCGGCGCGATGATGACGTTATGGGCCTCGGCCAGCGGCCGCAGCGCCTTGAGCCGGGCGATCATCTCGGCCAGATGCGCCTCCCAGCCGCCGAGGATCGCGCCGCGCGCGCCCTCCAGCGTGGCGCTCAGCATCACCCGCAGCACCGGCGCGCCGAGCGCAGCGGCCGCCGGGATGAAGCGCTCCATCTCCGCCATATCCACCACCGCAGCGTCGCACGCCAGCCCCAGCCCGAGCGCCTCGGCCCGCGAACGGTAGGCCGCCAGCGTCGCCGGCTCAAGGTTCGACAGCATCGAGAGCGGCACCTCGACCGACGAGAGACCGAGCCGCGCTGCCGCATCCAGCAGCCCGTAGGCGTCGTATGGCGTGGCGCACACCCGCCCAGTCCCCGCGCCGGCGAACCCGCAGCGCCACGGGAAGCTGTACGCCGAGAGCCCGATGGGCAGCGAGCCGATTCGTAGTCCCATAGCATTGACCATTGCCTATTGACGATTATTAAGCGATTGTACCACAGCCCCGATCGGTAAGATCGCGGTTCGCTCCCTGATTCGCCACACAGGTTGTCCACAGATACCGAGCAACCGGGCAGGTTGTCCACAGATAGGCACAGATGGACACAGATACCGAGTAACCGGGCAGGTTGTCCGCTCATCTCCGCCAATCTGCACGAAAGCCGGGCAGCTCGCTCGTTCCCTCGTTCGCTGTTCCCTGCTTCTTTAGTTCCTTAGCTCCCTGGTTCCCTCGTTCCGTGCTCCGCTCTCCACCCCAAACAGCTTTCGCAACGGCCCGATCGCCTCCTCGAAGGCGCGGCCCTGCTCGTCGATGAGAGTGAGCAGCTCCTCGGGCGTCCGGTAGTCGGTGGTGTCTGGCGCATTGGGGTTGACGGCTTTGAGATCGCAGATCGCATCCAGAATGTTCTGCGCCTTTGCCGCTGCCTCGCGGGCCTCGCGCTGCTTGGCCTTCACCGCTGCCAGCTTCTCCTCGATCGCGGCGTGCTGCTCGGCGCTGCGGAGCGCGGTGGCCTGCCGCTTGAGCGCGTCGGCTGCCTGGAACAGGGCATCGGCGGCGGCGCTGGCCTCGTGCTCCTGTGCCTGGTACGGCGCGGCATCGCGGCGCGCCCGCTGCTTGCGCGCCTCGAAATCCACTGTCCAGCTATAGGCACTGTCGCCGCGAGTTTGGAGCAGCGTAAAGAACTCACGCATCCGCTGGCGGGTGAACGGGTTCTTCTTGCCCACTTTCAGATCCGATAGGTCGTAGTACCAGATCGCCTGCGTGCGCTGACCCTTGGTGAAGAACAGGACGTTGGCTTTGACGCCGGCGCCAGCCGCCGAAAACACCCCGGCTGGCAGGCTGATCACGCACCACAGGTTGTGCTCTTCCAGCAGCTTACGTTTGGATTGGACAAAGGCGGTTTCGTTGGTACGAAATAGCACGCCCTC
>JAYUUK010000456.1:0-2722 GCA_043754595.1 Roseiflexaceae bacterium | reverse complement strand
GCAAAGCCGATGGTCTTCGCCGGGCTGTACCCCGTCGAGTCCAACGATTACCCCGATCTGCGCGAGGCGCTCGACCGGCTCAAGCTCAACGATGCGGCGCTCTCGTTCGCGCCTGAGACCTCGGCGGCGCTCGGCTTCGGCTTCCGCTGCGGTTTCCTCGGCCTGCTTCACATGGAGATCGTCCAGGAGCGGCTGGAGCGCGAATACAACCTCAATCTGATCGTGACCGCCCCGTCCGTCGAGTATCAGGTGATGAACACCGCAGGCGAGATCATCACCGTCGATAATCCGTCCGAGATGCCCGACGCCGGTCAGATCGCGTCGATCGAGGAGCCGGTGATGCAGATCAGCATTATCTCGCCCACTCGCTACATCGGCACGATCATGGAGCTCGTCACCGGCAAGCGCGGCACCTTCGAGATGATGGAACATATCGACCCGCAGCGCATCATGCTCAAGTATCGCATCCCGCTCTCCGAGATCGTGATCGATTTCTATGACTCGCTCAAGAGCCGCACCCAGGGCTATGCCTCGCTGGACTACAATCTCGCCGGCTACCAGGAGGGCAATCTGGTCAAGCTCGATATTATGGTCAATAGCCAGCCGGTGGACGCGCTCTCGATGATCGTCCACCGCGACTTCGCCTACAGCCACGGGCGGCTGCTCGTGGAGAAGCTGCGCAAGCTGATCCCGCGCCAGCAGTTCGAGGTGCCGATCCAGGCCGCCATCGGCTCGAAGGTCATCGCCCGCGAGACGATCCGGGCGATGCGCAAAGATGTCCTCTCCAAGTGCTACGGCGGCGATATCAGCCGCAAGCGCAAGCTGCTTGAGAAGCAGAAAGAGGGCAAAAAGCGGATGAAGATGGTCGGCAATGTGGAGATACCGCAGGAGGCGTTCATGGCGGTGCTCAGCCTGAACGATGATTAAGCTACTGCTGATTCGACAGCCATGAAAGGACGTCCGTGAAGTATATTTTCCCGCTTATCCTGGCGATCGCACTCGCCGCGTGTGGCAATCAGCCGGCGGCGGCCCCCACCGCCGGGCCGGCCGCGCCCACCACGGCGGCCGCGGCGGGCGGCAATGCCACAGCAGTGCCAGCCGCCACAGCAGTGCCAGCCGCCACCGCGACGCCGCGCCCGGTCAGCGCCAACTCAGGCGATGTCATCGCCCGCGTCGACGATGTGACGCTGAGCTCGGCATCGTACACCGGGCAGGCCGATCGGGTCGAGGCCGGGTTCAAGAAGCAGGCGGCGCAGGGCGGCCAAGCCCCGACCCGCGCCGAGATCGAGCAGCAGATCGTGCTGCGCTTCGTTGAGCAGCAGCTGACGCTCAAGGCCGCCCGCGACGCCAAGATCGCCGTGAGCGAAAAAGAGATCGACGACCAGATCAAGGTCTTCGACGAGCGGATCAGCGGCCAGAGCGGTACGACGCTTGAGGCGGCGGTGCAGGAGCAGCTCGGCTTCGAGAGCACCAAATCGCCCGAATTCCGCGAGTTTGTGATGTTCTTCCTCGCCCGCCAGAAGCTCGGCGAGAGCCTGGTGACCGAAGACGCGGTGCGTAAGACCGTGACCGATACGGTCATGGCCGAGACCAAGAAGACCGTCGAGGTGGCGACCGTCGCCCATATCCTGGTCGATACTGAGGAAGAGGCCAAAGCGGTGATCGGCAGGCTGGACAAAGGCGAGGACTTCGCCGCGCTCGCCAAGGAACTCTCCAAAGACCCAGGCTCCAAAGACAAGGGCGGCATTTACGAGAATGTCCAGAAGGGCCAGTTCGTCCCCGAGTTCGAGCAGGCGATGTTCATCGACCTCAAGCCGGGCGAGACCACCAAAGTGCCGGTCAAGAGTCAGTTCGGCTACCATGTCATCAAGCTGATCTCGCGCGGCCAGGGTCCGGCGGTGAGCGATGAACAGGCCAAACAGCAGATCGAGCAGCAGGTGCAGCAGGAGCTGCAGACCCAGCGCGATGCGGCGGTGGCCAAGCTCGTCGAGGCCGCTAGAACCAGCGCTAAGATCGAGCAGCCGGTCTTCCCGACCGCAGTGCCCGCCGCGCCCAAGCCGGTAGCTCCCATTGGCCCAGAGGCTCCGACGCCCACCCCGTAACGTTATTGGCTATTGATACAATTGACGATTGACTATTTTTGGCACAGGCCAAATGGCCAATCGTCAATCGTCAACCCTATGCTTGATTCTATCCTCGCCGCCATCGGCATCGACCCACTGACGGACGGCGTGCTCATCCTCCCCGCCTCGGCGCTCGCGCCCCCGCCCGCCGCCCCAGACGCCAAAACGTGGTCGAGCGTCGCCGGCGGCGGTGTACCGTATCTCCCGCCGCTCGTGCCGTCGCCGCTCGTCCCATCGCGCCCGCTGCTGCTCACCGGGCTCGCCGGGCAGTCTGGCGAAACGGGCCTCGGTGCCGTGCGCGGCCGCTACCCAGCGTCCCACAGCGCCCGTATCGTGCGCCAGGCCGTCGATGGCTCGATCGCCGCTGAGCCCGCCGCCGTCGGCGATCTCGCCGCGCTCCCGGCGGACTGCATCGCCATCTTTGTTCCGCCGCTCGACCCGCTGCTGGATCGGCGCGCCGAGGCTGGCCCGGCCTACGTCGTCTCACGGCTGCTCGGCCCTGGCGGCTGCCCGTGGGATATGGAGCAGACGCCGCAGTCGCTGCGGTCCGCGCTGCTCGAAGAGTGCTACGAGGTCATCGAAGCGCTAGACAGCGGCGA
>JAYUUK010000455.1:0-8075 GCA_043754595.1 Roseiflexaceae bacterium | reverse complement strand
GCTGGCGCGCAATTATGGCTACGACCGCTACGGCGGCAATTGCCATATGGTGCCAAACCACGGTGTCATCATGCTCGCGCTGCTCTACGGCAACGATGACTTTCGTACATCGCTGATGATCGCCAACACCAGCGGCTGGGATACAGACTGCAACTCGGGCAATCTCGGCTGCCTGCTGGGGATCAAGAATGGGCTGGCGGCGATCGACAGCGGCGACTACGACTGGCGCGGGCCGGTCGCCGACAGGCTGTTTCTGCCCACCGCCGATGGTGGGCGCGCGATCAGCGACGCGCTCACCGAAGCCTACCACGTGGTCAACATTGGCCGCACGCTGGCTGGCGAGCCGCCGGTCGCGCCCAAAGGCGGGGCCCGCTTCCACTTCTCGCTACCCGGCAGCGTCCAGGGTTTTATGGCCGATCCGGGGCTGACGCTCACCAACGTCCCTGGCACAGATGGCATCGGAAGGCTGGCGCTGCATCTCGCGGAGACGCCAGAGCCGAAACGAGCGGCGACCGCCACGTTCACGCCACCCGACGCGTTGCAGATGGCGGGCTACACCCTGCTCGCATCGCCGACGCTCTACGCTGGCCAGACGATCCGCGCCACGCTTATCGCCGAAGCTGCCAATTCTGAGCCAGTCAGCGCCTGGCTGTTCGTGCGGGTTTATACAGCGAACGATGATTTGGAGCTAGTCGAAGACGCGGTGCGCGAGATCGCGCCGGGATCATCGGCTGCGCTGGTCTGGACGATGCCCGAGACCGGTGGGCAGCCGATAGCGGAGGTGGGAATCGCGCTCCAATCGCCACGCGCTGCCACGTTGTATCTGGATCGACTGGCCTGGGACGGCGAGCCGCAGACGGTGTTTTGCCGCCCGGAGCACGGCGGGAAGGTCTGGCGCCGCGCGTGGGTTGAGGCCGTCGATGGCTTCGATCGCTGGTGGCCGGAGGCGTTCCGTATCGTCCAGAACGATGGGCGTGGTATGGTGAGCACTGGTACACGGGAGTGGCGGAACTATCGCGTCACAACCACGCTCACCCCGCATCTGTGCGATGCTTTCGGCGTGGCGGCGCGGGTACAGGGACTCGGGCGCTACTACGCGCTGCTGCTGGTCAGAAATGCTGATGGCGGGATAGCGAGGCTCATTAAGGTGCTCGATGGTGAGCAGGTGCTGATGGAGCAGCCGTGTGCGTGGCAGTTCGGCAGCGCCTACACCTTCGAGCTCGCGGCGAACGGTGAGCGGCTGGTGGGGCGCGTTGGTCCGTCCGGCGGGACGATGGTCACGCTCGATGCATACGACCGCCACGACGGGCTCGAGGATGGCGGCATCGCGCTGCTCGTCGAAGATGGACGCGTCGGAACCGACGAGGTCCTGGTCGAAGGGGTGCGCATTGACGATTGACGATTGACGATTGACGATTGACGATTGACGCGTCGTGCTGTCGACCCACGTTCGTGCGATTCAAACAACGCAGCGTGAAACTGCACTAGCTCGTCTGCGGGCAGATGAGCACGAACGGGCAGTGGGCGCACGCCGGGCCTGGCTCCGGCTCCCAGCGCCCGGCGGCCATGGCCTCAAGCAGCCGGTCCAGGGCGGCGGTGTGGCGCTCCAGCACCGCCGCTGCGATCTCGACCTCGCGCTCCTCGCCGCTGGATGGGTAGCGCAGCGCGATCGTCCCCGCCACGCCGCGCTGCCGCTGCGCCATCGCGTAGAGCATCACCCTGGTGCTCAGGTGGTCGTCGTCGCGCGGCTCGCCGACCCGCAGCCGCACCCAGCGCTCCCCCGGCTCGACGAGGTCGACGCGCAGCGCGACCGCGCCCATCGGTCGTTCCACCAGCGTCGCGGCCGATGGGCGCGCGCCGGACTCGCCGCGCAGGCTCTGCCAGACCGCCTCGCCCTGCGCCGCCACCTCGGCGCGGTACGCATCGCCGTAGTCCAGCGTCTCCAGCGCGAAGTCGGCGGCCACTTCTGCGGTGAGCGCGGTGAGCGCCGCCGCGTCCTGCGGCAGATCCCCGGCGCGCGCCATGGTCTCCAGGCGCCTGGTCAGCGCCGAGGCGGCCTGGTACACCCGCAGGTAGGGGTCGGCGTCGGCAAGCAGCTGGTAGCCGTACTGGTACAGGTAGCGGCGCGGGCAGCGCTCGTAGGTCTCCAGGCTGGCGGCGGGGACCGGGCGGCGCACCACTGGCGTGGCCGGCGGCGGCTCCGGCGCGCTGGCCAGCAGCGACCAGCCGCTGCCGATGCGGCACAGCGGCCATGCTAACTGCGGCAGCAGCGGCGAGCGCTCGACGGACTTGCCCCCGCCACGATCCGACCGTAGTAGCACCAGCCGATCGCGGGCGCGAGTCATGGCGACGTACAGCAGGTAGCGCTCCTCGCGCAGCGCGTCATCGCCGAGCGGCGTCTCGTCCAGCGGCAGATCCGGCACCGAGCCGCTCCTGGCGCGCGGCGGGAACTGGCCTTTTTGCAAAAATGGCAGGTAGACAGTGGCGAACTCCAGCCCCTTGGCGCCGTGGATCGTCAGCAGCCGCACCGCATCCAGCGACTCGTCCGGCGGCAGTCGTGGCGTCTCGCCGGATTCGATCAGCAGACGGACGTGGGCCACAAACGCTGCGGGCGTGGGCCGGGCGTCTCGGGCGGCGCGGACGTAGCCTCGCGCAAGCTGTGCCAGCTGCCCGAGCGCGGCGAGCGAGCGTCTGGCGCTGCGATCCTGCGCTGCGGCCAGCGACCGCACCCACGGCGCGTCGCGGAGCAGGTAGCGCATCAGTGCGGCGTAGGCGTCTGGCTCGGCCGCCAGGCTGGCGCACTGCGCGGCGATGGCGGCGATAGCGGCGCGGCCGGCCTCGGAGAGCGCGGCGAGCGACTCGGCGTGGCCGGAGGCGGCCCGCAGCGAGATACCGTGGGCGTGAGCCTGACGCACCAGCGCGTCAAGATCCGCTGGGGCGACGGCGTGGGGCGCGAGCTGGATCGCGCGCAGCAGCGCGCCGGGCGAGGCGTCCCATGCGTTGTTGGCGTCTGCTGCGTCCGCGGCCGGCACCAGCGCCAGGATGGCCAGCGCGTCCTGCACCGCCGGCTCGCTGAACAGATCGCCGGCCCAGTCTGCGGCGATACCGTGGGCTGAGAGCGCGGCGGCCACCTGCCCTGCGTGCGCCCTTGTGCGGCACAGCACCGCGAATGAGGCCAGCGCGGCTGGCCGAAGAACTGGTCGGCGCAGCATCGCTTTGCGCGGCGTAGCGCTCCTGCGCCACGCCCCCCCGGCGCGCAGAGCCCTGAGCAGTAGCCAGCGACGGCGCGAGCGGGTATGGCCAATAATATCGCGGGCGATGGCGGCGCACATCGCCTCGTCGCCAGCGGCCACCAGCTCGATCACCGCGCCGCCGTGCTGGCGGCTGGCGGTCAGCGGCGGGCGCTCGGGCGCGAGCGGGTCGGCGGTCATCGCGGCGGCGGCGGCGTCCAGGATCGCCTGGCCGGAGCGATAGTTCTGGCTGAGCGCGCGGGCGCTGGCCCCCGGGTAGACGCCGGGGAACTCGGCCAGGTTGGCGGGGGACGCGCCGCGGAAGCGGTAGATGCTCTGCCACGGGTCGCCCACCGCCCAGACCAGCCCGCGCCCGCCATCGAGCAGCCGCACCATCTCGCCGGTGGCCAGGTTGATATCCTGGAACTCATCGAGCAGGATCGCGCCGTAGCGCTGCCGCAGCGGCTCAGCCTCCGGCATACGCAGCAGTGCGACGGTCATAGCGATCAGGTCGCCGTAGTCCAGCGTCCGCTCGCGCGCCAGGATCTGCTGGTAGGCGGTGTAGAACGCGGCGAGCTCGCGCAGCCTGGCGGCGTCGCGCGCGGCGTCGTCGCGCCCCTTCTGTGCTTTCTTGGTGGTCTTGCCGGCGAAGTCGCGCTCGGCATCGGCGATGCGGCGCTCGGCCTGGCGCTCGGCGCGCGCGGCGAAGGCGGCAGGGTCGATCAGCTGGTCTTTGATGCGCGAGACGGCGGCGATCAGCTGGCCGAGGAACTGACCTGGCGCGCGCAGGCTGCGGTACTGATCGAGCGGCAGCGCGACGATCTGCTGGCGTAGCAGCAGGTAGACCTCGCCGGGCGTGGCGAGCCGCAGCTCGGGGGCGGCACCGAGCAGGTGGCCGTAGCCGCGCAGCGCGTTGAGCGCCCAGGCGTGGTAGGTGCTGACCTCGGCGCGGCCGGCCAGCGATGGGTGGCTGGCGGCTAGTGCGGCGGCGATCCGCTGCCGCAGCTCGTCTGCGGCGCGCACCGAGAAGGTCAGCGCCAGGATCGATGCCGGGTCGGTGTCGGCGTCCACCAGCGCGAGGTACTTGGCCACGATGCTGGCGGTCTTGCCGGTGCCTGGCCCGGCCACCACCAGCGTCGGCAGCGGGGCATCCACGGCGGCGCGCTGGTCTGCGTCTGGCGTGGCGGCGCGTGGCTCGCCTGTGAGCGGCGCGCTGGCGGCGGTCGGCACGGTCCAGATGTTAATGATCTGCGCCCTGATCAGCGCGACGCTGACGCCGTGGCGGGCGGCGCTGGCGGCCTCATCCCAGCCAGGCTCGGCGAGCGCGGCGGCCAAATCCAGCGCCGGCAGCAGCAGCTCGAGCGCGAACAGGTTAGCGTCGCGCTCGTGGCGGTCGCGGGTATTGTAAAGCTGGGCGTCGGCGTCCAGCGGCTCGCCGAGGTCATCGAGCGTGGCGTCGTCGTCGGCGTAGCGCTCGCGAGCGTCGCCCTCCAGCGCGGCGTGGCCTAGCTCGTGGGCGATGACGAAGCGGCGGCGGGCTGCCGCGAGCCGCGGGCGCAGCCGGATCGTCTGGTAGAGCGGGCTGTACTCGCCCAAAATCGCCGGGTCGAGCGACGCGTCGTCGAAGACGCTCAGGCCGTAGGCGCGCTCGGCCAGCGCCGCCAGGTCCAGCGGCGTCGGGGCGTCTTCGGCCAGCGCGCGCAGCGCGGCGGCGGCGGCGCGGATATCCTGATGGCGGCTCATGGCAGCTCCTGACGCAGCGGCGCGCCGTCGCAGATGATCATAATCGGGCGGGCGCGATGCTGGGTCAGCGCCACCGTCAGCGCGCGCGCGCCGTCGCCTGCGAGCTGCCGCGCCAGCGCGTCGGTGTCAAGCGGCGAGCCGCGCTTCTTGACCGTCACCGGCCCGGCGTCCAGCGCGCGCAGCCGCGCCCGCAGGGGCTTGAGGCCGAACGGGTGCCACTCGATGACCTTCCAGCAGCGGGCGAGCGGCGTGGGCAGAAAGTGGGCGGCGCTGAGGTAGGCGATATCCGGCGCGAGCAGCGTCGCGTCGAGCGCGCGCGCCAGCTCCTCGACCAGGTGCGCCCTGATCACCGCCAGGTCCGGCTCGTAGAGGTAGGTCTGCGGCGGGGCGCTCGCCACCTGCGGCGCGGCATCGTCGGCCGGGCGGAACAGCTCGCCGGCCATGCTCCAGCCGCCTGGGCCGTGGCTGCGCAGCAGGGTGGCGCGGCGCCCTGGGCGCTGGCAGAGCGGGCCGAACCACAGCGCCGCCTCCTTGAGATCGCCGTCGAGCGAGACGAACTCGGCCTCGTGCGGCCCGAGCGTCGCCAGATCCTCGTCGCTGATGCCCGGCGCGGCCTTGACCCCGATCGCCTCGGTGTGGCTGCGCCAGCGGCCGAGCAGCGCGAGCGAAGGCCGGTACTGCGCCAGCGCGAACACCCGCCTACCATCGGCGCGGCGGGCTGGGTCGAAAAAGATGGCGTCGGCGTGCGGCGGGTCGTCGCGCTCGAGATCGCGCTCGTGGGCCGTCAGCCTGCTCGATAGGCCGAGCGCCGCAGCGTTGGCGCGCAGCATCGCCAGCCGCAGCGGATCGTTGTCCACGGCGTGGACGTGAGCCACGCGCGCCAGGGCCAGCGCGTCGCCGCCGACGCCGCAGCACAGGTCGGCGATGCTCGCGGCGCCGATGGCGGCGTAGCGCGCCGTGCGCGCTGCGGCGACCGCGTGGTGGCTGGACTGCTCAAGCGCCTCGCGGGTGAAGTACAGCAGCGGCGCGTCGGGGAACTTGGCGGCGGCGCGGGCGCGCAGCCAGGCCAGCTCGTAGATCGCGGCGGCGCGCTCGGGGGTGGCGACGCGGCGCAGCCGCTCCATGGCGCGCAGCTCGCCAGCCGGGCCGAGATCGGCGGCCATGGTCTCGGCCAGCAGCGCCTGCCCTGGCTCGCTCAGCGCCCAGGCGAAGGTGGCGAGGTCTAGCGCCATCTGGCGATCGGTAGGAGCTGGCGCATAGCGCGGCGATCGCGGCTGGCGCGCGCCCGCCTCATCGAGCACGTGCTGGCGCGCCTGCGGCCGGAGTGGCGCGCGCGGCGATCGCGGCTGGCACGCGCCCGTCTCATCGGGCGGCGTCCCGCGCCCCGCGCCAGCCGTCGGTCAGGGCGGCCACGGTCTCGTAGCGCACTTTGATCGCCGCCAGCCCGGCATCATCCACCTCTGGCATGTTGCGGTAGACCTGCTTGTCCAGCATCTGCGCCTTATCGCCGGCAGGCCAGATCCGCCACGAGTCATTGTCGATCATATCGGCCACCAGCAGCGCGCCTGCGCCATCGCGGCCGAATTCGATCTTCAGATCCACCAGGGTCACGTCCTGCGCGGCCCAGGCACGCTCGATGACAGCGAACACCCGGCGCGACTCGGCGGCGATCTGGTCGATCTCGGCGGCGCTGGCCAGCCCGAGCGCCGCGATCTCATCTGGCGTCACCTGCGGGTCATGCCTGGCGTCGTCCTTGAGAAAGAACTCCACCAGCGTCGGGTCGAATCTGGCGCCCTCGGCGGTCTCGGGGTGGCGCTTGAGGTACGAGCCGGTGGCCAGCCGCCGATTGACCACTTCGAGGGGAATCATGGCGCAGCGGTGGACGACCGTCAGGTCGGCGGCGGGCGCGGCTACGAAGTGCGTCGCGATGCCAGCATTGCCGAGCAGCGCGAAGACATTGGCGGCGGTGCGGCCGCTGAGCGCGCCCTTGCCGGCAATGACGTTGCGCCGCGCGCCATCGCCGGCGGTGATGCCATCTTTGTGGGCCATCAGCGCCAGCGTCTCGTCGCTCGGGTGGGCGTAGATAATCTTGGTCTTCCCCTCGGCGAGCAGCGCCCCGTGCTCCATAGCTACTCCTGTGCTGTGCTGCGCAGCGCCGCCAGCTGCGCCTCGACTTCGGCCAGCCGCGCGGCGAGGTCGTCGGCCCTGGCGCGCTCGCGCTCGGCTCGAGTACGCTCGCGCTCTGCCCTGGCGCGCTCGATCTCCTTGGCGGCGCGCTCGATCTCAATCTGCGCCCGCGCGGCAAGCTCGTCCGCCAGCGCCCGCTCCTTGGCGGCGCGCTCGGCCTCGGCGTGGGTCGGCCAGCGCGTGCCATCCACCGACATCAGCCAGAGCCGCTCGCCATCGGCCTCCCACCAGCTTGAGAGCAGGGCGCTCCAGATCTGCCCGCGTCCGTTGGCCTGCGCCGGCGCCAGAAGCTCGCCCTCGCGCTGCCAGACCCGCAGCCGCTCGCCAGGCATCAGCTGCGGATCCGTTCGGGTCGAACAGGACGTACTCGCGCACCCCGAGCGCGGCGTAGGTCTCCGGCTTATCGTAGGCGTCGCTCTTCCAGGTATCCTTCGAGGCGATCTCGATCGTCAGCGACGGCGGCGGGCGGCCGGGCTCGTAGGTACGCCAGCTGCGCAGCCGCCGCGCGCTCGCCGTCGGCAGGTCCACATCGAGGAACACCGCCACATCCGGCGCCACCGGGTACTGCCTAGCTTCGCGCCTAGTATAGATATTCGGGTTGCGCGCCACGAACACCGGCTGGCCGGCGAAGTGCAGCCCCAGCAGATCGGCCAGGTAGGTCATCAGCCAATCCTGCACGACGCTCTCGCCCATCAGATCCTCCCTGGTCGGATGCATGTCGTAGTAGTGGAAGAGGACCTCGGGCTGTGGCACGGGTTTATGGGTCATGGCACCCTCCTGTCGCGCAGATCGATCGGTATGTCAGCTGCGGCGCAGCGCGGCGAGCTGCGCCTCGACCTCGGCCAGCCGCGCGGCGAGGTCGTCGGCGCGCTCCGTCGCGGCCTCGGCGCGCTCCGTCGCGGCCTCGGCGCGCTC
>JAYUUK010000454.1:0-8094 GCA_043754595.1 Roseiflexaceae bacterium | reverse complement strand
CATCCCGCCGACGATCAGCGAACCGGCGATCAGCGCCGGGCTCTGGAATAGCACCGCCTTAATCCACTTGCGCAGCAGCAGCCCGACCACCGCCGCCGGCAGGAATGCCAGCACGATCGAGAGCCAGAAGCGCCGCGTGGCCGCGCTAGTAGTCAGCGCCCGCGCCTGCGCCAGCAGATCTGCGGCGTAGAAGACCACCACCGCCAGCACCGCGCCGAGCTGGATGAAGACCTCAAATGTGCCGCCGGCGCTCTGCTCGAACCCGATCAGCCTGCCGACGATCAGCAGGTGCGCGGTGGACGAGATCGGCAGAAACTCGGTGACGCCCTCGACGATGCCGAGCAGCACGACCTGGAGCCAGACCCGCAGCTCGCCGCTGGTGACGAATTGAAGACCGGCGACCACGACGATCGCCGCTACCATCCCGATGAACACTGGCGCGCCGCCCGTCTGCGCGCGCGCCGAGGACCGATTCAGCATACTGGCTCCTCGCAACTCACTCGCTCACAACCTCAGCGACGATCCGGTCGCGGCCCTGGTCCTTGGCCTGGTACATCAGCTTATCGGCCCGTTCCAGCAGCGCCTCCACCGTGCCGGGCGCCACCTCGAACGTCGCCACGCCGATGCTGAACGTGATCGGCCAGTCGTGCTGTTGCATGGCGTTGAGCAGCGCCGCCCGTAGCCGCCGCGCGGTGATCTGCGCGCTATCGGCGCGGCTCTCGCCGAGCAGCACCACAAACTCGTCGCCGCCGACGCGCGCCGCGGTGTCGCTGGTGCGCAGGTGGCCGCGCAGCGTCTGCGCCACCTCGCGCAGCACGGCGTTGCCCTCGCGGTGGCCGCGGCCGTCGTTGAGGCGCTTGAAGTCATCGCAGTCGATGTAGATCGCGGTGATCGGCCGATTGTAGCGCCGCGATCGCTCAAGATCCAGCGCGGCGATCTCGCCAAAAGCGCGGGCGTTGGCGATCATGGTCAATGGGTCGGTGCGGGCGAGCTCGTGCTCGACGGTCATGGCGCTGCGCAGCCGATCGAGCAGCAGCGCGACGATCACAAAAAAGCCGAGGCTGATGGCCAGGCCCCAGAGCTGCCGCAGTGCCTCATCGGCCGGCGCGCCGGCCAGCCGGTCGCCGATGAACCCGGCCGTGGCGCACAGGATGCCGAGCGGGATCGCAGCGTTGCGGCCGATGTTCCACGCCGCCAGCGCGATCGGGGCGAGGTAGAACAGATTGAAGGGGAGAGTGTAGCCGGTCAGGAAATCAGCGTAGGCGATGGCCAGCAGCAGCAGCAAGCTGAGCGCGATAGTCTGCACGCGAGTGAGATTCAGCAGCGACACAGCGATCTCCACCTTCGATGACGCAGGCTATCTTACCATATCTGCCGCGCGCTGCCCATCTACGGCCGCCGTCTGCGCTGCTGCTGCTGCCCATAGCGTTGCTCGGGCGGCATCAGCCGGTAGTCGCCGGCGTCGATCAGCGTGATCTCCTCCGAGAGCGCGCGGTCAGAGATCCGCGAGAAGATCCGCGGGTCGATCTGCTTCGGCGAGCAGTTGGAGGTGATGACGGTGGGCATGGCGTGGTTGTAGCGGTGGTTGATGATCTGGTACAGCTTCTCGCGCGCCCAGCCGGTGGTATTCTCGGTGCCGAGGTCGTCCAGGATCAGATACTGCGCGTCGCGCACCTCCTCGAAGCGCGTGTCGTACTGGACCTCGCTCGTCGGGCCGAACGTCGAGCGCAGGTGATCCAGCAGATCGGGCACGATGGCGAACAGGACGCGGGCATGGTCGCGCAGCAGATGGTTGGCGATTGCGGCGGCGAGGTGGGTCTTGCCGCAGCCAAAGTTGCCCATCATGATCAGCCAGCCGCGCGGGTTGAGCGCGTAGGCCAGCGCCCTGCGGTAGGCGCGCTCCACGCCGGAGATCTGCTGGTTGAAGCTCTCAAACGTCTTATCTTGCAGCGGCCCGAGGTTGCTCAGCTCGAGCAGCCGCTGCATATCGCGCCGCGCCTGCTCCTCGCGCTTGCAGACGCACGGCATCAGCCTGGCGAAGTTGGCGTGGCCGACGGGCACCGCCTCCTTGTAGTACCCCGCCCCGTCGCAGTGCGGGCAGACGTCAGAGGCCGGAGGTATCCGAACCGCGTCGGAAGAGATCGCCATAGGCCCCGTTCGTGAACTGATCGACATCGATAGGTCGCTCGCTTCGATCCGTCGCATCGTGTCTGCCATTGGCGCTCCACCTCTCCAATACCTTCTTGATATATCGCCACGAGCGGGCGTTGGCGCTGACCGCCTCGCGCATCGCCGCCTCGACCCAGTGCGCAGGGTAGCGCTCCTCGGCCTCGCGCAGCTCTTCGAGCAGCAGCGGCGTCACCATCCCGATGTTCTCTTCGTACAGCCCGACCAGCGTCGGCCGCTCGCCAGGCGCGGCGCTCGGCGCCAGCATCTCGTTGGCAAGCGCCACCCGCTCGACCCACGCCCGGTTGGCCTCGGTGTGAACCACGTACCAGTTGACCGAGCGCCCGTTGTCTGGCAAGACCACGTGCAGCAGCGTGCCGCGGTGGACGGCGGCCTCCAGCCCCTCGGCCAGCAGGTCGCCGAGCTCGCGGGTCTTGGAGACGGCCCGCAGCGAGCGGCGCAGCACCCTGTCGCCCTCCAGTTCGTCCCAACTCGCGCGGCGCGGCGACGTGCCGCGCTGCCGACTCAGCCGCCAGAACAGGTGCAGCGTCAGCTTGAGCTCGCTCGGCAGCGTGATCTGCGGCAGCACCTCGCTGAACAGCTCGGGCGGCAGCCCGACGAGCCTATCGGTTGTGAAGCCGGCAAATGGCATAGCTCACCCCTCGGCCCGAGCGCCGCGTTCGACAATCGTCAATCGTCAGTAGCGCAATCGTCAGTAGCGCAATCGTCAATGCGCTAGTATCCCTCAGGCGTTCGGTAGCTCAGATCCTGAAATCGCGTCGTCGATGGGTCGAAGCGCATCGGCACGATCCCCACCGGCCCGTTGCGGTGCTTGGCGATGTGGATCTCGGCGATCCCCTTCTTCTCGGTCTCCGGGTCGTACAGTTCCTCGCGGTAGATGAACATCACGATATCCGCATCCTGCTCTATGGAACCGCTTTCGCGAAGATCCGAGAGCATCGGCACGTGGGTGGCGCGGCCCTCGACGGCGCGCGAGAGCTGCGACAGCGCGATCACCGGGACGTTGAGCTCGCGGGCCAGCCCCTTGAGCCCGCGCGAGATCTCGGAGACCTCCTGCACCCGGTTCTCCGAGCGCCTGCCAGACATCAGCTGCAGGTAGTCGATAATGATCAGATCGACCCCAACCTGCGAGTGCAGCCGCCGCGCCTTGGATCGCACGTCCATGATGCTCTGGCCGGCGGTATCCTCGATGTAGATCGGGATGGCGGCCAGCCGGCCCATCGAGCTGATCACCCGATGCATGTCCTCCTCGGGTAGCTGCCCGAGCCTGAGCCGCTGCGTGTCGATGCCGGTGTCCATTGCCAGCAGCCGCTGCACCAGCTGCTCCCGGCTCATCTCCAGGCTGAAGATGCCAACAGTGCCGCGATTGAAGGCGATGTTGTAGGCCAGCGACATCGTCATCGAGGTTTTACCGACGCCCGGCCGAGCGGCGAGGATGATCAGATCCGAGCGCTGGAGCCCGCCGGTCATCTGGTCCAGGTCGCGAAAGCCGGTCGGCACGCCGACCACCTCGCCGCGGTGCTCCTGCAGGTAGTTGATCTGCTCGTAGTACTGGTCGATCACCTGCGCGATGGCGACGAAGTCCTGCGAGGTGCGGCGCTGCGAGATCTCAAACAGCGTCTGCTCGGCTTTGTCGAGCGTGTCTTCGAGCTCGTTCTGCTCCTGGTAGCCGAGCGCGGCGATCTGCCCGCCGGCGTTGATCAAGCGCCGCAGCATGGCGGTGCGCTCGACGATCCTGGCGTAGTACTCGACGTGGTACGCCGTCGGCACGTTGTCCACCAGGTCTGCCAGGAAGACCACGCCGCCGATCTCTTCGAGGCGGTTATTGCGGCGCAGCTCCTCGGCCACTGTGCGCGTATCTGGCGGGATGCGCTTGTTGTACACCGCCAGCATCGCGTCGTAGATCCGGGCGTGACGCGCCAGGTAGAAGTAGTCTGCCGGGAGCCAGGCGGCCACCGCGATGATCGCCTCACGGTTGAGCAGGATCGAGCCGAGCACAGCCTTCTCGGCGTCGATGTTTTGGGGGGTCTCTGGCACGCTCATGGCTGTCCACATCCTTCCCACACCCACTCACACGCTCTCCCCAGGTTCTCCACAGCCCCCTGAGAAGCAGAATGTGCCGTACCCTGCGTAGGGGTACGGCACATTATCGCACACACGAGCGGATCGAATGTCAGGTCACGATTACGCTTCGGCGTTGGGGTCGTCCGGCAGCTGGATGCTGCCCTCCTCACCCTCGACGACGACGTTGAGCACCGCCTCGACACCCGACATCAGGCGGACCGAGACGGCGTAGACGCCGGTGCGCTTGATCGACTCGCCGAGCTCGATCTTGCGCCGGTCGAAGGAGGTGCCGAGCAGCTCTTCGATCTTGCCGTTGATATCCTGCGAGGTGACCGAGCCGTAGAGCCGATCGAGCTCGCCGACCCGCTCGACGAAGCGGAACGTTTTGCCGTTGAGCCGGTCTGCCAGCGACTGCGCGTCCTTGCGCGCCAGATCTTCGCGCTTGCGTACCGCCGCCTGCAGCTGCGCCGCCTGCTTGACCTGCCCAGGGGTGGCGATCACTGCGTAGCCCTGCGGGATCAGGTAGTTGCGCCCGTAGCCGCCCGAGACTTCCCTGACGTCCCCGGCAGCGCCGAGCTTCTCAACGCTCTTGGTCAAAAGTATCTTCATCTTGCTGCCCACGGACGTACTCCTTATATGCACGCTGTAGATGCACACCGCGCGCGCATGAGTTCAATTGAAATGCGGCACTGCGGTGCCGCACAGAGCGAGATATTGACCTGCATCTTACCATAGCATGGCGCGCTGCGCAACCTCGCAGAGACTCGCGCTTGGGACTGTCGCATCTTCAATCGCTTCTGGCGGGAGTGTGAGGCGCAGCCCCTAGAAACCTCTTTTTGACCGCGCTGGCAGCGCGCAGCGTCGGCGCGGTCAAGAAAGGAGTTTTTGGAGGGTTCCCCTCCAAACCTCCGCGCTGCGCCTCCAAGCCCCGTCGGACGCAGCGCAGCAGCGCGCAGCGTCGGCGCGGTCAAAAAGGAGTTTTTGGAGGGGAACCCTCCAAACCTCCGCGCTGCTCCCCCAAGCCCTGCTGCGCGCAGCGCCCGTGTGGAGCGCCGCAGAAAACAAGCGCGATGCGTCTGCGGGCTGCGGCCCCAAGCGACTCCAAGCCCCCGCCGTGTGAGGCGCAGCAGCGCGCAGCGCCCGTACTGCCGCAGGCCAAAAGAGGCGCGGCGCAATGGGCCAGTTTGGAGTACAATCGGCAGCGTTGCGCCGGACATCGCAGATCGCACCAGCCCGCACACCAGAAGAGAGGGAGGCAGGTATGCCACCACCACCGTCGCTGCCATCGTCGCCACCGCTGATCCACGTCATCGGCGTGCCGCTCGACCTCGGCGCCGGGCGGCACGGCGTCGATATGGGGCCGAGCGCCATCCGCTATGCCGGCATCAACGACCAGCTGCTGCGGCAGGGGCATCGGGTCCGCGATCTCGGCAACCTGCCGATCCCGCTCGTCGAGCAGCTCCCAGCGCCGCCGGCCGGCGAGCAGCTGCGCTACTTCGCGCCGATCATGGCGCTGTGCAGCACCCTGGCGGACTGCGTCGAGGCCGCGCTGCGCGATGGAGCCTTCCCGCTGGTGCTCGGCGGCGACCACAGCCTGGCCGCTGGCTCGGTGGCAGGGGCGGCGCGCGGCCGGCGGATCGGGCTGCTGTGGGTGGATGCCCACGGGGACTACAATACCGCCGAGACCAGCCCGTCTGGCAATATGCACGGCATGAGCCTGGCGGCGCTCACCGGCCGCGGTCACCCCGATCTCGTGCAGCTCGCCGGGGCGGCGCGGGCGGTCTACCCAGGCGATGTGGCGATCGTCGGCGTGCGCGACCTCGACGTCGCCGAGCGCGAGGCGCTGCGAGCATCTGGCGTGCTGATTTATACTATGCACGAGGTGGACCGGCGCGGCATGGCGGCCGTGATCGAGGAGGCGCTGGAGCGTATCAGCCGCAACACCGAGGGCTACTACGTTAGCTTCGACCTCGACGTGCTCGACCCGCGCGAGACCCCCGGCGTGGGCACGCCGGTGATGGCCGGGATCTCGGCGCGCGAGGCGCTGCTGGCGATGGAGCTAGTGGCCGAGCACGGCGGCATGATCGGCATGGATCTGGTCGAGGTGAACCCGATTTTGGACGAGCGTAACGTGACCGCCGAGCTCGCTGTGGCGCTGGCACTTTCGGCCTGCGGCAAGCGGATCTTGTAGAGCTCTTGCGCAGGTTTTGGCGTATGTGATTTATCGCACGATCTTCTATGAAATGTGGTATAGTAGACAAATAGTTTGCACCCTTCTCAACACATCCAGTTTTCTTGCGCGTGAGTAGAGAGAACGAGACGCGACAGTCGTGTGTGGATGCGGTGGATGCGGATATGGATGAATGCTTCTGGCGCATCCAGGATAGAAAGGCATCAGATGTCAGCGCAGGTTTTTAGCCGAAGCGCAAACACCCTGACGAAGCTCGTGATCTTCGTCGGCCTCCCGATCGTCCTCGCCATCCTCGGCGGGGTCTGGTGGTATTTTGGCTGGTCGCCGCAGCACCGCGATGTGGGCGTGGCGATCGCGCAGCCCGGCGGCGGGTTCAACCATCAGCTCCACGCCGGCGGCTTGAAGATGGACTGCCGCTACTGCCACACGTCGGTCGAGATCTCATCGAGCGCCAACATCCCCCCGACCGAGACCTGCATGGGGTGTCACTCGCAGATCCTCACCAAGAGCGCCAAACTCGCATTCGTCCGGGACAGCTACGCCAACAACACGCCGATCCAGTGGAATAAAGTCCACGATCTACCAAAGTTCGTCTACTTCAACCACGGCATCCACGTCACCAATGGCGTCGGCTGCTCGACGTGCCACGGCAACATCCGCAAAGCTGCGGTGGTAGCAAAATCCCAGCCGCTGTTTATGTCCTGGTGCCTGGATTGCCACCGCAACCCCGCGCCGAATCTGCGGCCGCAGTCTGAGATCTATAACACTGAGTGGGTCGCGCCAGCCGATCAAGCGACGAAGGGGCCGGAGCTGCTCAAGCAGTATGGCATCCAGCTCTACGAAATGTCGGAGAAGGATGGGCAGAGTATAAACCGGCTGACGAACTGCGCGATCTGTCATCACTAAGCCATATGCATGATGGTAGGATACATACCCTTTATGAGCAACGAACCGCTTGAGCTCGCCGATGTGCGGGCGCACATCACCGCAAAAAAGAGCCCAGAGTACTGGCGCAGCCTCGATGAGCTGGCCGGCTCGCCGGCGTTCGAGGATCTGCTCAAACGCGAATTTCCCTCCGGCGCATCCGAGTGGCGCGACCCGGCAAGCCGGCGGGCGTTTCTTAAGGTGATGGGCGCGGCGCTAGCGCTCGGCGGGCTCTCTGGCTGCCAGTTCGCGCTCAAGCAGCCGCAGGAGAAGATCGTCCCGTACGTCAGGCAGCCAGAGCTGGTCATCCCCGGCAAGTCGCTGTACTTCGCCACCTCAATGCTGCGCGACGGCTTCGCCACCGGTCTGCTGGTCGAGAGCCACGAGGGCCGGCCGACGAAGATCGAGGGTAACCCCGACCACGGCGCCTCGTTTGGCAGCACCGATCTGTTTGCCCAGGGCTCGATTCTGACGCTCTACGACCCAGACCGCTCGCAGAGCGCGCTGAGCGGCGGCAAGCCAGCCGTTTGGGACGCATTTGTGGCGGCCGCCGGCGCGGCCGTGGCCGAGCAGCGGGCCAAGCAGGGCGCTGGGCTGCGGATCCTCACCGGCCCGTCCACCTCGCCGACGCTGGCGGTGCAGATCGGTGCGATTCTGACGGCGCTGCCACAGGCGCGCTGGGTGCAGTACGCCCCGATCTCGCGCGAGAATGCCGCCGCCGGCGCGCG
>JAYUUK010000453.1:0-8125 GCA_043754595.1 Roseiflexaceae bacterium | reverse complement strand
CAGCCCCCCCACTGAAAGCCCGCTGAAAGTCGGCGGCGCGATATCAGCAGACCCGGTTAGCTCGGCGGCGGCGCTGCCGATCAGCCCCAGCAGCACCTGCTGCCGCAGCGTCTGCGACCGCTCCGCCAGCCCCGCCGCCACTTGCCCCACCATATGTGCCGGGTCGCTCGTCTTGAGCACATAGTCGAAGATACCCTGGTGCATGCCGGCCAGCGCGCTGTCCAGCGATCCGTGGCCGGTCAGCACGATGATCATCACATCAGGCTGGCGGGCCCTGGCGGCGGCGATCACCATCATCCCATCCACGTCGGGCATTTTGAGATCCACCACCATACCGTCGAACGCCTGCCGCTCTAGCAGCGCGATCGCAGCTGACCCTCCGTCAGCTTCGGTGATCGCGTACCCGGCCCGGCGCAGCAGCGCGCCAAGCGTCAGCCGGATGTTTGGCTCGTCATCGACGAGCAGTAGATGCTCGGGCAAAGTCATGGTGCACCCCACACGGTAGTGATGTCGCAACGCTCGGTTGATGTAGTTTCTCTGACACGCCCTGGCGCAGCTGCTATGCTGGTGGAAAGAAGTGAATACCCCACAAGGATACAAACATGCAGCCAGATATGTCAACTTCACGTCGCCTCGGTCGACGGCAGGCGCTCCGTGGCGCGCTGTTTGGTGCCGGCCTGCCGCTCGTCGGTGCCGCGCTCAGCGCCTGCGGCCTGTCCAAGCCAGGCGCGGCCGGCCCCGATCAGACAACGATGCAGATGGGGGACGCCCCCCCGACGCCGGCCGCGATGACCGCCGACGAAATGGACGCGATGCACGAGGCGGGAGTCAAGCAGTTTCTCGCCGGCCCGAGCACCAAAGGTCTTGCCAATCAGCCGCTCGCGCCACGGATGGACGGCGATGTCAAAGTCTTCGACCTCGTGGCGAGCGAGGTGGACTGGGAGGTCACCGCGACCAACAAGGTCAGGGCGTGGGCCTACAACGGCACCATGCCGGGTCCGGAGATCCGGGTCACCGAGGGTGATAAAGTCCGGGTCATCATTAAAAACGAGCTGCCAGAGAGCACCGCCATCCACTTCCACGGGCTGATGCTGCCAAATGCGATGGACGGCGTCCCTGGCATCACGCAGCCGCCGATCAAGCCTGGTCAGAGTTTCACCTATGAGTTCACCGCGCGCAACCCGGGCTCGCATATGTATCACTCGCACCACAACTCGACGAAGCAGGTCGGCAAGGGATTGCTCGGCGCGTTCATCATTGAGCCGAAGGACAAGAGCGCTGAGCCGAAGTATGACCACGAGGCGACGATCATCCTGAACGATGCCAACGGCGGCTTCACCCTCAACGGCAAGGGATTTCCCGCTACCGTGCCGCTGACGGCTAAGCTTGGTGAGCGGCTGCGCATCCGCTACATGAACGAGGGGCTGATGATCCATCCGATGCATCTGCACGGGATGCCGCAGCTGGTGATCGCCCGCGACGGCTGGATGCTGCCGCAGCCATACAAGTGCGATACGGTCAACATCGCGCCTGGCGAGCGTTGGGATGTGATCGTCGATTGTACCGAGCCGGGGGCGTGGGCGTTCCACTGCCACATCCTCTCGCACGCCGAGGGCGAGCACGGCATGTTCGGGATGGTCACTGCGCTGATCATCGCCTGAGCCAGGGTTAGTGCGGCGCTGGCGTCACGGCTCGCCCGTCGCTGGGACGAGGCGCGGCAGCCCGACGCGAAAGATAGTCCCCCCAAGCGGCGACCGGTCGATATCGATCTGGCCGCCGTGCTGCGTGACGATGTGGGCGCTGATCGAGAGCCCGGTTCCGTTCGGCTTGTTCGTGAAAAATGGCTCGAAGATCCGCAGCATCATATCATCGAGGATCCCGATGCCGCTGTCGCTGATCTCGACGATTACCACCGATGGCCCGTGCGCCGTTCGCACGCCGAGTGTGCCGCCGTCTGGCATCGCCTGCATCGCGTTGAGCCTGGCGGCTAAGCGCCTGTCGCTGGTCTTCGAGCCGCTCTACCTGCGCCGACAGCGCAGCGGTGGTCTGGAGGTGGCGGCTGCTGTCGCAAACGATCGCCGTCACGAGCTGTCGTCTGACAGGTGCATGGCGCTCAGGCTCACTTCCATGGGGAAGATGCTGCCATCGGCGCGCCGCGCCAGCAGCCGCGTGCCGATGCCCATCGGCCTTGTGCGAGGCGCTGCCGCGTAGCTGGTGCGGTGACCGACGTGGCGGGCCCGCCACGCCTCGGGCAGCAGCGTATCTACCGCCTTCTCCCGCGAGCGCGCCATCCTCGAAGCCAAAGAGACGCTCAGCCTGCGCATTGGCCACGACGATCAGCCCGTCGCTGTCCACGATCAGGATGGCGTCTGGGGCGGCGGCGAGCAGCGCCTGGAATTTGAATCGTCCATGCGCGGCATGTATGATACTACCGATGGGCATCGCTCGCCGGCTGCGCCCGGCCGCTAGCGCGGGGCGCAGCCGGCGAGCTAGTACAACGTTTGTCAGTCGTCAGTTGCAAATACATGAGCGCGCTGCAGAGTTGATAGCGAAAACTGCACCGGCTGCGGCGGACACGCCGGCCTGGCGAAGAGAAACCCCTGGCCGTAGTCGGCTCGTACATCGAGGCAGAGCGCGAGTTGCTCTGGCGTCTCAATGCCCTCGGCGATGACCTGTGCGCCGATCTGGTGCGCCTGGTCGACGATATCCTGGAGCGCCCGCAGCTCGATTTGGCTCTGCGTCGCTCTGCCCACCAGCTCCCGATCGAGCTTCACATAGTCTGGGCGCAGCGCGGCGATGTACTCGGCGCTGGCGAACCCTGCGCCGATATCGTCGATGGCGGTGCCGATGCCGTTGGCCCGATAGTAGTCAAGGACGTTGCGGAGGTGCCGCATGTCGGGGATGTGCTCGGTCTCTACCACTTCGAACACCAGCCGTGTGAGCGATACGTTGCACTCACGCGCGATGGCGAGCGTCGTGCGCAGACAGATCTCGGGGTCGTAGATCGTATTCGGCAAAAAGTTGACGAAAAGTCGCTCCGACGCTGGCACGTGTACCGACCCGCATCTGATCGCCGTCAGCCGCGCTCGCTGGTCGAGCTGGTGGTGCAGCTTGAGCGTGGTACACGCCTCGATGATCGGCCCCGCCCCGATCGTGGCGCCGCTGCGGTCGATGCCGCGCAGCAGCGCCTCCTGCCCCATGACCGCGCCGCTGCCGAGATCGACGATCGGCTGAAAGACGCTGAACAGCCGATCCTCAGCCAGCGCCTCGCGGACCCACGCGTACTCTATCTGACCGAGCAGTTTGGTCAGCGGTACGCCGAAGCCAAACGCCGCGAGCGAGGTACCTGGAAGATCGGCGTCGTCCGGGGCGTAGGCGGCGCAGATGCGATCGTGGCACGCGGCGGGAAGATGCGCCTTGAGCGCGACTCCGAGCGCCGCCAGCCGGTAGCGGACTGCGATCCGCACCACCGACAGGCTCTCGCCCGATCGGCTCTCGCTGTAGACGATGTTGCCGGCGGCGAGCGCTGACCGCAGCGCAGCGGCGCTCTCGGCATCCTGTGCGACGAGAAAGAGCGTGGGCTGTGGGGCGAGACTCTCGCTGCGTCTGCCGGCGGGAAACGCCTCGCAGCGCGCGCAGCCCACAGCCGATGGCGCGCATAGCCTGCTACAGTTCGTGTGCGCCCCGTCATCAGCGACGAACAGCGATGTTATCTCGTCGGGGCGAGCGAGGCGGGGCGGAGCGATCGAGTTCATAGCGCGAGACTTCCATACATACGACGGTGACTGACTTGGGCGTCTGGCATCTAGTATACCAGTGCGCCATGGCGGAAAAAGTATCAAACGCATACGACTCGGGTGTATATGTCTCCCTTCGTGCGCTGTGTCGCTATCGCCCTTCCAGCGCGGCCACGCGAGCCATCGCATCGCCGCAGCACAGACGCTTCGCGAGGGATGTCCTCCGGCTGACACTCCCGTCGCGCTCAGCGTGACACACATGCGCGCCTCATCGCGTCGTCGCGCCACAGCGCTCCGAGGACTGGCACCGGTACTATCGCCGGCGCAGATTACAATCTTTTCAGCAAGGAGTCTAGCTGGCGAATTGAGCGATACTGCGGTGATGCGCTGTGCTACTATCAGCGAAGAGTATTCCAATATAACAAACCTACGAGAGATGTAAACGTGCGTAGCGCACCGCGGGGGTGTGGGGCGTGCACTGCGCGCAGTCGAAGCGGCGCAGCCCCCCGAGATCACCCCTTGCTCCTCTTGTGGATTGCTATATGAGTCTCACTCGTGTAGTTGAAGGAGATCCATATGACCCGGCGCGTCACTCACATCCTGGTTGTTTCGGCGGTCGTGCTACTGGTGGTACTCGCCGCCTTCGACTCAGCCGCTGTCGTTACGTAGGCGCAAGGCTCATCTTCCGCACCGACGAAGACCTGGCAGCCGACGAAGACCTGGCAGCCGACGAAGACTTGGCAGCCGACGAAGACCTGGCAGCCGATGCGCACGGCTACGAGCACCGCGATGGCCACGGCCACGAGCACGGCGACGGATACCGCAACGGCCACGAGCACGAGCACGGCGACGGATACCGCAACGGCCACGGCCACGAGCACGGCGACGGATACCGCAACGGCCACGGCCACGAGCACGCCGACGAGCACGCCGTCGAACACCGCGACGAGCACGCCGTCGAACACCGCGACGAACACCGCGACGAGCACGCCGACGAGCACGCCGTCGAACACCGCGACGAGCACTCCGACCGATCCCCCAGGGGGATAGACCTCGCCGTGCGCTGCGCCCGCCGGCGCTGACGCAGCATTACACCGTTGCCGTGGTCAGCGCATACGCCCGCCCGTCGGTCGCCGAGCGCGCCGCCAGTTCCAGGATCTCGATGATGTGCGCAGCGTGGCCGATCGAGAGCGTCGGCGGCGCGCCGCTCGCGATGCTCTCGGCGAGGTGGATCACGCCGGCCATGTGGTCGGGGCCGCCCGCCCTGCCGGTTTGCGGCACCGCCCGCTCCTCCCAGACGCCGTCGCGCAGCAGCGCCACCGGCGCAGCCACATCGAGGATGTCGAGCGCGATGGTGCCGGCGAGCCCCATCAGTTCGAGCTGCGGCGCGCGACTGTCCTGGGCACAGTTATTCGCCTCGACGCTCGCCAGCCGCCCGCCGCCGAAGTCCAACATGATGTGCCAGTTGTCTGGCTCGCCCAGAGTCACGGTGCGCCCGGCCGCCGGCCCGTCGGGCACCACGAAGCTGCGCTGCGCCTGCCCGGCCATCGCCATCACCCGCAGCGCCGGGCCGAGCAGCGCGGTCAGCCCGTGCAGCGGGTAGACGCCCATATCGCGCTGCGGCCCGCCGCCGGCCTCGAAGAACTGCCCTGGGTCGCTCGGGTAGCCGCGCCACGGCGGCACGCCGCCGAACCCCAGCCCGCGGGCGCTGTAGACCCCGCCGATCGCGCCATCGGCCAGCAGCGCTCCCGCCATGCGGATCTGCGGCCAGATGGCGACGCACGGCGCGGCCACCACCATCAGCCCGCGCGCCTCGGCCAGCGCCGCCAGCTCGCGCGCCTCGGCCAACGTCCCAGCCAGCGGCTTCTCGCTGTAGAGGTGCTTGCCGGCCACCAGGATCGCCCGATTGGTGGCGGCGTGGAGCGGGATCGGCGTCAGGTTGACCACCGCGTCGATCGTTGCGTCAGCCAGCATCGCGCCCAGATCGGCGTGGACTGTGGCGAAGCCGTACCGCTCGGCCAGGTCTCTGGCCCGCGCCCCAGACCGCGAGCAGATCGCGGTCAGCTCGGCGATGCCGCCAAGCCGATGCGCCTCCGGCAAGTAGTCGCGCGCCGCCACATCGCCGGCCCCGAGAAATCCGAGACGTAGCATATATTGCCTCTCTCTAGCAATCCTACGAGCGTAGAAAAGGGAAGATCGTGGGGGCTGCGCTCCCAAACCCCATGCGCATCACGCGTGTTGTTCTGAAGCGCTGCGCGCGGACGCTCCGCGCCATGGAAGCGCTTTTTCATGCTGCTGCGCAGCAGCAAAAGAGGTGACGACCGCGCTGCCGCAGGCCAAGAAATGGGTGCGACAGCGTGAAAAAACCGGTTACTTCGGATACGCGTGATGCGTATGGGGCCTGCGCTCCCAAACCCCCGCTCTACTCGCTACGTTCTGCGCTCTACGTCGCAAACAGCGCGTCTGGCGGTAGCTCGCGCTCCAGCCGCCCCAGCAGCGCGTCGTCGATCGTCACACCCGTCCGCTCGAACCCCAGCAGTAGCGCGCCGACGGCCGGCTCGAAGCGCGGTCTGACCGGCCGCACCAGCGGCGCCTCGCTGCGCACCTGCGCGATGAGCGCGTCTGCCAGGTGCGGCGCGGGGTGACGGAAGATCCCCCCCGCCAGCACCAGCCAGAACGGCGCGCCATCGATGCCCACCTGCCGCGCCGCTGCCAGCGCGTAGCGCCCCAGATCCGCGCCGTGGTTTATCACAATCGCGTTGGCCACCCCGTCGCCCGTGGCTGCGGTGTCCAGCAGCAGCCTGGCCAGGTGGCGCGGGTTTGGCGGTGCCTCGCGCCGATTATTGTAGCGGTACAGCAGCGCCTCCACCGTCGGCAGATCGTGGAAGCCGAGGATGCGAGCGGTCAGCGCGGTGGCCGGCCCGGCGCCGAGCTCGGCGCGAAAGACCGCCTCAAGCGCCAGCTTGCCAAGCGCGTGGCCGCCCTGCGGGATCTGCCAGAAGCTGGAGTGCCACTGCGCGCCGGCCGCGCTACGCGCCCCGGTGCCGACCCCGGTGCCACAGACCACCGCCACGCCCGTGCCGTCTGGCGCGCCGGCCCGCAGCGCCCCGAGCGCGTCGTTGACCACCAGCGGCGGTGGCCCGTATCCGCGCACTGCCAGCTCGATCGTCGCGATATCCTCGGCCCAGTCCGCGCCGGCGGCGCTGAAGGCCGATGCCACGATCTGCTGCGGCGCGAGACCGGCCATCGCCAGAGCCGCGCCAATTGCCACATCGGCCGCGACGATCCGCCCGGCGACCAGCGGCGCGGCGTAGATATCGCCGCAGCCGCCGCGCCCGTAGCCCAGCAGCGCGCCGTCCGGGCCAGCCAGCAGCGCCACCGTCTTGCTGTTGCCGATGTCCACGCCGAGGATCGCTGCCATCATCCCCCTCTCATCCTCCCCACGCCGCCCTGTCGGCCAGCACCGTGACGGATGTGGCGCGCCGCAGCAGCGAGGCCGGCACGTCTGGCGTCTCCGGCCCGTGGATTGTCGCGCGCAAGATCGATCGCTTGTGCGCGCCAGAGACCAGCAGCAGCGTGGAGCGCGCCGCCAGCAGCAGGTCCATGCCGCAGGTCAGCGCGTGGGTCGGCACCTGCTCTCGTCCGCCCCAGTAGGCAGCATTGCTGACCATGCTCGCCTCGCTGAGCGCGATGCGGCGCGTCGGGGCGTCGGCGGCGCTCGGCGGCTCGTTAAATCCCAGGTGGCCGTTTGGGCCGAGCCCGAGGATCGCGATATCGAAGCCGCCGGCGTCGCGCACCGCCGCGGCGTAGGTGTGGCAGGCCAGCTCGTGGTCGCCGCTGTCGCCTAGCAGCCGCACCACCTGCGCCGGCGCGATGCCGAGCGGCCTGACGAAGCGCTCGTCCATCCAGCGGAACAGCGATCGGTGGTCGTCGGCGGCGATATCGCAGTAGGCATCGAGCTGAAACACCCGCAGCCGCGAGGTATTCAGCTCGCCGCGCCCGTAGATCCGCGCCAGCTCGTCATAGATGCCCATCGGCGTGCTGCCGGTGGCAACCACGACGGCGGCGTCTGGCGCGCGCCCGATCGCCTCGGCCAGCAGCAGCGCCCCGGCCAGGCTGAGCGCGGCGTAGTCATCGGCCAGCGTCGGCTCGCACCACGGTAGCGTCCGCGTCATCGCAGCAGCCGATCGGGCAGATAGGCGCGCTGCGCCTGCGCCAGCTCGTCGTAGATCCGCTCGGCCTTTGCCAGCGTCGGCACTAGCGGGTTGGCCGACAGCGCCCGGATAGCATCGGCGCGCGTGCCGCACCAGGCCGCCTCTGCCGCCAGCGCCTGATACTCGCCGAGCGCCTTCATCAGCCCGCGCACCGGCGGCGGCAGATGGCCGTGC
>JAYUUK010000452.1:0-24757 GCA_043754595.1 Roseiflexaceae bacterium | reverse complement strand
GTCTGAGCGATGATGGGCTGGCGCGAACGACGCAGCAGATCGCTATCCCGATGCGCGGGGGCGGCGAGTCGCTCAATGCGGCGGTCGCCGGGAGCATTATACTCTTCGAGGCGCTACGGCAGCGTAGCCTGGGGCGCAGCTAGGGCTTGCCGATGGCGCGCTCCTCAAGCGGGAGCAGGCTGCGCGCGGTGTCGACGAAATCGTCGAGCAGAAATGGTTTGGAGAGGAACACCGAGACGTCCGCCTCGCTGGCCTGCTGCCGCAGTCGCGGCGTGTCGTAGGCGGTGAAAAGCACCGTCGGTACGGTGCTGCCGCGCTGCCGGAGCTGTACGACCAGCGAGAGCCCATTCATACCGCGCAGATTGAAGTCGGTCATCACCAGGTCGTACGGCTGCTCATCCCACAGCTCCAGCCCCTCCTCCGCCGAGTAGGCGTGGTCGAGGTGGTAACTCGTGTCGAGCGTCTGCATACCGGCCTTGATCATATACCCGATCGAGCTGTCATCCTCTACGAGCAGGATCCGTACGTTCTGGGACGTTGTCATCGTTGTGTCCTTCTCTGCGTCGCCCGACGTGCGAAGTTGTCGACGCCGTTCTTGGGTATGGTACCATACTCACTATGCTCGTAACATTACGGATTTCTCACGCCCGCCCCTGGGCGCTGGCAAGTTCGTCATTCACAGGTGAAGTATGCAGCCCAATCTCGCGCAACGGGTCTCGCTGGTCTGCTTCTGGGCGTATGTCGCGCTGTTTCCCGGCTCGGCGATCGTGGTCGCGCTCAACGCTATCCCGGCCTGGGGGCAAGGTATGGGCGGGCTGCTCAACGCGCTCCAAGGCATCGCCATCGCCGCGTGGATGATCGGGCTGTACGGGCGGCGCGGTGCCATTGTGACGGGCATCACCTTCTGCCTGGCGTGGGCTGCCGAGCACATCGGGGTGACTACTGGGTTTCCCTTCGGCCGCTATTACTACACGCCGCTGCTTGCGCCACAGCTGTTTGGGATCGTCCCACTGCCGATCCTGCTCTCGTGGCTGGTGGCGGCGTTTGGCTCGTGGCAGCTGGCGCGTATGACGCTCGGCGAGGCGCGCTGGGGGCGGCGCTGGGATCTGCCGCTGCTGCTGCTCACCGCCACGATGCTGCTCACCCTGGACCTCCAGATCGAGACCATGGCCACCAAGATCAATCCGTACTGGGTGTGGGTGGACGGCGGTCCATACTACGATGTGCCGGTGGCAAACTTTGTGGCGTGGTGGGTGATCGGGCTGATCATGGCCGGGTTTCTCAGCGCTGTCCTGCCTCATGATTCCAGGGGCGGCGGGATCGCCGAGGCGGGGGATGGCCCGTGGCACACCCAGATCAACCGGGTGGTGCAGCCGATCGTGCCGGCGCTGCTCTACGTCCTGAGCAGCATCATGTTTGTGTCATCGAATCTGGCGCGCGGCTACCCGCTGGCTGGCGTGGTCGGTATCGTCTTTCTGGTGGTCACGGTGATCGTCGGGCGGCGGCGCGGCGCCTCGCTGGCGGCGCTTCGGGCATAGCGGGCAGCTATCTCGCGCCCTTGCTGATCCGCCGCGCCAGCCAGCGACCGAGCGATCCGGTCAGCTTATCGATGCCGACCCGCCCGCGCAGCAGCGGCCGATAGTCGCCGGTTCGCCCGAGCACGACATCGTCGCGCAGCCGGTCGAGCGTGGCGGTGAGCCGGTCGGTCACATCGGCGGAGAGCTGTTTGCGATCGACCCCGGCCGCCGCACGATGCGGCTCCCCCAGCCGCACAAACACCTCGGGCTGCTGCTCGGCACCAAACTCATAGCGCATTGCCACTGGCACCAGCAAGGCCCCGCCGGCGCGCTGCGCCACCCACGCTGTCCCAGGGAAGAGCGCGATCGGCCGACGGTCCGGCGGCACGATCATACCCTGCGGCAGGATCCAGAGGGCGCGGCTTCGCCGCTGCCGCAGCAGCGCGGCGATATAGCGCACCGATCGCTCGGCGCTGCGCGGGCTGTGACGATCGACGCTGAACGCGCCGCACCAGGCGAAGAAGCGAAACGCGCTGAGCTGCGCCTCCTCCATCATCAGGTAGCCCTCGACCCGCCTGCCGAACAGCTCGTGGTGCAGCAGGTAGGCCATATAGCCATCCCACCAGCCGGGGTGGTTCATGTAGAAGATCAGTGGGCCATCGGCGGGGTGGGGTAGCGGGCCATCACTGGCGAGCCAGACGGTGTGAAACGCGGCCCAGACGGCGGGGCGGACCAGCCCATAGGCGACGATCAGCTCACCGAGCCGATTGGGCGCGGCGGGGATGGTGGGGAGGTCGGCGGAGGGCGAAGATTTCATCGGCGCTGGAGCGTCTCGCGCGTCGGTCGCGACTATCTCGGCGGCCGGGCTGAGCTACGCTGCATAATCTCTTAGGCGACGGGGATGACAAAGCTGAAGGTGCTGCCCTCGCCAAGGACGCTGGCGACCCAGATCCGCCCGCCGAACAGCTTGATCAGTGGGCGCACCAGCGCGAGCCCGAGCCCTGTGCCGCCGGCCTCGACCTTGAGCACATTCTCGGCGCGGTAGAAGCGGTCGAAGATCTTCTCCTGCTCATCTCTGGCGATGCCGACCCCGGTGTCGCGGATATCGAGCTGGACATAGCGCGTCCCCGGCTTGAGCCCATCGCGCAACTGGTCCGGCACCGAATCAATGCTGGTCTCGCGCGCCTCGATGACGATCGCGCCGCCGTATGGCGTAAACTTCACCGCATTGGAGAGCAGGTTCATCAGAATCTGATCGAAGCGCCGTTGGTCGGCGCGGACGAGTGGCAGACCGGGCGGGAGGCTGAGGGTCAGCTGCTGCTGCCGCGCGGCGATCCGCGGCTGCATCTCCAGAATCACATTGCTGAGGATTTCGGCCATATGCAGCGAGCGCAGGTCCAGCTCGACGCTGCCGGTCTCAACCTTGGTAATATCCAGCAGGTCGTTGATGATCGCGATCATGCGCTCGGCATTGCTGGCGATGATGCCAAGAAACTCTTTTTGCGTATCGTTGACTGCGCCGAGGCTACCCATGGCGAGTAGCTGGGTGAAGCCCTTGATCGAGGTCATCGGGGTGCGCAGCTCGTGCGAGACGGTGCCGATGAACTCGGTCTTCAGCCGGTCGCTCTCGACCTCGCGGGTGATATCGCGGAAGACCGCCACCGCACCGATGACCTGGCCCTTTGACGCGATCACCGGATCGAAGGTGACTGAGACGACGCGGCTGCTGATGGTGAGGGTCGTCGAGAGCGTGCGCGGGTTGCCGTGTTCGTCGCGCGGCTCGGCGAGCAGCTGTTCGAGCGGGACCTCACCGGCTCGTTTGCCGAGCAGCCGCTTCATCAACTCTGGCAGATTCCAGATTACTAGCTCCTCGATCTGTCGCTCCAAGATGCGCTCGACGGCGAAGTTGGCGGTCAGCACCGACCCATTGCTATCGCAGACGATCACGCCATCGGAGAGCGACTGCAGAATGGCGGCGCTCTGGCTGGCTGCCTCCTCCTGGCGGCGCTGCATCTCGTAGCGATGCATGAGCTGGGTCTCGACCTCGCGGTAGACCATGGCGTTATGAATGCCGATCGCGATCTGGTTGGCCGAGGCGTCGAGCAGCCGCAGATGCTCTTCGAGGAAGTAGCCGGGCTGTGGGTGGGTCATCAGCAGCACGCCCTGGGTCTCGTGGTGGGCGGCGAGCGGCACGATCGCCACGGCTGCGTCGAGGCGGCGCTGCTCCATCGGGCTAGCATCGTCCCAGCGCGGGTCGGTGCGGGCGTCAGCGAGGAGCAGCGGCTGGCGCTGCTGCGCGACGGTGCCGATGAACCCCTCGCCAATGGTGAAGCGGGCGTAGGTGTCGTCTGGGAGCTCGGTGAGCGTCGATCGGACCATGAGCTGCTCGGTATCGCGGTCGATCAGCAGGATCGTGCCGTGCTTGACGCCGAGCAGCTTGGCGAGCACGTCCAGCGAGCTTTCCATGAGTAGATCCTCGTCGAGAGTCGAGCTGATTTCGAGCGCGATCGTGTTGAGCGTCCCGAGCATATCGCGCTCGGACTGGAGCTCGCGGGTGCGCTCGGTGATTCGCTGTTCGAGCACCGCGTTGAAGCTGCGGACTTCGGTGTACAGCCGGCCGTTTTCGAGCGCGATGGCCGACTGGTTGGCGATCGAGCGGACGAACTCCTGCTTCGATCGGTCATCGAGTTGGTGGCAATGCCGCTCCTGGAGCGCGATCACGCCAGTCACGCGCTGCTGCACAAGCATCGGGACGGCGAGGACGGCCATCGGCGGCGTGTACCACTCGCCCTGGTCCGCTGGGTCAGGCTCGCGCTCGAGAATGAGCTCGCCGAGGCGGTAGGCGCGCGCCAGGATATCATCGCGGTCGCCGATCGGCACGCGCATCGCCGTCTGGCTGCTGCCGCCGTGGTGCCAGATATGGTCCAGCCGCAGTACCCCCGCCAGCTCATCGGTGACCCAGATCATAACGGTTGTATCCGGCAGTGCGGCGCTGAGCCGCTCCCCGACGACGCTGAGTTGCTGTGCGGTATCCAGGCTGGCGGAGAGACCCTGGGCGATATCGTTGAGCTTCGAAACGTGCAGCGTGATGCTATCGGTGCTCTCGGCATCGCGGTAGAGGCTCTCCACCAGCAGCCGGGTCTCGTAGAGCTCGTCTGCGGTGGCGCGGGCGCGGGCGCCGGATTGTGCGGCGCTGGCGATCAGGGTCTGCTCGATGCGGTCATCGAGGGCGACGAACAGCGCGAGCGCATCTGGTCCGCCGCCGAGCACCTCGGCGGCGGCGCGCCGGAGGCACCCAGTCAAGATCAGCTGGCGCGGCAGCGCGTCGCCCGGCTCGGGCCAGATCATCCCCACCGCCTGCTCAAGCATCTCGCCGATCGCTAATGCATCCCCCGACTTGGCGTCGGCCAGGCCATCGTAGACCGCGCCAAGTAGCGCCGCCTCACCAGGCGGGAGCGATGGGAACGTCGCCACGCCGCCGCCATCGCCGCTAGTGGCGGCTGGCTGCAGCTCGGCGGCGACGGCGCAGCACCAGCGCGCGAAGACATCGTCGCGCTGTTTGATCATCCACTGTGCGAGAGAGCTCTTCATGGTTGTGGCGTGGTTTTGATCACGACGACCGTAGCATCGTCGATCGACTTCCCATATGTTGCAAGGATGTGCTCGGCGAGCGCCTGCGGCGGCTGACGGCTATCGAGCCGGGCATCTTGGCTGAACTGGCTGGTCACCCCATCGCTGAACATCACGAATACATCGCCGACGTCGTAGCTGTACGAGAGTTCGAGCAGCTGCGGCAGCCGGTAGCCGAGGATGCCGTTTTTCGAGATCGGCTTGATCGGCTGGTGGGTGTAGACATAGGTGCCAATATTGCCGACCCCAACATACGCGACGTGTCTGGTGCGCTCGTCGAGCCGCATCAGCGCGACGACCGCGCCGCGGGTGTGCAGTGTGGCGGTGTGCGAGCGGCGGATGAGCTCCTGGAGCGGGGCGGACGGGTGTTCGACATAGACGCCTTTGGCGAGCTCGGCGGCGCGGGCGGCCTCCTCGCCGCCGCCAAGCCCATCGATCACGGCGACGAACAGCTTGCCATCATCGCTCGGGTGGATGAGATAGGTATCGCCGCAGACCACCTGGCCATCTTTTGGCCGGCAGACGGCCCCCGATTGAAAAGGCATCGTTTCGCACCTTCCACAGCCGACTGCACCGCGCGCATCCCGACATAGCGGCCAGCAGACCGCACAGGTGAGGGAGAGCGCCGGGCAGGTCGACCACCATGAGTCTACTGTTTTTCACAGCGACGACGCTAGGCGTACGGATTACAGTACCGTAACATGCCAAGTATAACGAGCGCGGACACGTGCTGGAGCGACAACATGTGAGAGAGATGGTGTCAGATCGGACTGACGCACTGCCGGCTCCGCCAGCTCGCCAGCCGGGCGCGCACCTGTTCGACCTCCCAGCGCGACGGCAGATAGATGCCGGCGGCGGTGCGGACGATCGAGCGCATGCTGCGCGGCACGCTTCCGTACGAGACCCGCAGCATACGGTCATAGGCGGGGCGATAGTGCAAGACAGCGGCAACATCGGCGAACGCCACCGATAGCCCATCGTAGCCGAGCCAGTACTGATCCACATTAGTCTCCAAAAACCACGCCGAGGCCGCGCGCCGTGCGTACCAGGTCGCTGTGCGGGCGAACGGTTTTGAGATGGCCGACCGCCTCTTCGAGCGGCACGGTCACGATATCCTGGGCGCGCAGCGCCACCATCTCGCCGGTGATACCGTCGCTCAACGCCTGCACGGCCGCCGCGCCGAAGCGGGTGGAGAGAATGCGGTCATAGGGCGTTGGGCCGCCGCCGCGCTGCAGATGCCCGAGCACGACGCAGCGGGCCTCTTTGCCGGTGATCGGGCCGAGCCGGTCGGTGATCGCCTGCCCGATGCCGCCGAGCCGGGTGCCGGCTACATACATCGCGGTGCCGCCTTTTGGCACCGCGCCCTCGGCGACCACGACGATGCAGAAGGTATGGCCCTCGCGCTCGCGGGCGATGACCTTCTCGGCGATCTTATCGATATCGAACGGAATCTCGGGGATGATGATCACATCAGCACCGCCGGCGATGCCGGAGTGGAGCGCGATCCAGCCGGCGTGGCGGCCCATCACCTCGACGACCATGATCCGATTGTGGCTCGCCGCCGTGGTGTGGAGCCGGTCGATGGCATCGGTGGCCACTTGCAGCGCGGTATCGAAGCCGAAGGTACGGTCGGTGCCGGCGAGGTCGTTATCGATAGTTTTTGGCACCCCAACGATCGGCGCGCCAAGCTTGGAAAGTTCGAGCGCGATCGTCTGCGTGCCCTCGCCGCCGATCGTGATCAGCCCGCTCAGGCCAAGCTTGTGGATATTGGCGAGCGCCTCGGCGTAGGGGTCTTGCGGGGAGCTGGCATCGCGCGGGCCGCCGAAGTGACCCTTATTGGTGGTGTGCAAGATCGTGCCGCCCATCGGCAGCAGCCCGCGCACGTCAACGCTGGTGAGCACTCTATAGCGCGGCTCGCCGAGGAGCCCCTCGAATCCATCTTCGATCCCCAGCACTTCATAGTTGTGCCCCTCCGCCGTCTTGACCACGGCGCGGATGACCGCGTTGAGGCCGGGAGCATCGCCACCGCTGGTGAGCACGCCGATTCGCCGCTTGGTATCCCGACTCATCGTTCTCTCCTCTGAGATTAGGTGATAGCAACTGCATTATACAAGGTCTTGCAGTTTTGGAGAAGCTTGGCGTGGGCGCGATGAACACGTACTAGTTGACAGGCAGGCGAAAGATGGCGTATAGTTTATGGTCACACAGGTTACTCAGCTGAGACGCTGCGCTGGCGAGGCGTGCCACCGAATATCGTCCGCTCACCGCGATCGCCGGTGGCGGGCATCTGGATCGCGCGGACAAGAGGGATTGTTGGAACTGTTAGATTCGCTCAAACAGCGTATCGCTCTGGTCTTTCCGGGGCAGGGGTCGCAGTATGTGGGGATGGGCAAGGAGCTCTACGCAGCATCGCCGGCGGCGCGTAAGGTCTTCCAGCGCGCCGACGAGATCCTTGGCTTCTCGCTCACCACGCTGTGCTTCGAGGGGCCGGCCGAGGAGCTCGATGACACCTATAACGCGCAGCCGGCCATCCTGACGGTGAGCATCGCCTGCCTTGAGGCCATGCGCGAGCGGCTCGGCGCGCTCGGCACTGTGCTCGCCCCGGTGATGGTGGCGGGCCACAGCCTCGGCGAGTTCACTGCGCTGGTGGCGGCCGGCGTGCTCGATTTCGATGACGCCCTCAAGCTGGTGCGCGAGCGCGGCCGGCTGATGAAGGAGACCGGCGAGCAGCGGCCGGGCGGCATGGCGGCGGTGATCGGGCTGGACGAGGCGACGCTGCGCGAAGTGGTGGCGGTGGCGCAGTCCGAGGGCGTGGTGACGCTGGCCAACGCCAACTCGCCAGGCCAGACGGTGCTCTCCGGCGATGTCGCGGCGCTCCAGCGCGCGATGGATCTGGCCAAGGCGCGGGGTGCCAAGCTGGTGCAGCGCCTGGCAATCAGCATCGCATCGCACTCGCCGCTGATGGCGCAGGCGTCACAGCGCTTCAACGAAATGATCAGCAACATGCACCTGCGCACGCCGCAGATCCCGCTGATCGCCAATATCTCGGCGCAGGCGCTCACCACCGTCGAGGAGCTGCGCCACGAGCTCTCCGAGCAGTTGACCCGTCCGGTGCAGTGGACGCGCTCGGTGCAGACGATGGTCAACCACGGCGTCGATGTGTTCGTCGAGGTCGGGCCGCGGCAGGTGCTGAGCGGGCTGATCAAGCGCATCAGCCCCGGCGCGCAGCAGGTGCAGCTGAGCGATGTCGAGGTGGCGCGAATAATCAACGAAGACGTGGAGACGCTATGAGCGCGCGCCGCGTGGTGGTCACCGGCGTTGGCGCGGTCACGCCGTGCGGTAACGACGCTGCGGCGACCTGGGCCGCGCTGCTCGGCGGGCGCAGCGGTATCGGCCCGGTGACGCGCTTCGACGCAGCCGCGCTGGCGATGCGGATCGCCGGCGAGGTCAAGGGCTTCGCGCTGGACGCCGCTGCCGAGAGCAAGGATATTCGGCGCACCTCGCTGATGACGCGCTACGCAATCAACGCTGCGCTTGAGGCGGTGCGCTCGGCGCAGCTGGACCTGACGGCCATCGACCGCGAGCGATTCGGCGTGGTGGTCGGCACCGGCGCGGGCGGGCTCGATCTGATCTTTGAGAACCACACCGCGCTGCTCGATCGCGGGCCTCGCCGCGTCGCCCCGACGCTGATCGCGCATATGATCCCCGACGCGGCGGCCGGCGCGATCGCCATTCTGCTCGGCGCGCAGGGGCCGAACATGGCGGTGACTGCGGCGTGCTCCACCGGCGGCCACAGCATCGGCGAGGCCTGGGAGACCATCAGGCGCGGCGACGCCGATCTGATGTTGGCCGGCGGCACCGAGGCGCCGATCCACCCGACGATCCTGGCCTCATTCGCCAATATGCGCGGTCTCGCCAGCGACAACGAGCGGCCCGATGCGGCGTGCAAGCCGTTCGACGCCCGGCGCGATGGCTTTGTGCTGGCCGAGGGCGCTGGCGTGCTGGCGATCGAGGCGCTCGAGCACGCGCTATTGCGCGGCGCGCCGATCCTGGCCGAGCTGGTGGGCTACGGCAATACCTGTGATGCCGGCGATATGGTGGCCGCCGATGAGCAAGGCAGAGGTGTGGCGCGCGCCATCGCCATCGCGCTGCGCAAGGCCGAGCTCGCGCCAGCGGCGATCGGTTACATCAACGCCCACGGCACCGGTACGCCGCTCAACGATGCGGCCGAGACGGCGGCCTTCAAGCGGGCGCTCGGCGACCACGCGCGCCAGGTGGCGATCAGCTCGACCAAATCGATGCTCGGCCACATGCAGGGCGCGGCGGGCGCGGTCGAGGCGATCGTCTGCGTGCTGGCGCTGCGCGACGGGCGCGTCCCGCCGACGATCAACCTTCACGAGCCCGACCCGGCCTGCGATCTGGACTATGTGCCGCTCGTAGCCCGCGAGCTTGCGCTCGATACCGTGCTGAGTACCTCGGTCGGCCTCGGCGGCCACAACTCGGCGCTGATCTTCCGCCGCTATCATCCCTAGCCACGGCGGCGAGAGCACATAACGGGCGGCGTGGTACTCTACCGCGCCGCCCGTTTGTAGCTGTACATGGAGTACTCCGCGCTCGCCGCGCATCATGGCACTTTGGTCGGATCGACGAGCGGGACGGCGGTTGAGGCCGCGCTATCAATCTGTACGTTGGTCTGCGGCACCCAGCCGCGGTAGCCGGTGAGCTCGACTTCGACCCATATAGTGCCATCCGCCTCAACCGTTGGGGTGTCGATGAGCGTGACCGGCATCGCCTCAGTGACCGGCGGCGGCATTGTCGGCGATGCGAACGTCGGCTGCTGGTGCAGATAGCCAGTGGCGTTGCCGAGGTTGACGATCGTGCCGCGCCGCGGTGCTGGCGTGGGGATGACCGCCGGCGTGACGATCGGAGTCTGGGCGAAGGCGCTGGAAGCCTGTCCGCTATTGTCGCCGCCGAGACGCGAGAAGATGACGAAGATCAGGCCGAGCGCGAGTAGGGCGCCGACGCCGTACAGCGCGATGCGCGGGACGGCGATGCCGCCCGGGAGATCGACGGTGGCGGCGCTGTCGAACGCGGGTATCGGCAGCGACGAGCTCGGGCGGCGTTTGCGGCGCACCGCCGTCCGGTCGTCCCAGCGCGACGCCGGGTTGATCTTTGGCGGCAGGTCGGCATCGTCCTGGCTCTCACTTGCGGCGCGTGGCTGCCTGGTGGGGCGCTCCGGCTCGGGGCGCGGCTGCCTGGTGGGGCGCGCTGCGGTCTGCGGCGCGGCCGGCTGCGCGCCGGTCAGGTCGGCCACCAGCGTGCCATACGACTCGACGCCCTGGCGGGTGCCGCTGAACGCGCTGCCGTGGGCCACCTCCTGCCGCTGCCGGTTGGCCTCCAGCACGGTGCGCTGCTGCTCGGCGTTCAGCAGGCCATACTTCACCGCCATACGGGCGCGGGGCAGCCAGCCGAAGGTATCGCCATCGACCTGCGCGCGCTCGTCAGGCGTGAGTTGCATCCGCCCGAGCGTTGTGTCGAGATAGCTCTCGAGCCCGCCGTGAAATGCCACGAGCGCCATGCCCAGCAAGTCGGCGTCGCGCCCCGCCCGCCCGAGCAGTTCGAACCCACGCCCGAGTTTTTCCTCAACGCTGCTCATGACCCCTCCCTCTTCACCGCGGTGTGCCCACCCTATTGTATAGCAATTCTTCCCCGAGAAAAAAGGGGTCGGTTTTTCCGCGCGCAGCGCGCTTATTGTTCTGAGGCGCTGCGCGCGGGCGCTCTGCGCCACGGAAGTGCGTTTTCTTGCTGCTGCGCAGCAGCAAAAAAGAGGGGCTACCGCGCTGCCGCAGGCCAAAAAGTCGCGCAGTATTCCAGATCGCGAGCTCAGCGTGGCCCAATGGCTTCGAGCCCGCCCATGTACGGACGCAGCACGTCGGGGATAGCGATGCTCCCATCCGGCCGCTGGTAGTTCTCCAAAACAGCGATTAGTACGCGCGGCAGCGCCAGCCCCGAGCCGTTGAGTGTGTGGAGGAACTCCGGCTTGGCGCCCGGCGCCGGCCGATAGCGCAGGTTGGCCCGCCGCGCCTGAAAATCCACGAAGTTGGCGCACGAGCTGACTTCGAGCCACTCGCCCATCCCCGGCGCCCACAGCTCGATGTCGTACTTCATCGCCGATGTGCCGAGCTCGGCGGTGCAGAGCTGGAGCAGCCGGTAGGGGATCTCTAATCCTTTGCAGACGTCCTCGGCGTCGGCGATCAACTTCGTCAGCTCATCGTAGCTGGTCTGCGGCTCGACGAACTTGACCATCTCGACTTTGTCGAACTGGTAGACGCGCTTGATGCCGCGCACGTCGCGCCCGGCGCTCATCGCCTCGTTGCGCCAGCACGGCGTGTGGGCCACGTGGTAGATCGGCAGCGCTGCGGCCTCCAAGATCTCATCGCGGTAGAGGTTGGTCACTGGCACCTCAGCGGTGGGGATGAGCGTCAGGTCCTCGCCCTCGATGTGGAACAGGTTCTCGCCAAATTTGGGCAGGTTGGCAGTGCCGACCAGAATCTCCTCTTTGACCACGTACGGCGGGATGATCTCGGTATAGCCGTGGCGCAGCGTGTGTATATCGAGCATGTAGGCCACCAGCGCGCGCTGCAGCCTGGCCCCTGCGCCCTTGAGCACGAAGAAGCGCGTGCCGCTGAGCTTGACGCCGCGGGCGAAGTCGATGATGTCCAGTCGCTCGCCGAGATCCCAGTGTGGCTGTGGCGCGAAGTCGAATGTGCGCGGCACACCCTCGGTGCGGACCACGATATTATCCTCCTCGCCGCTGCCGAGCGGGACATCGGGGTGCGGCAGGTTGGGCGCGAGCAGCATCAGCCTAAGCAGCTCGGCGTCCACCGCATCGGTCTGGCGGTCCAGCTCGGGGATGCGGTCGTCCTGGGCGCGCATGGCAGCGATGGCGGCGGTGCGCTCGGTGGCGTCCTTGATCTTGCCGATCGCCTTGCTCGCGGTATTCTTCTCGGCCTTGAGCTGCTCCACCTCGTTGATCAGCGCGCGGCGGCGGCTGTCGAGCGTCAGGATCGCGTCGACCATGGCCGGGTCCTCGCCGCGCCGCACGAATGCGGCCTTTGTGAGCTCTGGCTGCTCGCGCAGCAGTCTGATATCGAGCATTGTTTCTCTCCTATGAGGATTGACAATCGTCAATCGTCAGACGACGCTATACACCCACGAGACTAATTCGCCGTTCTTGTAGGGGGCGACGCCGTGGAACATGTGGCCGTCGCGCGCGAACACCATATCGAGCCAGAGCCTGTCGCTCTCCCATAGATTGAGCGTGGCGAAGCGTTCGATCGCCACCCACTCCAGCGTCCCCTCGTGGTTGGCGTCGCGCGGCGCGCCGTGCCAGGCGTCGATGCGAAAGATGAAGGCGAACCAGTCCTCGCCATTGCGCCCGAAGCCAGGCCAGCTGACCGTGCCGCGCAGCACTAGCTCGTCGCAGACGATCCCGGCTTCCTCAAAGATCTCGCGCCGCATCCCGGCCGCCACGTCTTCGCCCGGCTCAAGCTTGCCTCCCAGGCCGTTATACTTGCCAAAATGTTGGTCGTCCGGCCGCGCGTTGCGGTGGATGAGCAGCGCGCTCGCGCCGTCGGGCGACATAACGTAGCCGAGCGTGGCCAGGATCGGGGTGTAGGGCATAGGGTTCCTCTCAGTACTGATCGGCGATGCCGCGCGCGCCGACGCGGTACTCGGCGATCCGCCGCGCCGACCCGCCATCGATCCCTGCCGGCAGCGCATCGAGCGGGAAGTAGCGCGCCTCGGCGATCTCGATGCTGCGCGGCGGGCGCGGCTCCGCGTCTGCGGCGCAGACGAAGACCGCGATGTAGTCCGAGACCCGCCAGCGCAGCGCCTCGTAGACGCCGAGCAGCTCGGGGGCGGCGGCGCTCACCCCGGTCTCCTCGCGGACCTCGCGTAGCGCTGCCGCAACCAGCCGCTCGCCGCGCTCGACGCCACCGCCAGGCAGCGACCACGGGCGCTGCCCGCCGCGGTGACGGACGAGCAGGACGGCGCCGTCGCGGATCACCACCGCCCGCACACCGAGCAGCGTCGGCCCGCCGATGAACCAGACGATCTCGCGCGTGGCGTAGGCCAGGCGGTAGATCAGGCTGAGCAGCGCGTCAGATAGGGCTTCGATAGCGACCTCCGGGAATCAAAAAGCCCCCGCCCAGAAAAGGACGAGAGGCTGTGCCTTCGTGGTGCCACCTTTGTTCGCCGCACAGGTGCAGCCTTGGCTGCGCGGTAACGGGCGCGACCGGCGCGGGTTATTCCCGGCGACTCGGGAGTGGAACCGGCTTGCCCCCAGCGACCGCATCGCACCGACCTGCGGCTCTCTGAACGTGGGGACGCGCGGCGTGTCTCCGTCTTCGTCTCTGCGGGGATTATAGCATAGTTTTTTTTGCCTGCGACAGCTGACTGCGCTCAGTGCAAGCCCCAAACCCCCACTGTGCGCTTCGCATGTTTCCATGGCATACTGGCGTCAGTCCCCGCCAAGCGCCGCCAGCCGTGCTTCGAGCTCGTGCACCCGCCGCTCGGCATTGGCGCGCGCGGTCGCCTCCTGCTCGGCCCGCGCCGCCTCTTGTTCGGCCCGCGCCGTAGCCGCCGTCAGCGCCGCATCGAGCTCGATGACATCCTTGACCGGCTCGCCGGCCGCATCGTACAGATACAGGTGCTCGCCCACCAGCCCGATGCCGCCGCTGAGCAGATCGACGGCGATCCGCCCGCCATCGTCGGCGCGCAGCTCGATGTAGCCGTCTGGCGTCAGCCGGTAGGCGATCAGGTCGGCGTGAAACTTGTTGCGCCGCGTGCCGGCATCGATGATGATGTACCAGTCGACCCCGGCGAGCTCATAGTGATCGACCTTGGTATGGAGATCTTGGCTGCGGGTCTCCGGCGAGGTGATCTCAAAGATCAGCTGCGGCCTGACGCCCTCGCGCCGCACGTCGAAGGTGGCCAGGTCGCCGTTGCCGCGCGCCGCCACGCTCGCGCCAAACACGATCGCCACATCCGGGCCGTGCGGCCGCAGCCCCTCCATATCCCACGAGATGCGCTGGTCGGAGAGCACCAGCACATTCGGGACATGGTGCAGCAGCCTGCGCGCCGCGCTGGTGAGATAATCACGCCAGCGCTCGTGTCGGATCGTATGCACGTGAAAGTCTTCCTCCTCGGGGTGGAGCACATCTTCGTAGGTGAGGGGAATCTGCTCTTCGATCTCGTCGCCATTGTCGAGCTCGCGCTTGACGATCCGCCATCCGTAGCGGAATGGGTCGTCGCTCGGCTCGATCTGGATCGGCGCTACTACCATCTCGACGGTCATCGCACACCTCCTGGCTGATTGCACAACGGTATTGTACACTGAATGCGGCGGCTTCGAGGTCCTGAAAGCGAGGAACACATGTACGGGATGACGCTGCTCGGCACAGGGACTGCGGTGCCAGACGCCGACCGAGAATGTACGCATATGGTCTGGCGCGCGCCAGATGGCCCGCTGCTGATCGACGCCGGTGGGAGCACCTACCAGCGCCTGCTGCGCGCCGACATCGACCCGCTGACGTTGCGCGGGGTGGTGCTGACCCACTCCCATGCCGACCACATTAACGGCATCCCATCGCTGCTGTTCGCGCTCAAGCTGGCAGGGTTCGCCGGGCAGATGCCGATCTACGGCGACGCGCCGACGCTGGCGCTCGTGCGTCGGGTCCTGACGGCCTTCGACCTTGAGGGCTATCAGGCGCAGGTGGCGTGGACCGAGGTGCAGGCCGGGCAGGATCTGCCGCTGGCAAATGCGAGCTACCGCGTGCGAACCGCCCCCACGGTCCACTCGCGGCCGTGCTTCGGGATGCGCTTCGAGACGCCTGACGGCGCATTGACCTACAGCGCGGACACCGAGCCGTGCGCTGCGATCTTGGAGCTGGCGCGCGGCAGCGCGGCGCTGATCCACGAGGCCACCACGCCGGGGTCGTTCGCTGGGCACACCTCGCCGCGTCAGGCAGGCGAGGTGGCGGCGGCGGCTGGCGTGGGGCGGCTGGTGCTGGTCCACTTCAGCCCGAAGTGGACGATGAGCGAGGCGCAGGCGCTGGCCGAGATGCGCGCCGGCGGGTTCGCTGGGCCGGCATCGGTCGGGCGGGAGTTCGAGACGATCGGGCTCGGCTGACCCGGTGACTGCGTGAAGCGATGTATGCCAGGCATTCGCACATATTCGCGCAGATGAGCGGATTATCTGCCCGCAGATGCAGCACGCTGCGTCCCTACAGGCTATCTGTGGACAACACGCCCGGCTGCGCGGCCTGCGTGCCAAAACGATAGATCGTCGTCGTGCGGTAGACCTCGCCGGGGCGCAGCGCTGCGCTGGGGAACTGCGGCTGGTTGGGCGCGTCCGGGTACCCCTGGGTTTCGATGGCCAGTCCGGCATGCCTATACAGCGCCACGCCGCCCCTGCCGGTGGTGGAGCCGTCCAGCATATTGCCGCCGTAGCACTGCGCTCCAGGCGCGTCGGTGAGCACATCGAGGGTCCGGCCACTGGTCGGGTCGGCGAGCGTGATGGCGTGGCGCAGACCATTGCCCCGTACGATCCACATATGGTCGTAGCCCAGGCCGATGGCGAGCTGCGGGTCATCGGCGTCGATCCGCTCGCCGATCGGGTGCGGCGCGGTGAAGTCGAACGGCGTGCCGGCCACCGGGTGCAGCTCGCCGAGCGGGATCTGGTGCGCATCGGTCGGCAGGTAGGTATCGGCGTCGATCGTCAGCGTGTGGCCAAGAATATCGCCGCCGCCAGCGAGGTTGAAGTACGAGTGGTTGGTCAGATTGACCACCGTCGGCGCGTCGGTGGTGGCAGCGTAGGCGATGCTGAGCGCGCCGTCATCGTCGAGGGCGTAGGTCACGGCGATAGCGAGCGCGCCGGGGAAGCCCTCCTCGCCGTCCGGGCTGGTGGCGCGCAGCGTCACGCTCGCGCCATCCGGAGCGATGCTGCCGCGCCAGATCTTGCCGTGGAACCCGCCGGGGCCGCCGTGGAGGCTGTTGGGCCCGTCGTTGGCCGCGAGCGCGTAGGTCTGGCCATCGAGGCTGAAGCGCGCGCCGGCGATTCGATTGCCGAAGCGCCCGACGATGCAGCCGAGGTACGGCTCGTTGATCTCGTACTCGGCGAGGGTGTCGAAGCCGAGTGCAACCTCGCCGAGCTGGCCGTGGCGGTCCGGCGCGCGCACCGATATGATGGTTGCGCCGAGCTCGATGATCTCCGCCGTTATGCCGGCAGCGCTTCGCAACGTGAACCGCATCACCACGTGGCCAGCCGCGGTCGTTCCATAGATGTCGTGGGCGATCGTCATAGCGCGCCTATCTCCTCAGTTAGCGCCGCCGGGCGGTACGCTCTCAGCGCCACACGCGGCGTTCGTCGTCGCCCGATTATAGCGCACTCGCGCTCCGCCGTGGTGCGGCGATGCACCGCTGTCTTAGCCTGCGGCAGCGGTCGAACGGAGCGTCATAGCTGCGTTTGTGCCCCTGCCGCAACAGATAATCGGTTTCGTAGCTCGATAGTAGACAGCATGCTGAGAGCGTCGCTCAGACCTTTGCCGTGCTTCTCTCAGCTGCGTGTGAGACAGCGGCGGCACAGACCGCGCTAGACTTGCGTCTGTAGAGATATGAGCGTGCGACAGTCGCCGCGCAAGTGTGGCGACAACCATCCGCTCAAACGATCCATTCAAAGGAGAAGACCATGCGACGACGAACGATCGGCATCATGCTCGCGCTGCTGCTGAGCCTGGTGCCGGGGGCAGCGGCCTTCGCCCAGAGCGACACCCGCTGCTTCAGCGAGACTGGCCAGTGTATCAGCGGCAACATCAGGGCCTACTGGGAGCGCAACGGCGGTCTGCCGGTGTTTGGCTACCCGATCGCCCCGGTGCAGCAGGAGACCGTGGAGAGCTGGACCGGGCCGGTGCAGTGGTTCGAGCGCGACCGGCTGGAGGACCACGCGGCGCAGGGCCAGGGCGTGCTCGCCGGCCGTCTGGGAGTCGAGTATTTGGCCGCCACCAGCCGTCCGTGGCAGTTCCGCAGCGGCTCGACTGCGCCTGCCGGCTGCCAGCTCGCGCGCGAGACCGGTTACGCCGCCTGCGGCGCGTTTCTGAGCTACTGGCTGCGCAACGGCGGTCTGGCGCGCTTCGGCTTCCCGGTAACCGACGAGATGGATGAGACGATCGAGGGCCGGACCTACCGCGTCCAGTACTTCGAGCGCCGCCGCATGGAGCTCCACCCTGAGATCCTCCCGATCGCCGGCGATCCGGTGCTGCTCGGGTTGCTGGCACGCGATCTGCGGAGCCTGTCTGGCCAGCAGCCGCCCAAAGAGTGTGGCGCGGCCATCCTGGGCGAGATGCGCGCCGACTACGCGAGCTTTAACACCCAGCGCGCGCTCGGCTGCCCGATCCCAGGGCAGGACTACAGCTACGTCTCCGGCGCATCTGGCCGGTTCGAGCGCGGGCAGATGTACTATGTGCCGCTGCGCGGCGGCAATGGCGTGATCATCGTGCTGTCCTACCAGAACTCGCAGATCACGTACACCACCTACTCAGACACCTGGAGGAGTGGCGACCCAGACAGCTACGGCACGCCGCCCAAGGGGTTCTTCGCGCCGCGCCGCGGCTTCGGCAAGGTCTGGAGCGAACACCCTGAGGTGCAAAAAGCGCTTGGCTGGGCGGTCGAGAACGAGCGCGCCGTCACGATGAGCTATCAGGTTTATGAGCGCGGCGCGCTGCTGCGGGTCAACGATGAGAATGCAAGCTGGCATCTGCGCGACGATGGGTTCGCCCGCTCGCAGGTGCTGGCCTACTAGTTGACGATTGACGCGTCGTGTTGCCGACACACGTTCGCGCGGCTCAGACAATGCAGCGTGAACCTGCATGAGCGTGCAGCGAGCGCGGCGGCGGTCGAATGACTCGACCGCCGCCGCGTCGTGTTGGGACGCGGTTGTGGTACGATGGGAGATGATCAAGCTTAATCGAGGAGCTATGTTATGCCGCGTACTCAGCGAGGGCGCCGGGCGGTGATGCCCGAGCCGCACCGCGTGATCATCGAGACCTACGACATCGCCGCGACGGGCCCTGGGCAGCTGCTGATCGAGACCGAGGCTTCGGCGATCAGCGCAGGCACCGAGCTGGCGGTGTACACCGGCGTCCATCAGTGGCTCAACGATCCGACGCGAACCTGGCCGCGCTTCCCGTTCACCCCCGGCTACTCGGCGGTTGGGCGGGTGCTGGAGGTGGGCGACGGCGTGGCTGGCTACGCCGTGGGCGACCGGGTGCTATGGGAGGGGCGGCACGAGAGCCACGCCATCGTCGATGTGGATGGTGGGCGGGCGCTGGTCTGGAAGATCGGCGAGGCGCTGCCGGCCGAGGTGGCGGCCTTCGCCATCCTGGCGCGCTTCCCGTTCACTGCGCTGGTGCAGAGCGACAGGATCATCGGGCAAAGCGTGGCGGTGATGGGGCTCGGTCTGATCGGGCAGATCGCGCTCAGGCTGTTCGCCGCCGCCGCCGCCACGCCGCTGATCGGCATCGACACCGTGGCGGCGCGGCGCAGCACAGCCGAGCGGACGTACGGCGTGGCCACGATCGACCCGACGGTCGGCGACCTGCGCGAGCAGTTGCGGGCAGTCAACGGCGGGGCGCTGCCAGATATCGTGGTGGACGCCACCGGTGCGCCGAATGCCGTGAAGGCGGCGATGCACGCCGTGAGCGACGGCGGGCGGGTGGTGATGGTCGGCAGCCCGCGCGGTATCGCCGGCGACGTGGACTTCTACTGGGATCTGCACGGCCGCTCTATCACGCTCATTGGCGCTCACGGATCGGCGATCGGGCAGACGGCGCGCGAGCACTTCCCCTTCGTGCGCGACCGAGCGATCCGCACGCTTGTCCACCTGCTGGAGAGCGGCAGGGTCGAGCTGCGCGACCTTATCACCCACTTTGTCCCAGGCGATGCGGCTCCGGCGATGTACGAAGGGCTGCTTAACCGTCGAGATGACTATATCGGCGTGGCGCTGCACTGGGACTGAGCGTGGATGGCGACCGCGTCGGGATGCAGCGCGCTACATCCCGACGTGGAGCTAGGCGCTCATCATACTCGCCGGGATCGCGCCGCTCTCGATGGCGCGGACGATATCGGTCATGGACAGCACGCCAACCGGCCAGAAGCGGCCGTCGTTACGCTCCTCCACCACGACGAGCCGGTGGATGCGGTGGCGGTTGAGCAGCTTGATCGCCCGGTCGAGCTCCATCTGCGGCAGACACGTGATCACGCTGCGGGTCATCACCGCGCCGACCGGGCCGTGCATCACCTGCTGGTAGGTCGAGCCGTCCTGCCAGGCGTTGAGCATATCGGTCTGCGAGACGATCCCCGCCAGGTAGCCCGGCCCGTCCACCACGATCACCGCGTGGATGCGATAGTTCTGCATCAGCGCGATCGCATCCTCGACCGACGTCTCGCTCGGACACGAAATAATCCCGACGTGCATGATATCGGCCACGCGAATCTGTGCCACACCGACCTCCCTTTGCCAACTTCCGGCATTCTGACGTGTATTATAATGCGTGCTACGTATTTCTGACGTAAAGGATTGCGATGCACCCGCGCGAAATCACGGCCGACTGGCTACGGTCGTTGACATACAGTGTGAAGTCGCCCTATAGCCCGCCGACCATCGATGGCTCGCTGCTCAAAGAGCTCCGGCCACTGCTCGACGGACGGGGCGATGTCATCGAGCTTTGGAGCCGCCCGTGGGTCGAGACCGAGGGTGCCGCCGTGCCGAACCACATCTACCAGAGCGCCACGGACTACGGCGTCACCAAATGCTGGCATCTGCACGCCATCCACACCGACCAGTTCACTGTGACCCGCGGCAAGCTACAGGTGGTGATGGTCGATATTCGGCAAGAATCGCCGACATTTGGCCACGTCAATGTGGTCTACCTCGGCACCGCCAGGCCGCGCCTGCTGAAGATTCCCCCCGGCGTGATGCACGGCTGGAAAGCGCTGACCCAGCCGGAGGTGATAGTGGTCAATCTACAGTCGCACGTCTACGATGCCGCAGATGAGTTCAAGTATCCGTGGGACTGCGTGCTCGAAGAGGTCTGGGAGCCGCGCAACGGCTAGTTACTCCTCGACGGCGTTGGCAATGTGGTCGATATCGACCTGGCCATCGCGCCACAGCGCCACAGCCACTACATCGATCCGCCACGGTGTCTGCTCCGGTAGATCATGGAGCATGATGTAGGTCTGGGCCAGCTCAGCGAGCTTGCGACGCTTTGCTGGCCCGACCGACTCGGCGGCGAGCGCGACGCTGCTGCGGCGCGAGCGCACCTCGACGAAGACGAGCGCATCTTCGTCGCGGGCTACGATATCGATCTCGCCGATCGGGCAGCGCCAGTTCCGCTCGACGATCGCGTAGCCGAGCCGGCCGAGATGAGTGGCGGCGAGCTGCTCGCCGAACCGTCCGAGCTGTCGTCTGGCTGCCGTCATGGCTAGGGGTAAATCCCGCGCGTCCGCGCCGACTGCGCCACCCGGTCGACGGCGAGCAGGTAGGCTGCGGTCCGCATATGGACTTTGCGCTCGTGGGCAAGATTGAGTACCTGCCGGAACGCGCCGGCCATGATCCGCTCCAGCTGCGCGTTGACTTCGCGCTCGGTCCAGAAAAACTCCTGTAGCCCCTGCACCCACTCGAAGTAGCTGACCGTTACGCCGCCGGCATTGGCCAAAATATCGGGGATGACGAAGATCCCGCGCTCGTAGAGGATATCGTCGGCGTCCGGGCTGGTCGGGCCGTTGGCCGCCTCGCCGATCACACGGGCCTTAATCTTATGGGCGTTTGCGGCGGTGATCTGGCCTTCGAGCGCGGCCGGGATCAGGATATCGCACGGCAGTTCGAGCAGTTCGGCGTTGCTGATATGCTCGGCCTCGGGGAAATCGGCGAGCGTGCCAGTGCGCGCCTTGTAGGTAATGACGCTGGCCACCGGCAGCCCACTCGGGCGGTAGATCCCGCCGCGGCTGTCTGAGAGCGCCACAATCGTCGCCCCCATCTCATCGAGCAGCCGGGCCACAGTGGCTCCAACATTGCCGAAGCCCTGGATAGCGACCCGCGCGCCGGCCAGGCTGAAGCTAAGCGCCTCGACGGCCTCCCTGAGCGCGTACGAAATCCCCCGCGCCGTGGCCTGGTTGCGGCCGTGCGAGCCGCCAATGTTGATCGGCTTGCCGGTGACCACCGCTGGGACGGTGTGGCCGGCGTGCATCGAGTAGGTGTCCATCACCCAGGCCATCACCTGCTGGTTGGTGCCGACGTCTGGGGCGGGGATGTCGCGATCCGGGCCGATCAGGATGCTGATCTCCGAGGTGTAGCGCCGGGTCAGCCGCTCCAGCTCGCTGAGCGAGAGCGCGCGCGGGTCGACGACGACGCCACCTTTGGCGCCGCCGTACGGGATATTGACCACAGCGCACTTCCAGGTCATCCACATGGCCAGCGCGCGCATATCGTCAATGCTCATGTCTGGCCGGTAGCGGATGCCGCCCTTGGCCGGGCCGCGGGTAATATTATGCTGGACGCGATAGCCGGTGTAAACTTCGACGCTGCCATCGTCCATCTTGACGGGAAATTGGACGGTGAGCTCGCGCTGTGGGACGCGCAGGATGCGCCGCAGCGATGGCTCCAGATTGAGCATTTCGGCGGCGAGATCGAACTGCTGCTGCGCGATGGTGTACGGGGTTTCCCGCGTGGCGGACATGCTTCCTCCTCAGTGAGTATGCTCGCGCGGGCGACGCTGACCGCGCATTCAAGCTCAGTATAGCACGAGTTCGCATCGTTCACCGGCCGTGCGGCGAGCCATCCACCGCTAGCGCAGCCTGGCGCGCAGCCGCCCGGCGATCCGTCGCTCGGTCTCGCCGAAGCCATTGCAGAGCGCGAGTGCGGCGCAGTACACCGCCGCCCCGATCAGGGCGGCGGCCAGCGGCCCGAGGCCGTGGCTGGCGAGCATCGCGCCGAGCATCAACAGCGCTGCCAGCGCTGGCCGCCAGATCAGCTGGCGGATCGGCGGCAGCAGCTCGTCTGCGGCCAGCGCGCGCAGGAATGGCAGCAGCAGCGCTATCTCGGTGACGATCGTGGCGACGGCGGCGGCGGCGGCGCCGTAGCGTGGGATGAGCGCGGCGTTGAGCGCCAGGTTCACCAGCGCGCCGACCACAAACGCAACCGTGATGGCGCGCTGCCGCCTGATGGCGATCAGCACATACTGCACCACGCCGTTGAGGTAGGAGAGCGGCAGATACCAGATCAGAATCGCCAGCGCGCTCGCGGCCCCCGGCAGATAGCCAGCCCCGCCGAGCAGCCAGATCAGGTCGCTGGCCAGTACCGTGGTGGCGGCGGCCACTGGCCAGGCGATCAGCTGGAGCAGCCTGGTCGCCTCGAAGAATAGCCGCCGCAGCGCGGCGCGGTCGGTGGCGGCGTAGCGCGACAGCAGCGGGAAGAGCGCCGCCACCAGATAGGGCGGCAGGATCTGCGTCATGTTGATCAGCTTGTAGGCCGCGCCGTACAGCCCGACCTCGCCGTCGCCGCGCAGCGCGCGCAGGATGATGATGTCGAAGCGGAAGAAAACCGCCAGCAGCAGGCTGTTGAGCAGCAGCGGAAAAGCCTCGCGTAGCAGCGCCCGCCCCTCCTGCCAGCTCCAGACCAGCGGCGCGCTGAACAGCAGACGGCGCTGCAGCAGCCAGAACAGCGCGGCGTTGATGCTCGTGGCCCCGAGTGCCAGCCCGGCCAGCGCCACCAGGCGGCTCGATGCGTCTGGCAGCGCAAACAGCAGCGCCGCGCCGACCAGCGTCTTGACGATGGTGGTGAGCGTGCCGAGCAGCGCCGGGATCTCCATCCGCTGGTAGGCCTGAAACGAGGCGGAGCAGGCGGCGGCCAGCGCGGCCGGGAAGAGGTGGATCACCAGCAGTGCGAGCGCGACCTGCGCCGCCGGCAGCAGCGGGTTGCCAATGATGGCGTAGCCCGCCGCCAGCGCGATGGCCAGCGGGACGGTGGCGAGCGAGATCCCCCAGCGCAGCAGCAGTGTGACGCTGAACAGCCGCGGCGCGCGGCCGAGATCGGTGGCGGCCTCGCGCACCGTCAGGTCGTTGAGGCCCCAATTGGTCAGCGTCAGCAAAAACAGCCCGACGATCAGCGCCACAAGGTCATATGCGCCGCTGAACACCGGCCCGAGCAGCCGCAGCGCGATCGCCGCGAAGCCGAAGTCCAGCACTTTGTTGAGCAGATTGGCGGCGATCGGCAGCGCGCTATTCTTGGCCACCGTGCGCAGCAGGTCGGCGCTATCTTCGCGGTAGTAGCGCCGCCAGAGCAGCACGAAGCCGCCGAGCAGCGGGATGAGCGCCAGCGTGCCGAGCAGAAAGATCTGTGTCATCGCGCCAGTGTACCATATTGACAGATGCGAACACTTGTTTCATAATAGAGTGATGATACGTCTCGGCACCACGTCTCGCATCCTTGGCCGCTCCAATCTCCGCACCCACGATGGCCGCCGCGCGCCGGGCAGCGCCAGCCTCGGTGTCGGGCTGCTGTCGTTGCGCGATGTGTTTGGCTATCTGCGATCGCAGCAGATCGGCTGTTACCGACTGCACGGCGAGCTGCTGCCGCCCGAGCTGCGCGCCGACCCCGAGGCGGCGGCGCGGGCCATCGGGCGCGCCGGCGAGCTGCTCGCGCTGCTTACCGAGCAGGCCGCATGCATCAGGCTGACGATCCACGCCGGGCTGGCGGCGGCGCTCGCCGCCGGCGACGAGACCAGCTTCGCCCGCGCCGGCGCCGAGCTCGCCGCATCCGCCCTGCTGCTCGACGCGCTCGGCGCCGGGGCCGGCCCGAACGCCGGCGCGATCGTCGTCCATATCGGTGGCGAGGGGGCCGACCGGCCAGCCGCGATCGAGCGCTTCTGCATGCGCTACGAGCGGCTCTCAGCGGGTATCCGCCGCCACCTGGTCGTCGAGCACGACACGACCTTCCCGCTGGCCGACGCTCTGCTGATCCACCAGCGCACCGGCGTTCCGGTGGTCTTCGATCTGCTCCACCACCGCCTGATGGACCCCGAGCAGATCGGGGTGGCGCTGGCGCGCGATCTGGCGCTGGCCACCTGGTCTGCGCAGCGCAGGCGCCCCAAAGTCCACCTCAGCAGTCAGCGCACCGAGGGCTTCCTGCAGCCCGAGCGCGCCGGGCACGCGCGGCAGATCCTCGCGCCGCGCCCAGGGCAGCACGCCGATTTCATCGCCCCGGACGATGCGCTGGCGCTGCTGGCCGCGCCGCTGGCGGTGCCGTTCGATGTTATGATCGAGGCCAAGGCCGGCGACTTGGCGCTGCTACGGCTGCGCGAGGATCTCGGGAGGCGCGGCGGGGCGCAGCTGGCCGAGCGAGCGGTGTGACGCAGCGACCGAGCGCCACGAGCGGTGAAGCGATGAAGCGATGAAGAGATGAAGAGATGCGGGTATGCGACGACTGGGTAATCGTCAATCGTCAATCACGAGGAGAATCGCCATGGATATCGACGACGAGGCGGCGGTGCTGGTCT
>JAYUUK010000451.1:0-2770 GCA_043754595.1 Roseiflexaceae bacterium | reverse complement strand
GTGCAAAACGGTTGATCCACTCCGCCGCACGATGCAGCGCATCCCAGTGCGCTCCTGTTCTCCGTTGTGCGCTCAACCGTTTTGCGTTTAGCTATAGGGCGATCTGTGGGAGACTGCGGCATCAATCACTCGCGCCGACCGGCGGCTGGCGGGGTACGGATGAGTAACGACGATGGATACCGAATCGATCGGCGTTCGGCGGCTCGACAGCCAGCAGATCGCCGTCCCTGACAGCGCTGACCCGGGCGCGGTGGTGCAGCGGCTCGGGGCAGTCCAGGCCCAGGACTACCTGGGCGCGCTCTGGGCCGTGGGGCTGCGCACGGTCGATGCCACAGAGCAGCGCGTTGAGACGGCGCTCGCGGAGCGCCGGATCGTGCGGACATGGCCCATACGCGGCACGCTACATCTGGTGGCCCCAGCCGATGCGCGCTGGATGCTCGCGTTGCTGACGCCCCGGATCGCGCAGCGCATGCAGACACGGCACCGCCAACTGGGGCTGGACAGTGCCACCTTCACGGCCAGCGCGCACGTGCTCAGCGCCGCCCTCGCAGGTGGCGGGCAGCTCACCCGCGCCGCGCTGTTTGCGCGTCTGGCGGCGGCCGGGATCGCGCCAGACGGCCAGCGCGGCATCCATATTCTTGGGCGGCTCGCGCAGGACGGGCTGCTGTGCTTCGGCGCGCGGGCGGGCAAGCAGCCGACCTTCACGCTGCTGGAGGAGTGGATCCCGCCCACGCCAGCGCTGCCGCGCGGCGAGGCGCTCGCCGCGCTGGCGCTGCGCTACTTCACTGGCCACGGCCCGGCCACGCTGCACGACCTCGTCTGGTGGAGCGGGCTGACGACCGCCGATGCGCGCGCGGGCCTGGCGGCGGTGGCCGAGCAACTCATGCACGAGACGTACGGCGGCGAGCGCTACTACGCCGGTGCAGGGGTGAGCAACGGACTCGCCAATCCTGGCCAGGTCCACCTGCTGCCGCCCTTTGACGAGTTTCTCCTGGGGTACCGCGACCGCACAGCGGTGCTGGATCCGGCCCACAGCCAGCAGATCGTGCCGGGCAGCAACGGGATCTTCAACCCGATCATCGTAATCGCGGGCCGGGTGGTCGGGACGTGGAAGCGGACGCTGACCCGCAACAGCGTCACGGTTAGCGTTCAGCCGTTTGTGCCGCTGCCGCCAGAGCAGCACGCGGCCGTGGCCAGCGCCGCAGCGCGCTACGGCTACTTCCTGGGCGTCAGCGCCACGCTGAGCTAGTGGCGCAGGTAACCTGCGCTGCGTGCGGTTCGTCGTGCGCCTGGCTGCGCTTCTGCACTGCGACGCGCGTGGGTCGCTGCGGTGCTGCGCGGTGCTGCGCCAGCAGCCACCGATCGCTGGCCTCAGCGGCAGCATCGAGCGCCGACGTGGCTGGGCTGTGGCCGTACTCGCGCGGCGGATCGCGGCGCACGCTGGGGCGGGCGCTCAGCGCAACCCCTTGTGAGCAAGGATGCGCACCGCAAACGCGTTCCCACTCGCAGGTCGCATCGCCCGGCGCTGACGTCATCCCACCGCGAGCGAGCGTGTCGTGGTGCCCAACGCGTACCGGTGCGCAGTACAGCACCGGCCCGATTCGCCGATAGATCTCTGTTTCACTGTCCACACATTCGAGCTGCCACGCGGCGTTATTGGCGAGCTGGATCGCATCGAGCGGCTGCCGTACTCGATCGCGCACCATGGCCCGGTCCGGGCGAAGCAAGCGCGGATTGGTTGCCAACACCGGATCGATCGGGCGCGCTTCGCCCCTCCAATTTGCCGCGCCATCGCCCGCGCCGCGCCATCACCGACCCGCCACGATGAGCAGGCGGGTTAGATGATGTGGTTGATACCATACGGCAGCAGCCGATCGGGACATGTCCCGATCGGCTGCTGCTCCTACCCGCTCGTGAAGCGCATCAGCTGCTACGGAGCCGATGCGGTCGCAAGACGTGGGTGCACTAGACGTGCCAAATAGATTGTCCTAGCTTGTGCCTAGCTTCGTACCCGGCGATGTGTCAGCATTAACCCAATAGCCAACAGTGTGAGGGCCAAGACGGCAAGCTGCATTGGCAACGCATCGTCACTCCCTGTTTTCGGCAGTGTAGGTGGTGTAGATGGTGCAGATGGTGCAGATGGTGCAGATACTGTCCCCGTACCACCCAGTTGGCCGCGCATCGCGCCATTCGGAAAATCCGACGTGTGCACATTGACATAGTAGTTTTGCGGATTGGCGCGAATGTCGGCAATCAGTGCGGCATCCGCCGTGGCGGTTCCGGTGGCTTTTCCATCGGCGCCGGGTGCGGGTGAGAAAGGAACAACGACGGGTCCGTTTGCCCCTGCGGCCCCTTTATGAATGTGAGCAGCCGTCGCGGGAAGCGTGATACCGGTCACGTCGATCGTGTAACTCAGGGTTGTATCGGACGTCACCGTGACAGTTGCATTCCCACTGCCATCCGGATCGCCACCACCCACTTCTGCAGCCCCCGTGAGCGATGTAGTTAAGCCGCTTTGGGCCAGCACGGTGCGTCCAGTTGTGAGTACAAGAAGCGCGGTCAGCATCACGTACAGTCCTGCCATTCGCCTCGTCATGGTGTTGCTCCTCCTCTGTTGCGTCATCTATACCAATGTCAGGAACCGTCTCACGCTCGCTACGTGATGTTTGCGTTTCCCTCACGTACCCAGTGTGCAATTGCGCCGTGTCTGGCGCGAATGAGATAGTCCCTAACCGTATCGATTTCGATGAAGCAAGATTCGCGCCGCGCC
>JAYUUK010000450.1:0-25031 GCA_043754595.1 Roseiflexaceae bacterium | reverse complement strand
AAGGTATCGAGCTTCCAACCGGTCAGCCGCGGGATCTCCGGGTTGTTGTGGTTGAACTTCTTCTGGTGCATTTCCCAATCCTTGAACTTGTCCTTGTTCACGATTGGGTTGAACTGCTCCATATAATGCTTGGGCATGACCCAGGCTGGCCCGATGAAGGCGTTGGTCCACATCGCCAGGCGGTCCGCCGTGAGCGGTGCCGGCGCGTCGAAGACCATCTCGAAGGTGTAGTCATCGGGGGCGGTGAGCGTCATGAGCGTGCCCTTGCCGGAGCGGGCCTCGTCCGGCGGGCTGTTGATCGGCTTGAGCTCGCCGAACAGCTCCTTCTCCTTGCCGTTACCGCCGACGGTCATCTCCCACCAGTACACGATGTCCGCCGTGGTGAACGGCTTGCCATCGGACCACTTGATGCCCTCGCGCATCTTGAAGGACCACTTGCTAGCATCAGCGTTGCTTTCCCAGCTCTCCACGAAGCCCGGCCCGATCGCGAGACCGTCCTTCAGGTAGCGCAGCGGCGAGTGGCCGTACTGCATTTCGGTGATGAAGCCGGTGATGCCCCAGTTGTTGTTGTAGGCCTTGTTGAGCACGCCGCCGTACTTGCCGGCGGTGAGCCACACATGGGGCGGGGTGTAGGGGTTCTTGGGCAGGCGGTCGGCGAGGGCGGGGATGGTGCCGGCCTTGGCCATCTCGGCCAGCATCGGCGCCTCTTTGAACTTGCCAGCATCCATCGCGGTGACGGCGGTGGCGACTGCGCCCGTCGTGGCGGCCGGGGCGACTGGCGCAGCAGTGGCAGCAACTGGGGCAGTGGTGGCCGCTGCAGCGGCAGTGGGGGCCGCGGCGGCGGTGGTTGGGGCGGCTGGGGCGGTAGTGGTACCACCACACGCGGCGAGCGCTGCGCCGGCTGCGGTCACTGCGGACATGCGCAGGAAATCGCGGCGGGTTAGCTTCCGTACCTGGGACATCTGGATACCTCCTCGTAGAGATAACGTCCGCTTCGCTCTACCTAGAGCAGCTGGTTGTTTGCTCGCTTGCGCGAGACCTGGGAATCTCCAGCATCGATACATGCCGAGCGGTCACCGCTGACTCGCTCGAACATGTGTCGCTACTGTTCCGTTTAGGATGTAGGTATTGTACAGGTTTGATTTATAAATGTCAAACCTGAACCGATATACCTTAATAAATCCTCATTCTCCCCAATGAATCGTCTCACTTCGCCCACTAAATGTCTGAGAAAATGACCACACTGCGCTGATAGCTGGCTGAAAGTCGGCGCACCCATTGCAAAACCTGTGCAGTAGGCAGCTGCGATTGTGGTCGACCGATGGTTCAGGGATGCCCGAGTCGTAGACCCGTCCGCGCCTCGATCCATTCCATCCACGTCTGATGCACGTTCTGCTGGACATCTGGGAGTTGCTCGCCCCTGATGCCGAGGCGCACGAGATACAGCTGGCAGTTGGTCTGGTCATCGAGGCACTCGAGCCGGCCGGGCACCTCGCTGCCGCTGCCGAGCGTGATGATCAGGTTGGCGTTGTAGGGGTAGATCTTGTGACCGTAGGCGTAGTAGTTGACGGACTCGGGCCAGTTTTGCGAGAGGCCGACGTGGCGCGCATCGATGCCGCGCTGCCGTAGATAGTAGGCGATGACGGCGGGGTGCGAGCTGAGATCCGGCGGCCGCGCGGCGCTCGCGATGATCGCGGCGGCGATGCACAGCGCGAGCGGGAGGATGATCAGCGTTGCACGGCGGCGAATCAGCATCGCATGGTCTCCGCTGAAGTGTTAGCGCTGGAGCCCGAGCCGTGTCGCCAGTGCGTCGACCCACTCCTGCCAATCGCTACGATGGACAATCGTGAGGTCGGCGAGCTCCTGGCGCTCGACGCCGAGCCGCTCGACGGCGAACCAACAGCGGGTCTTGCCCTGGCGACACTCGACGCGCCCGAAGACGTGGCGCGTCGTCGACAGGTCGACTTGAACATTGGCGCCGTATGTCTGGCTATTAATCTGATCTGGCCAGCCCTGTGTGACGTAGATCGCATCGAAGGCCACGCCGCGCCGTGCCAGCGCATCGCCGATCTGATCGCGGTGATTAGTAAACTGCCGTGGCCGCGCGACGATGGTGAGTGCGGCCACGAGTATACACAGCAGCGCGGCACCGCCCAGCAGCCCGATTACGATCGTTGTGCCGTGTCTGGCTGCGTTTCGTCGCACACTGGCACTCCTCTTGCAACCTACGCTGCCAGCCGCACTGGGCGCGAGAGCAATAGAAAAGGGATGTGCTCGGGGCTGTGCCCCCAAACCCCCAACCGCATCACGCTTCTTTTCTGACGCGCTCCGCACTGGGTACTTCGCACCATGGAAGCGGTTTTTTACTCCTGCTGCGCAGCAGGAGTAACATAGGAGCTACCGCGCTGCCGCAGGCCGAAAAAAGCGCACCGTGCAGCGTCTAAAACCGGTTCCGTGGAACAAGCGTAATGTATATAGGAGCTGCGCCCCAAAACTCCACTGTGTGCGCTTCGCGCCTTCACAACGCATGTGGGATCGCTCTAGCGCCGGCCGCGTTTTGTCTTGGAGGTCTTCTCATCGCCGGTTTGGTTGAGGTCGCGGTCGGTGGCGAACCAAAACGACTCAGGGATCTGGACGTGGTAAAACATGGTGTTGCCCATCGGCAGCCAGTAATCGTACTCCGCCGGGCTCTCGCCCTGGTACGTAAAGACGATTTGGATATCGGCAACGTACATGATCCAGGTGTGGCGCTTGCGCGTCGCATCGCCATCGCGAAAAGTGAACGTCCGATCGAATTTTATCAGGTTGCCGTATGTATCGTCGGCCTCGTGCTCGATGGACATATCGGCGAGCTGGCCGAGCCCGTCGCGGATGGCCGGCCCAAGGACTTCGAGGTCTTCAGCGACGACCTTGACATCGAGCGGGACCGCGTAGCCGGAGACAAATGTCTGTGGGAACTCCTGACCGTGGTTTGGCGAGAAGATCACGCCCTCAGGGTGGCCTTCGAGCTCGTAGCGCGCCCAGTCGCTTGGAAAGCGGAATTGGTAGCGGCCCTTGTGGTCAAAAAAGGTATCGACGCCGGTGAATCGCGGCGTGGCGGGGCGTGTGTTGTCGGTCATCGTTGATCCCTATCTCGTCGAAACAGTTGCCGCGATATCGTACCATGACATACTATCGGCCGCAACTTTGCCATTTGAAAGGACCAAATCATGCAGTTTCGGCTTTTGCTCATCTGCGCCTATGCGATTGTACTCGCCGCGTGCGGCGGATCGACGGGCGGCGCGGCCGTGACGACGCCCCAGGGCGGCGCGCAGACGACCGCAGCGGCGACCACGCCCGTTTTGCCAACGGCTGCCGCGGCGCTGCCCCAGGCGACGGCGTTGCCCCAGGCGACGGCGCTGCCCCAGGCGACCGGTGGCGTCGAGGCGACGCACATCAAGCTCACCAAGATCGCCGATGGCTTCGCACGGCCGCTATACATAACGAGCGCCGGCGATGCCAGCGCCCGACTGTTCGTCGTCGATCAGCCGGGGAAGATCTGGATCGTGCGCGATGGCAAGATTGAGCCGACGCCGTTTCTTGACATCGTGGCCAGAGTCGGGTCCGGCGGCAACGAGCAGGGTCTGCTGAGCGTGGCGTTTCACCCGTTATTCCGTGATAACGGGCTGCTCTACGTCGATTACACCGACACGGCGGGGAACACCGTCATCTCGCGCTTCAGCGCTAGCGGCGACGCGGCCGACCCGGCGAGTGAAAAGGTGCTGTTGCGCATCGACCAGCCGTACCCCAACCACAACGGCGGCCTGGTGGTGTTTGGGCCGGATGGAAAGCTGTACATCGGCATGGGCGACGGCGGCTCGGGAGGCGACCCGCAGGGCAATGGGCAGCGCACCGACGTGCTGCTTGGCAAGCTGCTGCGGATCGATGTGGACGGCGGCGACCCATACGCCATCCCGCAGGATAATCCGTTCGTCGGTAAGGACGACGCGCGCCCCGAGATCTTCGCCATCGGGCTGCGGAACCCGTGGCGCTTCTCGTTCGACCGCGCCAACGGCGATCTCTACATCGCCGACGTTGGGCAAAACCTGACGGAGGAGGTCGATTGGGTGACGGCGAGCGCTGCCGTCGGCGCAAATTTCGGCTGGAGCGCGATGGAGGGGCCGAACTGCTTCCGCGATGCTGGCTGCGACAAGAGCGCGTTTGTCGCCCCGATCGACAGCTACCCGCACAGCGAAGGCTGCTCGGTGACCGGCGGCTATGTCTACCGCGGCACGGCTATCCCCCCGCTTCAGGGTAGCTACGTGTTTGGCGACTACTGCTCCGGCCAGGTATGGGGGCTGCGGCAGCGCGATGGCGTGTGGCAGCGAAGCGAGCTGCTCAAGATCGACGGGCAGATCAGCTCGTTTGGGCAGGACGGCGATGGCGAGCTCTATCTGATCAGCCAGAATGAGGGCGCGCTGTACCGGATCGACGGTGGCGAGGCGGGCTAGCCTATGTCTTTCGGGTCTCGTTGGCGATGATCGTACGGAACAGGTCGCTCTCGGTGATGATGCCTACCACCACGCCGTCTTCGATCACGGGAATGCCGCCGATCTTGCGATCGACCATGATCCGCGCCACCTCTAGCACCATGGTCTCCGGCGTGACGGTGATCACCTCGCGGCGCATGATCTCGCGCAGCGGCACCTGCCCGGCCCGATGGTAGAGACTGTACTCCTGGACATCGGTGACGTGCGATGCCGAGATGCTGTGTATATCGCCCTCAGTGACGATGCCGACCAGTCGCCCCTGTGCATCGACCACGGGCAGCCGCCTGACGCGGCGCGCGCGCAGCAGCGCCCTGGCGTCGGCCAGAGAAAGATCCTCGGTGGCGGTGATCGGCGGCGAACTCATCCAGTTGCGAACAATATCCATATGGTGCTCTCCCTTGTCACAGTGTATTGACGGCGCGTGCGGCGATCACCGCCAGCACGATCAGCGAGATCAGCGACTGCGCCATGACCAGCAGCTTGGTGCGCCGCGAGAGAATCAACGTGTCGGTGGCGCTGAACGCCGTGCTAGTGCTGAACGCGAGAAACAGATAATCGACATAATGTGGTTGCCAATCGCTTCCGTGATCCTCGGCGATTTGCGGGAAGAGGAGGTCGTCGCTGGTATAGCCGTGGTGATGGCGCTGCGCCGGGCCGCCGCCGTCGATCTCCCAGTACCAAAACGAGAACGTCAGCACATTGATCAGCCAAATCAGCGCCGAGTCGCGCAGCAGCGATAGCGCGTCCTCGTGGGGGATCGCGTTCGTGCGCTGCCCCGGGTCAGCGAGCCCCGCCACGAGTAGCGAGGTGCTGATCGCCTCGGCGATCGTGATGACGGCGAGCAGGACGATGCCGATCTGGCGGCTGACGGTGAAGCGTCCGAAGCGGATGCTCGTCAGCCTGAGGACGACCAGCAGCAGCACGATGATCGGCAGGATGCCGCGCGGCCCGACGGCGAAGCGCTGCGCAATCAGGGCGTAGATCCCCCCGAGCAGCAGGGCCGCCAGCGCCGTCGGGAGATGGTTGCGTACAGCTGGTGTCACGGCTACCCTTTCACATCTGTCGCGGCACGATCTTCCAGCGCCTCGCCCCACGTGCGCGCTGCGATCGCGCGGTAGGTGGCCAGATCGCGTTTGGGGGCGCGCAGCGGCGCAACAGCGTCGCTGCGGCAGATGATCGCCTCGGCGTAGGCTTTGTTGGCGAATGGCTCGCGGATCACTCGGCCGGCGAACGGCAGCGGCTGTGGGAAGCGCGCCAGCGCGGCGAAGGCAAACTTGCTCTCTTCCCATGGCGATGGCGCGGCGCGGGCGATACGCTGAAACGGCGGCCGGGCGATTCGCTGCGGGAAGTGGCACCAGTCGCCGGCGAGCGGGCACGGCAGATTGTGCGGGCACGGCGCGATCGTCTGCGCCCCGTGCGCTAGCAGCAGATCGCGCGCCGCGCGCACCAGCGCAAACCCTTCAGGCGTCCCTGGCTCGACGATCAGCAGCACACCGGCGGTTGCGCGCCAGGCGCGCTGCACCACAGCCTCGCGCGCTGCGGGCGGCAGCTCGTTGAGGACGTGGGCGATGGTGACCAGATCGCGCGGTGCTATCTCGCTCGTATCCTGGTCGCCGAGATCGAAGCTGCGCCAGCGCGTCGCGGCGAGCGCCGGGTTGGATCTGGCAAGCTCGCGTCCCACCGCGATAAACGCTGGCTCGCGCTCCCATGCCTCGCAGCTGAGTGGGCCGGCGAAGGTGGCGGCTGCGGCCCACAGCGCCGTGCCAGGCCCGCTGCCGAGATCGAGCATCGTCGCTGGCGACCAGTCGCCCGTGCGCGCGGCGACCATCGCGAGCGCGCCGCCGATCTGGGCGTAGGTGGCCGGGAGTAGCAGCGCCAGATACCCGAGCACATCCATCTCGCCGTGCGCCAAGGGTGCCTCGCCACCGTTGCGCCGCGCGCGGTAGCGCTCGCTCAGCGTCTGCGCGGCGGCCAGCCAGCGCGATTGTGGCACGCTGGCGAGGCGGGCCTCGATGGCGCGCTGGAGATCGGGTGGTAGCTGGAGCATTGGCATGGGCATTACGGCGTCGGCGTCGGCGTGTCGGTCGGCGCGGCGGTGGGCACTGCAGTTGGTGGGTCGGTCGGCGGTGTCGTCGGCAGTGTCGTCGGCGGTGTCGTCGGCGGTGTCGTCGGCGGCGGTGCGGTCGGCGGCGGTGCGGTCGGTGCGGTCGGCGTCTGCGCCGGCGGCGCGAGGGTGGCCGCCGGCGTCGAGCCGGATGTCGCGGCGCTCGTGTTCTTGACCACCGGCGTCAGCTGCGGCAGCGCCGCGGTAGTCGCGACTGGGGGCACGGCGGTTGTTTGAACGGTGGGCGCGGCTGTGGCCTGGACGGTCGGCGCGGCGGCGGTCGGCTCAATAGTCAGTTCGACGGTGGATATGGCGGTTGGCTCGACCGTCGGCTGCACGGTCTGTTCGCTGGTCGGCTCGACCGTCGGCTGCACGGGCGGCTCGGCAGTCGGCAGCACGGGCGGTTCGGCAGTCGGCAGCACGGGCGGTTCGGCAGTCGGCACATTGGTGGGCAGCGGCTCGGGCGTATTGGTCGGGATCGGCACCGTCGGCGGCACCGGCGTCTGGCTGGGCGGGACGAGCGTGGCGGTCGGCAGCGGTGTGGTCGTCGGCACCTCGATCGTCAGCCCTGGAGTGATAGCTGGGCGAAGTGGCGGCGGGGTTCGCCAGACGCTCGCGATGGCGTAGATCAGCATCGTCGCGAGCAGCGCGCCGGCGGTGCCGTAGACCACCCAGTTGGCGGGGAGCCCGGCGATCGTGTTCCGGTACGCTGCGCCGCGTGGCGCGCCCGCCCGGCTTGGCGGCGGGGTGGCGACGCGAACCCGCTGCGGTGTCTCGCGCCGCTGGGCGGCCGGCTGGCTGCGCGGCTGCTGTGGGGCCGGGGCTGGCGCGCGCGCGGTGATCTCGCCGCCGATCGGGACTGGTGCCGTCGGCGGTATCGGCCGTGGGCGAGGCGTAGGCGACTGCGCCAGCTCGGCGATCATCGCCCTGGTGGCCGGCGCGATGTCGTTGTGGCGCGCCACAACCCGCAGCGCTTCGATGAACGCCGCGCCCGAGCCGAAGCGCTGGTCTGGGCGTTTGGCGAGCGCCCTGGCCATCACTACATCGAGCTCGCGCGGCTGCGTCGGGTCGACGAGCGACGGCGGCGGCGGCGGCGACTGGACGTGGGCGACGATCAGCTGCGGCGTGGCCCCAGAGAACGGCACCGAGCCTGTGAGTACCTCGTAGGCGGTGATGCCGAGCGAGTAGAGATCGCTGCGGCCATCGACCCGCTGCGCGGTGGCTTGCTCCGGCGAGATATACTCGGGCGTTCCCATGAACACGCCGGTGCGGGTCAGCCGCTCGCCGGTCTCGTGCTGCTCGGGTGCCTGCGAGATGCCGAAGTCGGTCAACAGCACTCTGCCGTCGATATCGATCAGGATGTTCTGCGGTTTGATATCGCGGTGGACCGCCCCGAGCGCGTGAGCGTGGTCCAGCGCGCTGGCCACCGGCTCGATGATCCCTATCGTAAAATCCAGGCCGAGCCCGCCTTGATCGCGTAGGATGGCGTAGAGCGTGCGGCCGCGGATGAACTCCATCGCGATATAGTGCATCCCGTCGGCCTGCCCGACGTCATAGACCGTGACGATATGCGGGTGGCGCAGATTGGCGGCGGTGATCGCCTCGCGCTCGAAGCGCCGCAGAAACTCAGCGTCCACCGCGAGCTGCGGCGCGAGCACTTTGAGCGCGACCTGACGCCGGAGCGAGGTATCGACGGCGCGGTAGACCCGCGCCATCCCGCCCCGTCCGATCTCGGCCTCGATCTGATAGCGCCCGAGCGCCCGGCCCACCAGCGATGTCACACATAACTCCGTAACGAACGACGATCCGCCGCACGCCAGCGCAGGAACATCCGCGAGCGCGCCACCGTCCTAACGATGTCGCGGCGGATACCTCCGGCCAACATCAGCGCGATCGGCTTGTTTTCTCGCCGCCGCGTCGCTCCATCGTGCGGCAGCCGATGCGATGGAGCTGCGTCGCACGGCGGGCTTCACACGGCAGCGTGTGATACGGCGACCCTGCGGTGCCGAGACGCAAATCTAGTATTTTCGCGGCCCTGATGGTATAATCCCTTACAACCTTTGGCGATTGTACCACAAGCGCCGCCGCATAGGAAGCCAGGGGGCTGGCGTAGCGGGCGGGAGGAACGTATGATGGAACTGGGTCCAGCGCCGCTGCTTGTGCTTCGGCGACAGGATGGTGTGCCCGAGCAGATCTCGTGGGACCAGGCCGTGATCGCCATCGGCCGCGATGTGGCTAACGATGTCGTCATCGACCACCCGCTTGCGTCGCGCCGCCACGCCAGGCTCGAGCGCGGCGAGCAGGGCTGCGTCGTGCGCGACCTGGACAGCACCAACGGCACGTTCGTTAACGGCGACCGCGTCGAGGGTGTGCGCGCGCTGCACAACCAGGATAAAATCTGGGTGGCGGACACCGAGATCATTTTTAACGACCCAGAGGCGACGCAGAAAGGCCCGCTTCCTATCGAGATCCTCCGGCGTGTCCGCGCCGATGAGCCGCTGCGGATCGATAGCCGCGCCAAAGAAGTGTATATCTCCGGGAAGCTGCTTGACCCGCCGCTGACGGTCAAAGAGTTCCAGTTGCTCGAACTGCTCACCAATAACAAGGGTCGCGTGATTAGCAAAGAGGAGATCGCGCGCAGCGTCTGGGACTACGATGTCTACGATTTCAACGCTATCGACGCGTTGATCTACCGGCTGCGGCAGCGGATCGAGCAGGATACCGGCAACCCGCGCTTCATCGTCACCGTCCGCGGCTTCGGCTACAAGTTCGTCAATCAGCCGGAGTAGCCCATGACAGACACGCTCCGCCTCAGCGCCCCGCCCCGCCTGCGTGGCGAGATCGATGTGCCAGGCGACAAGTCGATCTCGCACCGCGCCGTCATGTTCAACGCGATCGCCAGCGGCGCGGCGACCATCGAGCACTTCCTCACTGGCGCAGACTGCCGATCGACCATCGGCTGCATGCGCGCGCTCGGCGCGCAGATCGCCATCGACGGCGAGACGGTGCAGATCGTCGGCGCCGGGCTGCGCGGGCTGCGCGAGCCGGCTGATGTGCTGGACTGCGGCAACTCCGGCACGACGCTGCGGCTGCTCGCCGGGCTGCTCGCCGGCGTCCCTGGCATGTTCGTGGTCCTCACTGGCGATGCATCGCTGCGCTCGCGCCCGCAGCAGCGGATCGTCGCGCCGCTCCGCGCCCTCGGTGCCACGCTTGATGGACGCCGCGACGGCGAGCTCGCCCCGCTGATGGTGCGCGGCGCGGCCATCGCCGGCGGGAGCTATGTCCTGCCGATCGCCTCGGCCCAGGTGAAAAGCGCGCTGCTGCTCGCGGCGCTCTCCGGCACCGCCCCGCTCGCGCTCTCCGGCCGCACCGATGGCCGCGACCATAGCGAGCTCATGCTGCGCGCTATGGGCGTCTCGGTCACCACCGACGCTGACCTCGTCACGCTCACTCCGCCCGGCGAGAACCGGCCGCTCCAGGCGGTCTCGCTGCGCGTCCCTGGCGACCCGTCCTCCGCCACGTTCTGGTGGGTGGCGGCCGCCATCCACCCGGACGCTGCGATCACCACCCTCGGCGTCGGCCTCAACCCGACCCGCACCGGCGCGCTCGATGTGCTGCTGGCCATGGGGGCCGATATCGTCATCGAGAACCGCCGCGTCGAGGGCAGCGAGCTCGTCGGCGATGTGACGGTGCGCTCGTCCAACCTGCGCGGCACGACGATCGGCGGCGCGCTCATCCCGCGCCTAATCGATGAGATCCCGGCGCTCGCCGTGGCCGCCGCATGCGCGCGCGGCGAGACGCTGATCAGGGACGCCCAGGAGCTGCGCGCCAAAGAGACCGACCGGATCGCCACCGTGGCCGATGGGCTCGCCGCGCTCGGCGCGTCCGTCGAGCCGACTGCCGATGGCATGGGAATCGTCGGCGGCGCTGGACTGCGCGGCGCGGCGCTGCACAGCCACGGCGATCATCGCCTGGCCATGGCGTGGGCGGTGGCTTCGCTGGTGGCTCGCGGCGAGGTGACGATCGCCGGTGCCGATGCCGTCGATGTCTCGTATCCGGGATTTTGGGAGACGCTGACGCGCCTTGGGCGCGGCTAGCGCATGCAGACGCAGCTTGCTGCGTCCATAGATCAATTTTATGGCTGCGGCGGCGCAGCCGCCGCAGCCATAGAAAGAACTCTATGAGCGAGATTTTTACCCACCGTGTCGAGGTCTTCACCGCCGGGCTCACCATCACCGGTGCCTACGATCTGGCGATCTACCGCAGGGTCTCCGACGCATTTAACAATGAGCAGCGGCGTTTCATCCCGCTGCGCGACGCCACGATCGCGCCGTTCATGCTCCCCGAGCAACCACAGCGCGCCGCCAGCCTGCTGCTGGACCGCAATGAGGTGGTGCTCGTCGCCACGATCGCCGAGGCCACGCCGCCCGCCAGCTACGCCCGCGAGGAGCAGCACCGCGATATGGTGCCGGTCATCGGGACGTTCTTCACCGACACGTCGGTCGTCAGGGCAACGTTCTACCACCGGCCGAACCAGACGCCGCTGGATACCTTTGAGCTGCCGGGCGACGAGTTTCTGCCGCTCAGCGGCGCACAGATCATGCCGCTGCTCGGCGGGTACGCGCCCCTCGTGCGCAGCTTCGCCGCCATCGCCCTCAGTCGGATCGTCGCCTTCTACCCCAACGAGAGCTAGGAGGATACCGTGAGCGCAGTCGCTGAGACAGACCTGATTGCGATCGATGAGCTTGAGGCGCTGACGCCGTCCGGCCGCTTCGAGCTGATTGAAGGGAAGCTTATTCCTACGAGCCCAACCGGTGACATGCACGGCGGCTATGAGCTGACCGCCGCAATGCTGCTGCGGCAGTTTGCAAATGCACACAATCTTGGCAAAGTGCGCTGTGGCGAGGTCGGCATTATCATCCGGCGCGACCCAGATACGGTGCGGGCGGCCGACGCGCTGTTATTTCGCACGAGCGCTACGCCGCGCGGCAGTCGCGGAGCTACCTCGATGTCGCCCCCGAGCTCGTCGTCGAGATCATGTCGCCGGGCGATACCTTCGCCGAGGTGCTGGAGAAGATCGGCGACTACGCCAGCATCGGGGTGAAGCTGATCTGGGTGATCAATCCAGGCACCCGCACCGTTTATGTCTACCGCTCGCCCACCGATGTGACCATCCTGCCGGAGAGCGCCACGATCGATGGCGGTGATGTGCTCCCAGGGTTCGCCATGCTGGTCGCGGCACTATTTGAGGACTGATAATGAAGATCATGGTCACCGGCGGGGCCGGCTACATCGGCAGCGTCGCCACCGCCGAGCTGATCGCCGCCGGCCACAGCGTCGTCGTGCTCGATAACCTGTACCAGGGCCACCGCGCCGCCGTCCATCCAGATGCCGCCTTCGTCCAGGCCGATCTGAACGACGCCGCAGCCGTCGATGCCGCGTTTACGACAAACCCCGGCATCGATGGCGTCATGCATTTCGCGTCCTACACGCTCGTCGGCGAGAGCATGCAGCAGCCGATGAAATATCTACGCGATAACCAGGTGGCCGGCTGCAACCTGATCGAGGCCGCCAACGCCCACGGCATCGGGCGATTCATCTTCTCCTCTACCGCCAATCTGTTCGATGAGCCCGAGTCCATGCCGATCGAGCCGGACAACAAGATTGTCCCCGGCTCGCCGTACGGCGAGAGCAAGTTCTTCCTTGAACGCACGCTCCACTGGTACAACCGAATCTACGGCATGAAGTACGCCTGCCTGCGCTACTTCAACGCCTCGGGCGGCACCCCCGGTCGCGGCGAGGACCACACCCCCGAGTACCATATTATCCCGATCATCTTGGAGGTGGCGCTCGGCAAACGCGAGCGGGTCACAGTTTTTGGGGATGATTACGCCACCCCAGATGGCACCTGCATCCGCGATTATATCCACGTCGTCGATCTCGCCTCGGCCCACATCAAGGTCATGGAGCAGCTCGATGCGCTCGGCGTGCGCAAGTACAACCTCGGCAACGGCAATGGCTTCAGCGTGCTCCAGCTGATCGAGGCCGCCGAGCAGGTCACTGGCCGCGAGGTGCCGTACAGCGTCGGGCCGCGGCGCGCCGGCGACCCGGCGGTGCTGGTGGCGTCGTCGGCCAAGATCCGCGATGAGCTGGGATGGATCCCTAGGTACGACACCATCGAGAAGATCATCGCCAGCGCCTGGGAATGGCATCTTAACCACCCGAACGGCTATGATGATAAATGAACGTAACGTTCATCTGCTCCCTATTTTTTTACTATGGCAACTCTTCGAATCTCACCGCTCGCCGTCTTGCGCCACCGCGATTTCCGGCTGCTCTGGATCAGCCAGCTGATATCGATCGCCGGCTCGCAGATGCGGATCGTGGCGGTCAACTGGCACGTGTACGCGCTCGCCAAAGCCGATGGCCGGATGGACCCGGCGCTGGCGCTCGGCCTGATCGGTCTGGCGCGGGTATTCGCCCTCGTCTTCAGCGCGCCGCTCAGCGGCCCGATGGCCGACCGCGTCGACCGCAAGCGCACGTTGATCGTCACGTCGCTGGTCGCGCTGCTCACATCGCTGGTGCTCGGCCTCGCCACCACTTTCGGCGCCGTCAACATCTGGCTGATCTACGCTATGGTGATCGGCGCGTCGGTGGCCAGCGCCTTCGAGATGCCGGCCCGCCAGGCGCTGCTGCCGCGGCTCGTCCCCGCCGAGATCCTGCCGCGCGCGCTCAGTATCAATATCATCGCCTGGCAGTTGGCAACGATCGTCGGCCCGGCGATCGCTGGGATCTTGCTGGCGCGCATCGGCGTCGCGCCGCTGTACCTGCTCGACGCCGCCTCGTTTGTGGCGGTGGTGGTGGCGGCGCTGATGATGGGCCAGTACGATGTGCCGTCCGTCGCCAAACGCGGGCCGGTGCTGCGCGATGCGCTGGATGGGCTGCGTTTTGTCTTCGGCAGTCCGATGATTCTCTCGACGATGCTGCTCGATTTTTTCGCCACCTTCTTCGGCGCGGCCACCACGCTGATGCCGATCTTCGCCGACCAGATTCTGGGCGTCGGGCCGCAGGGGCTCGGCCTGCTCTACGCCGCGCCGGCAGTCGGCGCCGTGATCGCCGCCGCCGTCTGCTCCAGCATCACCTTTCGCCGCCAGGGGCCAGTGCTGCTGTGGGCGGTGGCGATCTTTGGCGTTTGTACCGCGATCTTTGGCGTCTCGCGCTCGCTCCCGCTCACGCTGCTGGCGCTGGCGGGCGGCGGCGCCGCCGATACTGTCAGCATGGTGGTGCGCGGCACTATCAGGCAGTTGCTCACCCCAGACGCGCTGCGCGGCCGGATGGTGGCGGTCAATATGGTATTCTTCGCTGGCGGTCCGCAGCTCGGCGAGTTCGAGAGCGGCGTGCTCGGCAGCCTGATTGGCGTCCCGTACGCCGTGCTGATCGGCGGGCTGGCGTGCATCGGCTTCGTCGGCTACACTGCCTGGCGGCACCCAGAGCTGCGGGCCTACGACGGCCCCGACGCGCCGGCGCAAATGCTATAATGCTGCAAAAATCTGCCCTGTCGAGGAATCTGTCATGACCCATCACGCCAACGGCGGCCGCATCGAGGTGATCTGTGGCTGCATGTTCAGCGGCAAGACCGAAGAGCTGATCCGCCGCCTCAACCACGTGCGGATCGCTCGCCAGCCGCTGCTGGCCTTCACCCCGCGGCGCGATACCCGCTACCGCGCCGAGAACCTGGTGAGCCACAATGGGATCTCGGTGGCGGCGCACGCCATCGAGTCGATCGCCGAGATCCCAGCGCAGATCGTCCCCGGCACCAGGGTGGTCGCCATCGATGAGCTGCATTTTCTCGGCGACCCGCCCGCGCTGACGCTCTCGGTCTGCCAGGAGCTCGCCGACGGCGGGCTGCGCGTGCTCGTGGCCGGTCTGGATCAGGATTTTCGCGCCACGCCGTTCCCGCAGATGTCGCAGCTGATGGCGGTGGCCGAGCAGGTGGATAAGCTGTTTGCGATCTGCGTCCGCTGCGGTGCCTTCGCCACTCGCTCGCAGCGCCTGATCGATGGCGAGCCGGCCCCGTTCGACGCGCCGACGATCGCGGTCGGCGGGCTTGAGCTGTACGAGGCCCGCTGCCGCAGTTGCTACGAGCGCGCCGCAGCGCACGCCCCACTGCGCCGGTACGAGGTGGCACGTTGAGCGGCCCGGATGAGTTCGTCGCCAGCAAGCGCGCATCGTGGGAGCGGCTCACCGGGCTGCTCGATCGCTCGGGGAGCGGCGGGGTCGCCACGCTCTCGGCCGAGGAAATCTACGAGCTCGGTCGGCTCTACCGCAGCGCTACGTCGGATTTGGCGGTGGCCAGGCGCGACTTCGCCACTCACCGGGTGGTGCTCTATCTCAACACGCTGGTCGGCCGCGCCCACGGCACGATCTATCGCGAGCGCGCCGTCAGGCTGAGCACGATCGTGACGTTCTTCCGCGAGACGCTGCCGCGCGCGTTCCGCGCTACCTGGGGCTACACGCTCGCGGCGTTTCTGATGTGCTTCCTGCCGGCGGTGCTCGGGTTTGTCCTCACCCTGATCGACCCTTCGGTGGGCGAGAGCTTGGTGCCTGGGTCGAGTATTGCGATCGATAACATCCGCGATGGCCGCGAGTGGTGGCTGACGATCAACGATGATGGCCGGGCCGCCTCGGCATCGCTGATCATGACCAACAACATTCGCGTCGCAGTCGTGGCGTTCGCTGGCGGGGCGCTGCTCGGGACGCTGACATTCTGGGTGCTGCTGCAGAATGGGCTGTTGCTCGGGGTGGTGGCCGGCGCGGCGCAGCACTACGGCTTCTCGTCAAAACTGTGGGGCTTCATCGTCGGCCACGGGGTCATCGAGTTGAGCGTGATCTTTATCGCCGGCGGGGCGGGGCTTCAGCTCGCCTGGGCGGTGCTGCGCCCTGGCCTGCTGACCCGCCGCGCTGCGCTGGTGGTGGCGGCTAGGCGCGCCATGCACCTGACTATCGGCTGTGTGCTGCTGCTGGTGGTGGCCGGCACGATCGAGGGTTTCATCTCGCCGTCCGCGCTGCCGCTGTGGGTCAAAATCTGCGTCGGTCTCGGCTCAGGCGCGGCGATGTATAGCTACTTCATCCTCTCCGGGCGCGAGCCGCGCGCCATCGCAGAATCATAGACGCGCTTTGCTGCGGCACACTCAATTCGTTATGAAATAACGAGTCTTGGAGGGACCTGCGGCCCTCCAAACCACCCTGCTTTTCCGCTACCCCGCCACGCTTTTATCGCTTCACCAGCCTGATGGAATACACCGTTATCGCCCCGCCGTCCCCTGCACCCACCGGGTCGAGCCGCAGCCGCCCGATCGTCCCCTGCCACCCAGGCGCGCCGCGCAGCGCGATGCGGTACGTCCGCCTGCCGCTGCGCGGGGCGATGCTGAAGTGGAGCGAGCGCGCCTCGACCATTGTGCCGCTCGCATCGGCCCAGAACAGCTGCGCGTCGCCCTGGCCGGTGCCATTGGCCAGTTCGACCTCGATGGCATCGACGGTGGCCGCGTCCTGGTTGAGCAGTGGGCCGGTCAGCGCCGGATCGACCTGCGGAATGAACGTCCACCCAGCGGCGAACGTCTGCCGCTCCACCGCCTGCGCCTGCCATCCCTGGGCGTTTGCCGAAAAGCTCCAGCCGTCTGATCGCGCCAGATCGTCGGCGTTTGGCAGAGCGAGGTACGGCGGCAGCGCCGCCGGCAGCGCGATGCGGCGCAGCTCGGCGCGGTACGACACAAAGCAGGCGTCGACGTCGCGCTGCGCGATGCGGTGCCGTGCGAGCAGCGCTGGCGGCGGGCGCAGCGCCTCCTCGGCGATCAGCGCGGTGGCGCCGGCGTGCCGCGCCAGCTCGATGCGCGCGGCGATGGCGGCGCAGGCGGCCTGCGGGTCGTTGTCGGCATCGAACAGCGCCTGATTGAGCGAGGTGAACTGCTCGCGCCGCTCGTAGTACGGCAGGTACAGCTCGAGCAGACCGTCGGGCACCACCAGCAGGTCGGCGGGGGCGCTGCGCTCAGCGATGGCGCGGGCGATGACTCGCTGTAGATCGGTGCTGGCGTCGCCGCGCCGCGCGATGGCCTGGCCGTTCAGCGCCAGCATCGCCAGCGTCGCAGCCAGCGCCAGCGCCGCAGGGCCGCGACGCAGGGCCGCGTGGCGCGGCGACGCCCGATCGAGATTGGCGGCATCCGTCTGAGCAATGGCGATCGCCAGCAGCAGCGCCAGCGGCGGCAGCGTGGCGATCCAAAACTCGATGTTATCCGGCTCCCACCAGAAGAAGAACGCGCCGTACACCAGCAGCCAGAGCAGCAAGACGGCGGAGAGCTGGCGGCCAGGGCCGCTGCCTCTCGGCTCCCGGCTTCTGACGACTCCTCGGCCAGCCAGTACCCCCCACAGCGTGGCCAGCCCGAGCGCGCCCCACGCCAGCGCGCCGCCTTGCGCCAGCAGTGTCTGGCTCAGCCCCTGGCCCAGCCTGACCACGTTCGCCCAGCTAGGCCGCCCGCCCCACCAGCCGGTTCTGGCATACTCGGTGAGCCACGCCACAAACGCCGCCGCGTCTGGAAAGTGGCTCACGCTGATGGCTACGTAGGCGTACGGCCCGATAACCCCAACCGCCAGCGTCGCGCTGTAGACCAGCAGCGGCCAGATGACGGCGCGACGGTTGTGCGACGAAGCAGCCCACAGCAGCCACGAGAGCGCGATCGGCGCGCAGAGCAGGAGATTGGTCTGGTGGAACAGCACCGCGCAGCTCTGCGCCACCCCGAGCAGCGCGGCGTCGCGCTGTCTCCAGCCCGGCTGGCGCGCGAGCGAGGTCAGGCAGAGGATGAGGAACAGCGCGGCGACGGTGTAGACTTCAATTTCTACCGCGTAGTACCAGTAAGCGTAGCTCCCGCCCATCAGGAGCGCGGCGACGGTGGCGGCGAGATGATCGCCGGTGCAGCGCAGCGCGAGCCGCCAGAGCAGCGCCACGCCAAGCGCGCCGGCGGCGGCGTTGAGCAGCTGCATCGGGAGCGCGGCGCCGCCGCTGTAGCCGAGCCACCGCCCGATGGCGAGCGCCAGTGTCCCGAGCGGCCCGTAGGCCAAGTGGTGCGGGTGAAAGACCTCGGTCCAGGGTTTGCGCTCGACGGTGAGGACGTAGGAGAGCGCGTCGAAGGTGTGAACCTGGGTGAGCGTGGCACAGTAGAGCGCAAAAAACGCCGCGCTGATAGCGGCGGCGACGATCGCTGGGCGGTGGGGCTGGCGCATCAGCGCAGCGGAGGTGTGAGCGCGAGTTGGTCTGCGAGCTGCGTCTGGGTCGCGGCGATCGTACCGTCTGGTAGCTCGATCACGTAGCGGCATCTCCAGGGTGCGACCCCGGCGATGCCGGTCCAGGGGGCGAGGTTCGGCGCGCAGGCGACGACGCGGTTGGCGGCGTCGACGAAGATTGCATCGATGGCGAAGCGCATGAACAGCATATGGATGCTGCTCTCTGGGTAGATCACCAGCCCCGAGCCGTGTGGCATGCTATCGCGCCCCAGCAGACCTTTGCCGCGCGCCGTAAACGACCTGGCGACCTCGGCGCGATCGGCGATGGTGGTCGCGCGGGTCTGATTGACGATCTGCACCAGGTCCATCGAGCTCCTTACAATTGCGACGGCGGGCGCGTGGCTGCGCTCGCCGTCATGGGCCGCCCTGCTTCTGTTGCGATGCTAGCTGCCGACTGCCGCATTGCCCTTGATCAGGCGCGGGATGGCCGGCCCGAGGATGACCACGAACAACGACGGGAAGATCAAGAAGACCATTGGGAACAGCATCTTGATCGGGGCTTTGTGGGCCTCTTCCTCGGCGCGCTGCCGGCGGCGCATCCGCATCTGGTCAGACTGGAGGCGCAGGATGCGGCCGATCGAGACGCCGAGTTGCTCGGCCTGGATGACCGCGCCGATGAAGGTCTGAATATCATCAACGCCGCAGCGCTCGATCATATCCTTGAGCGCATCGCGCCGCGCCACGCCGAGCCGTGTATCGCTCAGCACCTTGCGAAATTCTTTGGACAGATCGTTGTCGGTTTTCTCGGTCAGCCGCTGCATTGCCTGGTCGAACGATAGCCCGGCCTCCACGCAGATGCAGAGCAAATCGAGCGCATCGGGCAGCGCGCGGATCAGCCCTTTTTTACGCTTGGTGATCTGCTGCCCGAGCCACATGCTCGGCAGCAGGTAGCCGAGCACCATCCCGATCATCGAGTACATGGCCGCCTGCGAGAGCTCCATCTTCTGCGCCATCGTGACCGCGAAGAAGATGCCGAACAGCAGCGCCGCGAGAAAGATCCTGATGCCACCGAACTGAACTGGCGTCAGATTGCCGGGGTTGCCGGCCATCTGGATGTTGCGGCGAATCTTCTCAGCGCTCTGCTTCGGACTGAGCTCGCCGAGTTTGTTCAAGATCGTGCGCGCGATCGGCGCGAGCACGCGCTGGCTGAACGGCTGTTCGAGCTCAAGCTCATCGAGCGACATCTGCCGCTCGGTCAGCGCCGTCAGGCGGTTATTGATCGCATCGGGCTGCGATGTCTGGCGGAGACTGCCGATGACGATCGCCAGGCCAACGATCATCACCGCCGCGACGACGATCAGGGGGAGCATTGCGAGCATATTACACCTCGATATCGACGATTTTCATGATCGTGAAGTAGCCGATCGTGATCATCGTGAGCGATGCTACAGGCAGGCAGCACCATGCCTGTGGCGGCGGGCCGACGGTGAAGATCGGGGCCATATAGTTTGGGTTAATCAAGGTGATCATAATCGCCAGCGCGATCGGGAGGCCGGTGATGACGTAGCCGGAGATCCGGCCCTGCGCCGTCAGCACCTGGATCTCGCCTTTGATCCTGACCCGCTCGCGGATGGTATGGCCGATGGTATCGAGGATCTGCGACAGATTGCCGCCCGACTCGAGCTGGATTTTGACCGCAGTGACCAGCAGATCGAGGTCCTCGGATGGCACGCGCTTGAGCAGATTATCGAGCGCCGCCTCGGTCGAGAGCCCGAGCGAGACCTCGGTCACCACGCGCTTGTACTCGATCGACGTTGGCGCGGGGGCCTCGCGCGAGACGAGCTCCATGGACTGGAGCAGGCTGTAGCCGCTGCGCAACGAGTTCGCCATCATATTGATAGTATCGCCGAGCTGGTTATTAAACTTCTTGATGCGTTGCTTGGCGGCGCGGCCGATGTAGATATTGGGGATGAACGAGAACAGCACGAACCCGACGATCGCGCCGAGGATCATCGCCGGCTGCGACGCCCGGCCGATGCCGGCACCGACGAGCGCGCCGACGAGCGCCGCGCCAACCTTAATCAGATAGAACTCGACGACTTTGAGCTTGATGTCCGCACGCGACAGATCGCGCGCGGTCATGCTCGCCTGCTTCCCCTTAGAGATCCGCGCGTCGATCTGGTCGAGCGGGTTGATCTGCGGCACCGAGCCTGCGCTGTTGCTGCGGGTGCCGAACTGCGACAGACGGCCGCTGACATCGGCAGTGCTCCCGCCAGCGCGCCGGCTGACCACCAGCGCGATCCCCATCACCAGGATGAAAAACAGCGCGGCCGCGATCATTGGGACGAGTCCAGATAAGTTCTGCATAGGCTCCCCCATCAGAAATTGAGGCCGCTATAGCCAAAAATATTCGGCGGCAGGTAGATATTGCGCTCCTCGAAGCGGTCCACAAATTTCGGCCTGATGCCGGTCGGCTTGAGTTGGCCGATCACCTTCCCGCGCTCATCGAGCCCCTGCTGCTCGAAGACGAAGATATCGGAGAGCACCACCACATCGCCCTCCATCCCCTGGACCTCGGTGATATAGAGCGTTTTGCGCGACCCATCTTTGAGTCGGCCGATCTGCACAATCAAGTTGACGGCGGAAGCCACCTGCTCGCGGATAGCGCGGATCGGCAGGTCCATACCAGACATCAGGCACATCGTCTCGATGCGGGCGATGGCATCGCGCGGGGTGTTGGCGTGCAGCGTGGTCATCGAGCCATCGTGGCCGGTGTTCATCGCCTGGAGCATTTCGAGCGCCTCGCCGCCTCGGCACTCGCCGACCACGATCCGCTCTGGGCGCATGCGCAGACAGTTGATGACGAGGTCGCGGATGCTGATCTCACCCTTGCCCTCGATATTTGGCGGCCGCGACTCGAGCGGCACGACGTGATCCTGGCGCAGCTGGAGCTCGGCGGCATTCTCGACGGTGATGATCCGCTCGTCATCGGGGATGAACGACGACAGCGCATTGAGCATCGTCGTCTTGCCCGAGCCGGTGCCACCCGAGATCACGATATTGAGCGAGGCTTTGACGCACGCGGCGAGGAACTCGGCCATTTCGGGGGTCAGCGAGCCGAAGCGGATGAGGTCATCGATGGTGACGCCATCTTTTTTAAATTTGCGGATCGAGATCGTCGGACCGCAGAGCGCGATCGGGCGGATGACAGCGTTGACGCGCGAGCCATCGGGCAGGCGGGCATCGACCATCGGCGAGGACTCATCGATGCGCCGCCCGAGGGGGGCGACGATCCGATCGATGACGCGCAGGACGTGGGGCTCATCATTGAAGCTGGACTCGCTGAGCGTGACTTTGCCTCTGCGCTCGACGTAGATCATCTTCGGCCCGTTGACCATGATCTCAGAAACTTCAGGGTCGTTGAGTAGCTCCTGGAGCGGCCCAAAACCGAGGATATCGGCGGCGATCGACTCGAACATTCGGATCTTCTCCGAGCGCGCGAGCACGACATGCTCTTTATCGAGAATGGTGTTGAAAATATCTTCGACCTGCTGCCGCACCTTGGCGGCGTTGGTCAGGTCAATTTTCGGGTCGAGCTCGCTGATGAGTTGGTTCTGCACCCGTGTCTTGAGCTCCAGCAGGCCGTTGTCCTCCGGCCGGTTGGAGGCCGGGCGGCCAAAGGTGTTGGCCGGTACTGCGGGGCGTGCGCCCGGCTGACCTGGCTGCTGCGGCTCGATCGGGCCGGTGCCATTGATGCGTTTGAGCAGCGACATATTCTTCCTCGTATGCCTGCGCGAGCGCGGTGTAACCGGTGCTGGCGAAGATGATTGGGCAGATGGCGCATTCCGGCCAGACAGACAGCGAGCCTCAGCGTTTGGGGATCAGGCGGCCAAACAGCCCCGACTTCTCCTGGAGCTTGGGCTCAGAGCCCTTCTTGCCGGCGGGCGCGGCGGTGCCGCGACTGTTGGTGATCAGGCTAGCGAGCGCGACGATCGCCTTGGACGTGCGGTGATCGCGCTTCTCGACGACGAGCGGCACGCCCTGATTGACGGCGAGGGTCATCTCATGATTGGCATTCGGTATCTGGAGCACTACCTTGTGCCTGATGCTCTCCTCGACGTTCTCGACGCGGATGCCGAGGCTGCCATCAGCTTTGTTGAGCACCAGCATCGTCTTCTCGGCCGGGTACTCCAGCAGCTCGGCCACTTCAAGGAACTGCCGGATGTTCTTGATGCAGGTCATCTCTAGGGTCATCAGCGTGACGATCCGGTCGGCGATATCGAGCACGGCGAGCGCTTTATCCTGGAATGACGACTGCGTATCGACGATGATGTAGTCGAACTCGGAGCGCATGCGCTCCAAGATTTGCTTGAGATGGTCGGCCGAGACCAGCTCGCCGGTCTGCGGGTTGGGTGGCGCGAGCAAAATCTTGACCTGGGTGGCGTGAGTCGCCAGGACATCGTTGAGCAGCTCGCGGTCCACCTCATCGACGCGATTAGCGAGATCCGAAATCGTCTTGGTGGAGAATAAGTTCATGATCACGCCGATATCGCCAAAGACCAGGTTGCCATCGACGAGCGCGACGCGTTTGTTAGTGAGCTGTCGCACGGCCACGGCGAGGTTTGCGGCGATGGTGCTGGTGCCAGAGCCACCTTTTGGGCTGAACACCGCGATGATCTGCCCGAGCTGCTCCGGTTCGCTTGGCCCGCCGGGGTTGCTGACGTAGCGGCTATCGCTCTGGCGCGCAGGCTGCTGCTGCGGCGCGAGCTCATAGATCTTATTGATGGCGGTGACGAGCTCATCGGCGCTGAACGGTTTGATCAGGAACTCGCGTGCCCCGACCATCATCGCCTTACGCAGGTAATCCTGCTCGCCCTGCACACTCATAATGATGACCTGCACGCCGGGGACCTGGCTGAGAATCGTCTCAGTGGCGGCGAGGCCATCCATATCCGGCATGTTGATATCCATCAGCACGACGTTGGGCTTGTGCTGTTTGGCGAGCGCCACGGCCTCGCGTCCCGATCCAGCCTCGGCGATGATCTCGATATTTTTTTCGAAGTAGAGCAGCTTTTTGAGGTTTTCGCGGGTATCAGCGATGTCATCAGCAATCATCACCCGGATTTTTTGCGGCCCGGCCTCGGGCGCTCGTGTTCCACCGGCCATCGTTCTTCCTCCAGAATCACGGCTGTGGCGGCGAGGCGGGTGTATGCCCATCCCGCCGCCAGACGGTGCTATTATAAAAGACAGCGCGCAATCTGCAATTCACTCAGCTCTATATGCCTCAGGTGCTGCCCTACGGTACCGGCGTGCGCGTTGGCAGCGGCGTGAGCTCGGCGAGCGGCACAACGTCGAGCCTGAGTCGCTCGGGGTTTGGCAGGCCAAACTGCGCGATTAGCAGGTCGATCGATGTGCCGAGCGTCTGCTCGATCGCAGCATCGCCGCGGCCGCGCAGCACCAGCGAGTAGTAAGCCTGGTCGGTGCGAGCCTTATCCTGGGCAAACTTCAGGATCTCGGCCTGCTGGTCGGTCATCGCGATGATCAGCAGCCGTTGACCTGGGAGCAGGTTCGGGCCGCCCTGGGACACCGGCTGGCCGTTAGCGTCCGTGGCTGGAGCCGCGCCGCCGGCCGTCGGCGTGGTATCGCTGGCGACCTCGGGCTTGACGATCCGCAGCACCTGGACGTTTTGCACGAGCGTTTTGGTCGAGAGCTCCTCGACTTCAGCCTGCGTGTACGTGATGACCGGTAGGCCGGTCGCAGGCTGCGTCCCATCGCCGGTCGCTGGCGGGGCGAGGCTTGGGCGAAGCACCGTCCGCTTCACTTTGAACGTCATGACCACATCGATAAAATCGCCCTGGGTGATCTGATCGCCGACGCCGGTCTGCAAGTCGACGACGAGCGGGTAGGCCTTTGGCCGCGGCTGGTCTGCCGCTGCGCCCGGGATCTGCTGTGAGAGGCCAGGCTCGCCGAGCATATCCTTACGCACAAACTGCCCAGGCGCGATATCCACCAGCGTGACCTTGTTGCGCACCAGCTCGATATCGGTCAAATAGGCTGCGGTGTTGCCGTTGTAGGTCTCGGCGGGCACATCTTCGTAGTCGAGCAGGCTTGTGTCGCTGATGACGGTGTTGTTCTTGATCGCCGGTTTGGCGATGACGGCACGCACGGATGGGAGCGCCTGCGTCGGGACCACACTTTGCCCGCCCGGTACCGCCGGTACCTGATTATTGGCGAACAAAAAGTAGAGCGCAAACCCGCCTATAGCGGCGATCACCAGACCGATGAGTAACGGTAGTCGACCTCCACGCCTCATGAACGATGCACCTTTCTATCAGCGAGCTGCGCTTTCACAGCGTCTCTATGCAGTAGTATAGCATAGCCGCGCAAGTATCATCAATATGTAAGCTTCGCCGATCTGATCGAGTTAGTGACGGAATGAGCAAAAAACGTTTGACAGTTGGCCTGCGCTCACGTATATTAATGAACGTCGGTCATTTATTTGGCCAGTATTGCGGTGCGCGATCAGGGCGATCCTGTGCGCTCCGTCCGATGTGACGGCACTATGCAGACTGAGTAGGAGTCCGATGCGACGGCATGATGGACGGGCCTGATCCGAAGCGGCGGCGCGCGAGAAGCGTCGCCGCCAAGCGCGGCCGGCGCGATCAGATCGTGGCGACGGTGCGCGATCTGTGGGCCGAGCGGACATTCGCGACGCTGACGATGGCCGCTGTGGCCGAGCGCTGCGGCCTGGCCAAGGGCACGCTCTACCTCTACTTTGCCACCAAGGAGCAGCTGCTGCTCGGGCTGCTCGAAGCCGAGCTAGTGGCCTGGTTCGACGATCTCGACGCTCGGCTCGCGATATCAGGGCGCAGCAATGCAGCAGAGCTCGCCGACCTGATCGTGGCGGCGCTGACGCTGCGCCCTGTGCTCGTCCGGCTGCTGCCGATCGCTGCGAGCATCCTGGAGCAAAACATCGCCCCGGACGCGGCGCTAAGCTACAAACAGCTGCTGCTCGATCGGTCGCTGCGCAGCGGGGTGTCGATCGAGCGCTGTTACGGGCTGTCCTCCGGCGATGGTACGTGGCTGCTGCTCCAGCTCTACGCGCTGGCGGTGGGGCTCGGGCA
>JAYUUK010000449.1:0-2772 GCA_043754595.1 Roseiflexaceae bacterium | reverse complement strand
GTTGCGTTGAGCGTGCCGATTTGCGGGCCAGACACAGTGCCGACGATCTGGGTATTGCCGCTGGCGACGCTGCCTTTGCCGGTGGCGCTGATCGACATGGTCACCGGCCCGGGGCTGGCGGGGACCACCTGGCGATTATTGGCGACCGTCGCGCCGTCGCTGGCCTCGGCTTTCATGGTCACGCCCGCGGCAAGCAACGCTCGTTGCGTACGGAGTTCATCGCGCCTGGCACGCAGCGTGGCAGACGCGCTGGTGTTGTCGCCAAGGCGCGCGAGCGCCGTGTCGAGTTCGGCGATTTCGGCATCGAGCTGAGCAAGCGAGTGAGTCGGCATCGGCATCTCGTGCAGCACGCGGTTCGTAGCGTATTGTAGCCGATTTCGGGCGAGCTGGCGTGCTATACTACGTCTGGCGAATGCGCTGCGTATGGAGCGAAAGGAGCGCGGTTGATGCCAACGCCATTTCCCGGCATGGACCCATATCTTGAAGACCCCACGCTCTGGCCCGATGTGCATAACGCGCTGATCGCCGCGATCCGCGATGCGCTCGCGCCGCAGATCCGCCCGCGTTACTACGTCGCGATCGAGGAGCGCGCCACGGCGATCGAACTCCCGTTCGGTGATGAGCGATTGGGGGAACTCCGCGCCGATGTCGCGATCGTGACGCCGCACCCCGGCAGGGTGGCAGGGGAAGCGATGACGCCAGATGCGCCAGGCAGTATCGTAGTCGAAGTTCCGGTGCTCGATGCAGTGCGTGAGACGTTCCTCGAACTGCGCCGGAGCGACACGCACCGCCTTGTCACCGTTATCGAAGTGTTATCGCCGACGAACAAGCGTGCCGGCGGCGGGCGGGCGCAGTATTTGGAAAAGCGGGCGCAGATTCTGGCGAGCGAGACTCACCTGATCGAGATCGATCTGCTCCGAGCTGGATCGCCGATGCCACTGCGGGGCGAGGTGGGCGGCAGCGACTATCGCATCCTCCTCAGCCGCAGCGAGCAGCGTCCCGCCGCTGAGTTGATCCCGCTGCGCGTGCGTGACCCTCTTCCGACGATCACCATCCCACTGCTCGGCTCCGACCCATCACCGACGCTGGCGCTCAACGCGCTGCTCCACGCACTCTATGACCGGGCCGGCTATGATCTGCGGATCGACTACACACACCCGCCCGAGCCGACACTGTCGACCGACGATGCGGCGTGGGCGGCGCAACTCGGTGCACATCGCGAGCACTGATGGCCGAGAAACGACAGCGCCAGATACGCTGCGGTTCGTTGGGTAGCTGCGTCAAATCTGTCGGGTCTGGGTGGCACCGCGAGCGACGTACGACTCAACCAGACCCGACAGGTTTGTTCGACGCGTTTCAGACCTGCGGGGTTTGGCGTGGCGCTTCGTTGATGAGCATCGAAATACGACAAAAATTTTGGTTGGGGCGCAGCCCCAAACCCCCGCTCCCCTGCGTCGGCGCGGCGAAAAGAGTTTACAGTCCATCCAGCACTCCAGGATTCAGAAAACAGAAATCAGAACACTTGTGTTGCGCGAGGGACACACACCACCCGAAATCCCGTGTCGCTGTCCCTGCCGAACGGGTCGTAGTTACGGGCGCCGCAGCGAACATTTGTTCTATCACCCCACCAGGATTCACCTTTGAGTGTCGGAACCTGTAAAGTATTTCGCTTCTGAATCTCCAGATATTCCTCGACGCTCACATCAGCAAATGCTACCGATATTGCAGTGCGTTCGGGGTAGCCATCATACTCGCTAGAGCACCACTCCCAGACGTTGCCGACCATGTCAAGCGCGCCACAGGCGGCTCGTCCCAGCGGGAACAGCCCTACGGGCGATGGTGCGCCGATTCCGGTTTCGTCATAATTGGCATGCTCCACCGTCGGCTCGGGCGTATCGCCCCACGGGTAGCGCCGCCGCACGCCGGTGGCATCGTAGCTCGCCATCGCCTCCCACTCGGCCTCGGTCGGCAGCGCGATGCAATAGCCCGGTGGGAGAACTCCCGCCAGCCGTAGCGTCATCCAGCCGCAGAATGCCGCCGCCTCATACCAGGTGACGGCGACGACCGGATGATTGAGTTCCACGTTAGAACGATCGAAATACGCGCCCGGCGCGCCGCGGTCCTCGCGCCAGCGCAGCCCGTGCTCGCTCCAACACGCGTCGTTGGCATAGCCATCTGGCGCGTCGATAAACGCGCGAAACTGCGCCACGGTCACCGGGAGACGCGCCAGCCAGTACGGTGCGAGCTCAATCATTGCCGCCGTTTCGTTCCCTTTCCAGCCACCGATCGCGTAGGTGTCGCTGGGGATGAAGCAGAAATAGCCGTTCGTTTGACCAAAGAAGGTGGTGCTGCGACGTTGAAGCTCGGTGCTCCAGGCATCCGGCGTCACCGGGAAGCGGTCATCGCCCACCGCCGCCAGCACGCGCGCCAGCGCCAGCCGGTCATCGAGCCCGACCTGGTCATCTGGCGTGTCGAGCAGCGCGGCTATTCTGGTGCGCAGTGGCGCGTGCAGCCTGGCCTCCACATTGATATCAGTGTTGACCAGCGCCTCAGCCCCGCCGATCTCTTCGTAACTCAACGCCGCAAGCAGCGTGTCGCGGTGCTGCTGGCGCACGGTTTTCGGTTGGCCATTGGCTGTCGCCGCCAATAGCTTTTCGATCCACGGCAGCGCGTCGCGCACCACATCGCGGGTGCCACCGCGCTGGCGCAGCTTGCCCACCAGCAGCAGCAACACCACCCGCCACCGCTGCCAGTCGTCGCCGCTCCAGCGGG
>JAYUUK010000448.1:0-2774 GCA_043754595.1 Roseiflexaceae bacterium | reverse complement strand
CGCTATGCGTCCAGGCTGCGTTTCAGCTAGGGCGTCATGGTAATCCTCCACGGCGCGTAGCGCCCCGCGCGCAGCACGTCAGAACATACGTGTGATGCATCGGCGTTGCGCGCGGCAGGCACGAAAACGGGGCGACTCGCGTCGCCCCGTCTTCGCTTCATCCCTTCATCCCATCACGAGCGTCAGCCGCGGATGATCGCCAGGATCTCGTCGCGCTTGGCTTCCATCTGCTCGCGGGTCTTGGCCTCCAGGTTGAGCCGTAGCAGCGGCTCGGTGTTGGAGCCGCGCACATTGAAGTGCCAGTCGTCGTAGGTCACCGAGACGCCGTCCATGCGCCCGATCGTCCCATCGGCATACTTGGCCGCCAGCTCCTCCATCTTGCCCTTACCATCCTTGACCGTCGAGTTGATCTCGCCTGAGATGAAGTACTTGGCTTCCAGCGGCGCGAGCAACTCAGCGAGCGACTTGCCGGTGGTGGCGATCATCTCCATCGTCAGCAACGAGGGGATGAGCCCCGAGTCCGCATAGTTGAAGTCGCGGAAGTAGTAGTGGCCGGTGACCTCGCCGCCGAACAGCGCGTTCTCATCGGCCATGCGGCGCTTGATGAAGGCGTGCCCGACGCGCTCCATCAGCGGGATGCCGCCCTCGGCGGTGATCAGATCCGGCACGGCCCACGAGGCGCGCACATCGTAGACGATCTTCGAGCCGGGGGCTTTTTTGAGCAGGTAGCTGCCCATCAGCGCGGTGAAAAAATCGCCTGAGACGAACTCCCCCCGGTCGTCGATGGTGAAGAACCGGTCACCGTCGCCGTCGAAGGCAAAGCCGGCCGCAGCGCCCTCGCTGACCACCCGCGCCTCAAGCTCGGCGCGGTTCTCCGGCTGCAGCGGGTCGAGCCCGTGGTTCGGCAGGTTGCCGTCAGGCTCGAAGTACAGCCCGACGAGCTCGACAGGCAGCCGGTCGTAGACCCGCTGCAGGATCGGGCCGACGGTGCCGTTGCCCGTGTCCGCCACCACCTTGAGCTTGGCCGCCCGCAGCGCCTCGATATCGATCAGGCCGAGCACCGCCTCGATGAATTGCTCGGAGAGGTCGACGTGGCTCATCTCGCCCTTGCGCATCGCCGGCGCGAATGCATCGGTCTCCACGATTTGGCGCAGATCCTGAATACCCTCGCCGCCGCTGAGCAGGTACGGCATCTTGCGCACCATCTTGAAGCCGTTATACTGCTTCGGGTTGTGTGAGGCGGTGACCATCATGCCGGGCAGCCCGAGCGTGGTGCAAGCGAAGTAGTACTGGTCGGTGCTCACCAGCCCGATGCTGACCACGTCGGTGCCCTGGTCCATCAGGCCGCGGGTCACGGCGTCGAAGATCGACGGGCCTGAGAGCCGCATATCGTGGCCGACGATCACCTTCTCGGCGCTAAGAAACGTCGAGAACGCTCTTCCGATGGCGTAGGCACCCTCCTCGTTGAGCTCAGTCGGGTAGATACCACGAATATCGTAGGCTTTGAAGATCCCTGGCGTAATCTGCATCGCTGCTCCTGTGTACAATCATTCAGCTACATTATTGGGGGATAAAACCTACGCGCTGTCGCTCGCTTTTTTTGGGCCTGCGGCAGCATGGTTGTCCCAGTTTACTGCTGCTGCGCAGCGGAGCTGCGCAGCAGCAAAAAAAAGAGTAACTACCGCGCTGCCGCAGGACCAAAATGTGTGCGCAAGCATAGATATACGGTCTCGGTGCCATTATACTGCAAAGGAGGCGCTTTTTGGCAACACAATCACGTCCAGCCGCCACCCGCTACGATACAGCGTCGGGGGTGCAGCTCTACCGCATCTCGGTCCATGTCTTCCCCCATATGCTCGGCAACGCCTACCTGGTGTTCGCCGATGGCTACAGCGCGCTCATCGACTGCGGCAGCGGGCTCGGCACCAGCGATGAGGAGCTCGACGCCGGGGTGCGCGCGGTGGCGGCCGAACGCGGCGAGCGCGTCTGGGAGACGCTTGACCGGATCGTGGTCACCCACGGCCACATCGATCACCACGGCGGGCTCAACTTCGTCAGACGCCACAGCGACGCGCCGATCGCGATCCACGAGCTGGACCGGCGCATCCTGACCGGCTACGAGGAGCGGCAGGTGATGGCGCGGCGGGCGCTGGCCGCCTACCTGACCTTCGCCGGCGTGGCTGCGGCCGAGATGGACGAACTGCTGGCGCTGTACGGCTGGAGTAAGACGGCGTTCAGCTCGCTGCCGGTGCAGACGACGCTGCGCCACGGCGATCGGCTCGACGGGCTGTTCGATGTGCTCCACACGCCCGGCCACTGCCCAGGCCAGGTCTGCTTGCGCGTCGATGATATTCTGCTGAGCGCGGATCACGTGCTGCCGCAGACCTCGCTGTTTCTCTCGCCAGAGCGGATCGCCAGCTGGAACGGCATGGACCACTACCTGGCATCGCTGGATCAGATCGCCGGGCTGGGGGGCATCCGGCTTGCGCTCGGCGGCCACGGCGCGCCGATGGACGACTTCGCCGGGTGGGTGGCGAAGCTGCGCGATGCCCAGCAGACCCGCATCGCGCAGGCGCTGGCGGCGTGCGCGGCGCAACGCAGCGTGGCCGATGTGGCGCGTCTGGTCTACCCCGAGCTGCGCGGCTATGATTGGCTGCTGGCGATCCAGAAGGCCGGGGCGTGCGTCGAGTATTTGGACAACCGCGGCGAGCTGGCGGTCGCTAACCTCGATGCAGTGGCGAGCCAGGGCGCGGCGCCGCTGTTCGTCGCGCTGT
>JAYUUK010000447.1:0-8202 GCA_043754595.1 Roseiflexaceae bacterium | reverse complement strand
CCCTACCGTGCGTCGCATCACGTTGTCACCCGGTCATCTCCACATCTCGTCATCGCTTCACCCCTCCGATTGACACGCTGGTGACACACGTCGATACTATCCACGTACGATCACTAGAGAGAAAGGTACACAATGAGCTGCTGCCATCACTGCCGCGACGCGGAGACGATGTTCGACAGGCGCGATGCCGAGCGGCGGCTGGAGCGCTACCGGCGGCGCGGGGCCGAGGGCACCACCCGGGTGCTGATCGAGGCGCTGTGCGCCGCAGGCATCGGCCAGGCGAGCGTGCTGGATATCGGCGGCGGGGTGGGCGTGGCGCACCACGAGCTACTGCGCGCCGGCGCGGCCAGTGCGCTGGATATCGACGCATCATCGGCCTACATCGCTGCGGCGCGCGCCGAGAGTATCCGCCACGACACCGCCGAGCTCGCCAGCTACCGCCACGGCGATTTTGTGGCGCTCGCCGCCGAGATCGCGCCGGCCGATATCGTCGTGCTGGATCGGGTGGTCTGCTGCTACCCGGCGATGCCAGCGCTCGTGGGGGCTGCTGCGGCGCATGCCACAAGGATGCTCGGCCTGGTCTACCCACTCGATGCGTGGTGGGTGCGGCTGGGGGTGGGGGCGGTCAACCTGGGGCTGGCGGCGCAGCGCAGCGCGTTCCGGGTCTTCTGCCACCCAACGGCGGCGGTAGACGGCGAGCTACGCCGCGCTGGCATGCGGCAGCGCTTCTACCGGGCGAGCGGGCCGTGGCAGGTGGCGGTCTACGAGCGCGCCGCATGAGCCGAGGCGGCCGGTAGATCAGCCGATGATGCCGCGAAGGTAGGCGACGCTGCGCGCCGTGGCCTCGGCCATATCGGTGGCGCACTCGTCGAGCTCGACGACCAGCCAGGCGTCCGGCTGTGAGGCCGCGACGATCGCCGGTATATCTATAACACCGGTGCCAAGCGCCAGCATTGGCTCGTGGCGAGTAGCGGGGCCATCCTTGATATGCAGCAGCGGCGCGCGTGCGCCGAGCTCAGCGACGACCGCCGCCGGATCCAGGCCGGCGACCCGCGCCCAGTAGGTGTCAACCTCGAAGAAGATCGACGGGTCGATCTGCGCGAGCAGCATGCGGTACGGCAGCGCCTCGCCAACCGGCGTCATCTCCCACCAGTGATTATGTAATCCTAGTTGCAGACCGCCGCCGCGCGCGCGCATCGCCGCCGCGTTGTACTCCTCCGCAAGCGCGTCGATCCCGTCGCGTGTGCTGTAGCGCGAGTCTTCGGGCCAGCCGTGCCAGACGATGCGCGAGCAGCCGAACAGCTCGGCCTGCCGCAGCGCCAGCTCGGACGCGTCGCCGAGCGGCAGGGCGGCGTGCGCGGCGAACACCGTCAGCCCGCAGGTGCGCAGCTCGGACGCCACCGCCTCGGGCGTGGTGCTTTCGAAAAAGGCGGTCTCGACGCCATCGAACCCCATCTCCGCCACGCGGCGAATGGTCGCCGGCATATCCGCGGCGATCGCCTCGCGCAGGGTATAGAGCTGCAATCCGATGCGGTGTGGCATTCTTCTCCTCTCGCCCTTCGTTCTTGGTCGCTGCGCTCCGTCCCGGTCGGCGCGCTCTGTCTTTCGACCTATAGCAATCCTATCAGCGTCGGGAAGGGGGAGATCTCGGGGACACCCAGAGGGTACCCGGCCCCCAAACCCCGCTCTGCGCTTCGCGTGTTTCCAACGCACGTAGGATTGCTCTACGTGCTACGTGCTACGTGCTACGTGCTTGTTCCCTCGTTCTCCGCCGCCACCGAAACCCCATCCTTGAGCACATCGACGATCTGCCCGTCCTTCAGGCTGTAGACGATGTCGGCGAACTCGTGGATCGTGCGGTCGTGGGTCGCCATCACCAGCGTCACCTGCTCGGCGCGGACGATCTCGCGCAGCAGCGTCAGCAGATTGCGCCCGGTGGTGGAGTCCAACTCGCCGGTCGGCTCATCCGCCAGGATCAGCTTCGGCTGCCCCACCAGCGCCCGTGCGATCGCCACCCGCTGCTGCTGCCCGCCAGACATCTCGGCCGGGCGGTGGGTGGCCCATTTCTCCAGCCCCACCAGCGCCAGCGCGTCCATCGACCGCTGCCGCCGCTCCTTGCCGGAGAAGACGCCGGCGATCCGCAGCGGCATCTCGACATTCTCCCACGCCGAGAGGATCGGCAGCAGGGCGAACGACTGAAACATAAACCCGACGTTGGCGCGCCGCATCATGGTGAGCTGCTCCTGGCTCATGCCCTTGAGCCGCTGACCAAATACCTCGATCTCGCCGTCGGTCGGGGTGTCCAGCCCGCCGATCATATTCAGCAGCGTGGTCTTCCCCGATCCGGAGCGACCCATCAGCGCGGTGAACCCGCCCACCGGCACCGTCAGGCTGACGCCGCGCAGCGCCAGCACTTTTTCGTTATTGACGGTGTAGGCGCGCTGGACATCACGCACCCGTACCGCCGTGTCAGCTCCAGCTGTCATAGTCCCTCACGTTGTCGATCAGATACATGTGTATAGAGCAATTAATGGAGTGGAGAGGGGGAGATATCGGGGACACCCAGAGGGTACCCGGCCCCCAAACCCCCACGTTGCGCTTCGCAGGTTTCCATAGTTATGTGCTTCGCACGTTTACAACGGACGAGCGATTTACGGTTTGCGCCGCATGCCCTGCAAGAATCGGCCGATACCTTTGGCCTTGTCCTCTGGCGGCGCATCCGGCTCAGTCAGGCGCTTGACGAGCTCCTCGCGCGCCTCGACCGGCCGCAGCAGCAGACCGTCAGGCGTCTCTTCCATCCTAATGCGGTTGCCGATACCGTAACGCTCGCGGATCTCTTTTGGCACCTGCAGCCGGCCGGCCGAGTCCAGCACCACCAGCTCCTCGAAGACGTGTTGCTCGCCGCCTTCGGTCATCTCGGTCGCGTCGGCCATCCGGCGCGTCACCTCCGAGCTGGTCTTGCCATCGCGGATCGAGACCACCCGGTCCACATAGCGCGAGATGTTCGGATCGTGCGAGACGATGACCACCGTCAGCCCGTAGGTCCGGTTGAGCTGGTGAAAGATATCGAAGATTACCTCTGCGGTGTGCGAGTCCAGCTCGCCAGTCGGCTCGTCGCCGAGCAGCAGCGCCGGCCGATTGGAGAGCGCCACGGCGATGGCGACCCGCTGCTGCTCGCCGCCTGAGAGCTGCGCCAGCCGGTGGTCGCGCCGCTGCCCGAGTCCCACCGCCTCGATCAGCTCGCCGGCCCACTCGCGCCGCTCGCCAGGCCCGACGCCGTTCATGATCATCGGCAGCTCGATGTTCTGCTCGACGTTGAGGTACGGGATGAGGTTGCGCGCCTTCTGCTGCCAGATAAACCCGACGTACTTGCGCCGGTAGATATCCAGCTGGCTATCGGTGAGCTTGAGCAGGTCGTTCCCCGCCACCACAACTTTGCCGGCCGAGATCCGATCCAGCCCGCCGAGCACATTGAGCAGCGTGGTCTTGCCCGAGCCGGACGAGCCGACGATCGACATGACCTCGCCCTGCTGCACGATCATATCGAGGCCCTGGAGCGCCACAACCTCGATCTCGTCGAGCTTGTAGATTTTGACCAGATTTTCGCAGATGATCAGCGGTTCGTTAGATGCCATATGCCTATTCTCTATTTTTAATTGACTATTGACTATTTTCGTTACAGCAATCCTCCTGGAGTAGGAAAGGGGGAAATCTCGGGGACACACAGAGGGTACCCGGCCCCTAAACCCCCGCGTTGCGCTTCGCGCGTTTCCAACGCACGTAGGATTACTATATGCAATTGTCAATTGTCAATCAGATCGCTTCGCCGAGCTTGACCGCCTGGAACAGCTTCATCCGCCGCAGCAGCAGCCCCATCCCCAGCACCGCCAGCACCAGCATGGCCATAAAGACGATGTAGATGATCGTGATCTGATCCCAGGCGATCTGCACCAGAAACGGCGGCACGCCATCGTTGGTGCCGCGCCGCACCTGGAGGTAGGGGATGAACAGCTGCGAGCAGCCGACGCCGATCGCCGTGCCGGCCAGCAGGCCCGTGCCGATGATCAGCGACTGCTCCCAGGCCAGCAGCGTGCCGAGCTGCATCGTCGAGAGGCCAATGGCGCGCAGCATGCCAAGCTCGACGAACCGGCGCTGGAATGACAGGATCGAGTAGAACAGAAAGCCGAGCACTGTTAGGAACGCCGATGCGATGAAGCCGACCGACAGCAGCCCGTAGAACCCCTGCCGCTCCGGCCGATCGTGCTCGGCGGCGATCTCGGTCGGTGAGAACCCCTGGTCGAAGGTCTTGAGGTTGTTCTCCACCAGCCCGGCGTAGATATCTTTGTAGGGCGTGCCTGGCGTTACAGTCAGCCAGACATTGTACGGGTACTGCCCGCCCTGCTGCTCGAAGGCGTAGTCCAGATTGCCGACGACGAACGGGCCATCTGCCGGGTAGATCGTCGGGAACATGTTGATGTAGCCGGCCACCGTCACCGGAATCTCGCGCCGCACATCGAGGTCGTTCATGGCGATCGTGAATCGGTCGCCGGCGCGCAGCCCGGTCTGCGCCGCGTATCGGCTATCCACCAGCACCATCGATGGGTCGTCGGCCAGGCGGTTCATCAGCGCCCCGAGCGACTCGCTGCCATAGTCGACGCGCCAGCGCGCCACCTCGGTGATATCGGCGCGATCCACCCCGACGAACCGGCCCTCGATCGTCTTGCCGCCCGAGATCAGGTCGGCCGGGGAGGTCGCCACGCGAGTGGCGTGGGTCACACCGGGCACGCGCAGGTAGTCGGTCACCGGCAAGAACAGAAAGCGCGGCTCGGTCAGCACATCGCTGAGCTCGGGCGTCGTCGGGGCGGCGGACGTCTGCGCGGTACCTGGTGTCCCTGCCGAAGATGCCTGGGTGCTCTGCCCGAGGTCGAACAGCCGCACATCGCCGCCGTTGGTGTAGTAGACCTGATCGACGAGGTGGACATCGAGCGTGCGCGCCATCGAGGCGGTGAACGTCGCCAGGCTGAGCGTCAGGATGAGCAGCAACACCGGCCCGCTATAGGCGCTCGGCGTCCGCGCCAGGTAGCGCAGCGCCGTCACGGTGGCCACGCCCGGCAGCCGCGAGGTCAGCCAGGCCAGCGCCGTCATCAGCAGCGGGAACAGCCGCGTCGCCACCAGCGCCAGCGTGAAGATCGCCAGCGACGGCGCGAGCAGCAGCAGCGGGTTATTGAACGGGTCGCTCCCGCCGCCGCCGAACCCCAGGAACGAGATCGAGCCGCGCTGGCTGAGCTGTGTGTAGCCATAGTAGACCGGGATCAGCAGCAGGATATCGAGGTAGAAGCGCTGCCACCACGGTTTGCGAAACCCGCGCGCCCGCTCGCTCTTGAACGAGACGATGGTGAAGCCGGCAGCGCCGAAGGCCGGGATGAGCCCGGCGACGATCAGCAGCACCAGCGTCTGCAGCGCGCGGCTCCAGGCGTCCGGCGTCAGCTCGATCGGCAGCCGCTCGCCGACCACCAGATCGAGGAACGATCGAGTCCAGGTCATCAGCAGCCCGGCGAACTGCCCGAGGTACAGCCCGAACCCGAGCGCGATGCCGCCGAGCAGCAGCCACTCGATCAGATAGATGCCGAGCACCTGCGCCCGCGATGTGCCGCGCGAGCGCAGCACCGCGATCTCGTTGCTCTGGCGCTGGACCACAAGCCCGGCCACCAGCGAGATAAAGTAGGCGATCAGCCCCAACACCGGGATGCTGAACACCGTCAGGATCAGCGTCAGCCGCTGCACTTGCTGCTGGTGACGCTGCAGGGCCTCGGTCGGCGCGATGTCGGTGCGGGTCCCAGCCAAGATCGAGCCGATGTCGTTGCCGGTGCGCCCGATGCGGGCCACCACGCTCGGCACATCGGATGAGCGGATCTTGCTGCCATCCGCCAGCAGATACCATAGCGCCACATACACCGGCTTGGGGTTGCGCAGCACCACCCGCTCGCGATAGCTCTGCTCCGGCATGAACAGCGTCTCGTTCAGCGTGTCTGGCTGGTAGAACCACCAGTCCTCATCGGGGTTGGTGGCACGCCAGACGCCAGCGATCTTGACCCGCAGGTAGAAGCCGGTGGCCTGGTCCTTGGGGGCCAGCACCATGTACTCTTCGCCGACCTGCAGCCCGAGGTTGGCGGCCATGCGGTCGCCGATCAGCACTTCTACCGGGCCATCGGCGGCGGCGACCTTGGGCAGCGCGCCGTCGATGAGCGTGATATGCTGGTCGAGACCGCTGGCGAACGCCATCGTCACATACAGCAGCGGGTTGCCAACGCCGCTAGACTGCAGCATCGGCATCTTATCGGATGCGACGTAGCGCACCCTGTCTGCCACCGTCAGCCCGAGCCGCTGGTCCACCGTGCCGGCCATGAAGCTATCGAGCTTGGCGTAGGTATCAAAACTGATCGCGCCCTTCTGCGAGCCGAGGTAGCGATACATAAAGGCGAACGGCGGCCGCTTCTGGCCATTCGCGGTCACGGTCAGCTCATTGCGCAGGATCTTATAGCCGACGGCCTCGGCGTAGACCGGGATGCAGACCACCAGTGCGATGGCGACGACGAAGCCGGCGGCGATCGTCAGCATCATCGCGAGGTTATTCCACAGCCTGCGCCCGACGACTTGTAGCAGCCCGAAGAAGACCATCGGCGACCAGATGCCGAATGTGCGTTTGCCAAATGTCGCGGGGTTTGGCCGCGGCGGCGAGGATGTTGCCATACGCGCTAGTTCTCCGAGCTACTGGCCGACGACGACGTCGCCCTCTTTGAGTCCTTCGAGGACCTCCACCCGCTCCGGGCTGACGATGCCGATCCGCACATCCTGGCGCCGCTGACGATCGCCATCTTTGATGACGACGAAGCGCCGCCCCTCAAAGGCCCGCACCGCCTGCGGCGGCAGCCACAGCGCGTCGTCCTTCTTCTGAAGCGTGAAAACCACCTGCGCGATATCGCCGGCTTCGAGCTTGACATCGGCGGCGCTGAAATTCACGTGGTAGGCGCGGTCTGGGTTGATCGTCGCCGCGCTGGAAGTGGCGCTCGTCGGCAGCTTGACCACCGAGCCCTGATAGGGCTTGCCTGGGGCGCGCGAGAAGACGATGCCGACCTGCTGGCCGACCCCGATCTTGCCCGAGTCGGTGCTGGTGATGCTCTCGATCAGCAGCTCGATCTCGCTATCATCGATGACCGTGAGCACTGGCTTGTAGGCCTCGATCGCGTCGCCCGGCTTGTTGCCGACCTCAGCCACTTTGCCATCGAACGGGGCGAGCAGCTGCGCGCCGCTGAGCTGGGTCGTGATGCGCTGGACCTCCAGCTCGGCGGCATCGAGCCGCGACTGAAGCTCGGTGTCGCCGCCGCTGGATTTGGCCTGCTCCAGAGACAGCTGGGCGCGCTGGATGCCGCGCCTGGCGTCAGCGATGGCGGCTGCATTGTTTGGCTTGAGCAGACCGTCGAGGTCGGCCTGGGCATCGTTGACGTTCTGGGTGGCGCGCTCGATCGCCGGTGCCTCATTTTTGAAGGCGGTGTCATAGGCGAGCTGCGCCTGGGCCACCGCGCTCTCGGCATTTTTGAGATCGGCGTCGGCGCGCAGATATGCCTCGCGCTTGCTGTTGAACTGGACGTCGTTCGGCTTATCCTTGACGTCGTTCCACTGCTCGAGCGCATCGCGGTAGGCGGCCTGGATTGGCGGCAGCGCGGTGGTCGCCTGGCGCAGCGCGAGCTCGGCCTGGGTCTTGGCGGCCGACGTATTCGTGCGCATCTCTTCGAGCGCTGCCTTGGCGGTGGCGAGCGCGGCGCGCGCCTTGGCCACCGAAGCGGCGGGCGGCGGGATCCGGAGCTGTGCGAGCTTGGCCTGCGCGTCGGCCACATCGAGCTCGGCGCTGCGGATGGCGAAGCTGTTGCGGTCGACCGACTTCTGCAGCGCATCTTTGGCCTGGTCGCGCGCAATCTGCGCCTGCTTCAGCTGGTTCGGCGTCTCGCCTTGGTCGAGCTCGGCGATCACCTGGTCCTTCTTGACCGCCGCGCCGCGCTCGACGTACAGCACCTTGAGAAACCCCTGCTTGGTGAAGGCCAGCTCCTGCTGCTTGGTGGCGGCGACGGTCCCGTTCACCTTGATCTCATCGACGACCGTGCCGCGCTGGACGCTGTACGTCGGCTTTTCGAGCGAAGCCGGTGC
>JAYUUK010000446.1:0-8237 GCA_043754595.1 Roseiflexaceae bacterium | reverse complement strand
GATCGTGGTCGAGACGCATATGATTACCCTTCGCTTCTCAGTTTGACATAACTTTCGTATCGCTCGGGCGCGATCTCGCCGTTCTCCACGGCGGCGCGCACGGCGCAGTCTGGCTCGTGGGTATGGGTGCAGCTGGCGAAGTAGCAGCTATCGATCAGTGGCCGGAACTCGCGGAAGCACCAGGCCAGGTCCTCAGTCGGGAAGCGCCACAGCCCGAGCTCGCGGATCCCCGGCGTATCGGCCAGATAGCCGCCGCCAGCCAGCCGCAGCGGCACCAGCTCGGCCACGCGGGTGGTGTGCCGCCCCTTGCTGAGCGCGTCGCTGACATCGCCGACAACTAGGCCGAGGCCGGGAGCGACGGCGTTGAGCAGGCTGCTCTTGCCGACGCCGGAGCGGCCGGTGACGACGCTGACCTTGCCGGCCACCAGCGCGCGCAGCGCATCGATGCCGCTGCCGTCGAGCGTACTGGTGTAGACCACCGAGTAGCCGAGTCGCTCGTAGATGGCGAACAGCCGCTGCGCCGCCGCGAGCCCGGTCTGGTCCACTTTATTGGCGACGATCACCGTCTGGAGGTCATCGAACTCGGTGAGCACCAGGTAGCGATCCAGCATGCGCGGGTTGAACTCCGGCACGCCGCAGGCGAACGTCACCAGCACCTGATCGACGTTGGCGACGATCACGTCTTCCTTCCAGATGCCCTTGCTGCCAGCGGCGCGCCTGGCGAGCCGGGTTCGCCGTGGCAGCACCGACTCGACCGCGCCGGTCTTTGGCGTCACCTGGGTCACCTCGACGATATCGCCGATCACGACGATATCGCTGGACTGCCGCTCGCGCTTGAGCCGGCCGCGCAGGGTACACTCGATCACGCCGTGCTCGGTCTCGACGTACACAAATCCGCTCTGGGCGCGGAGCACCAGACCTTGCATGCGCTACTCCTGCGTATCGATATCGTGGATCCGCACATCGACGCGGCGCAGGTGCAGCGTATCGAAGGCGTGAACCAGCAGCCGCTCGATCAGCCCGGTCTGGTGCTGGGCCATGTGCTGCGGGATGGCGATGTCATACGGGGCATCGCCAAGCAGCTCTGGCTCGACTGTTCCGATCAGTTTTCCATCTGCACTAAGCATTAACATCGCGAGCGCTCCTCATCAGCGGACACAAAAAGGCCGTAGACACTTTCGGTATCCACGGCGCAAAAAAGCCGTGGATGCGGCACTCGCCTGCGTCCACGGCCATCAGACTCGCTGTGCTGAAGGAGTCAGCAGGTGAGCGTGAGGGTGACGTGCGCAGGGAGGCGAACCTTCCCACCGCGGCCATCGGCCAGCGGCGCGAAGACACGATCAGTTGTGATGCGTGATGTGTTGAAAATCATGTCGCCCGCCTTTCTCCCGGTCATACGTTTGAACTTCTGCTCAGAGCATACACGCGAGCGGCTGTGTTGTCAAGCGCCGCGCGATCCGCCTTTCGGCCGATGTTTGGTGATTGTCGCTGCGCGTCTCGGTCGCTGCGGTCAATCGTCAATTGTCAATTGTCGCTGCGCGTCTCGGTCGCTGCGGTCGCTGCGGTCAATCGTCAAGTGTCAATCGTCAATCGTCAATCCGTCACCCGGTCTGGAGCGCGCGCAGGGCAATGGCGATCAGGAAGACGCAGGCCAGGGCCGTGCCGCCGTGATACGAGCGCGGCGGGGCGTCGCGGAGCGCGAGCGCGACGGCGGGGAGCGTGAGCGCCGCAAGCGCGCCGTAGATGGCGTGGATCTCTGGCCGCAGCGGGCGGGCGCCGCCGATCAGCAGCGCCACGCCCAGCAGCGCCTCGGACGCCAGCAGCAGCGATACGATGCCAGTCAGCGCGCGCTGCGCTTGCCCAGCGCCACCCCCGCGAACCCAGCCGACGACGCTGAGCAGCAGCAGCGCCGCCAGCGCCGCCAGCGCGGTGAAGAGCAGATTGTGATGGAGAGCAGTGAGACGCATGCTATGATGGACGCCCGCGCCGCAGATTTGGATGTCTCGCGCGGCGCACGCCATTGAACCACCCGAGGAGATCATATGGTTATCGATACGCCCGCCGCAGACGCAGACCGGATCGCGTGGGTCGGCCAGAGCTGTCGTTTGCTGCGCGCCACCGGCGACGAATTCGCCCAGACGCAGCCGTTCGCCGGCCTGACGATCGGCGTCTCAATTCATCTTGAGCCAAAGACCGCGGCGCTGCTCATCGCGCTCCAACGCGGCGGGGCGCAGATCGTGGCCACCGGCAACCTCAACAGCACCCAGCCGGCAACTGTGGCATACCTGCGCGAGCGCGGCATCACCATCATCGGCGAGCAGACCAAAGATGCGGCGCTGCACGCCAGCTTCCTCGACGCGATCGTGGCGCGGCGGCCGGCGCTGCTGCTCGATAACGGCGGCGATCTGTTCGCCCGCTACGCCGCAGCCCCGTACGATGCGCTGCTCGGCGGGACCGAGGAGACGACCTCTGGCAGGATGCGGCTGGTGCCGCTGCGGGCGCAGATCGGGCGGCCAGTGCTGGTGATCAACGATAGCCCGATCAAACAGTTCGCGGAGAACCGGCACGCGGTGGGGCAGAGCATCTTTGAGAGCTTTCTGCGCTTCACCAACCGCAGCACCAACGGCCGCAGCGTCACGGTGTTTGGCTACGGCGCATGCGGCACGGGCGTCGCCGCATGCTTCCGCAACGCCTACAGCGTGGTCACGGTGGTGGACGCGAGCCCGGTGCGGACGCTTGAGGCGCACCTGGACGGCTTCATCACACCGTCGCGCGAGCGGGCGATCGCCAGCGCTGATGTGCTGATCACCGCCACCGGGGCGCGGGGCGTGCTGACGGCGGACGACCTGCCGCTGCTGCGCGATGGCACGATCCTGGCCAACGTCGGCCATTTTCCCCACGAGATCGATGTCGCGGCGATCGAGTCATCGGCGGCGATGCTGACGGCCGAGACCTCAGCCGATGAGATCACCACCTGGCGGCTGGCCGATGGGCGGACAGTGTATCTGCTCGGGCGCGGCCACATGCTGAATCTCGCGGGGCCGCGCCCACTCGGCAACTCGATCGAGTCGATGGATCTTGGGTTCACGCTCCAAGCCCGCTGTCTGGAGGCGATAGCGCGCGGCAAGATCGGCCGCGACTCGTGCGTCGTCCCGGTGCCGCCGGCGATCGACGCGCAGGTGGCGAGCGATTATCTGGTGCTGGCTCGTGCCGCGTCTGGCGGCTGACTATTCCAAGGCTTATACCCCAGATCGCGCGGCGCTGCTGGCCGATGGGCAGACAGGCGCGAGCTGGCAGACGCCGCACGCCGGGCGCTGGGCGTGGCAGACCCGCTTGCCGTGCTGGATGAGGTTGATGTGCAGCGTGTAGATGTCGTCTGGCGGGGTGGCGGCTTCGAGCAGGGCATGGGCTTTCTCGGCGCTGACGCTTGGCGCGAGCAGCCCGAGCCGGCGGGTGACGCGGTGGACGTGGGTATCGACCGGCATGGCCGGCATGCCGAGGGCGAACAGCAGCACGCAGGCCGCCGTCTTGGGGCCGACGCCATCGAGCGCCAGCAGCCAGCGCCGCGCGTCGTCGAGCGGCATCGCGCGCAGGAAGTCCAGGTTCAGCTCGCCGTGGCGCCGCAGCACATCTTCGAGCACCCGCTGGATGCGCGGAGCCTTGATATTGCCGAGCCCGGCCGGGCGGATCGCCTCGTAGATCGCGGCGGTCGGGGCCTCAAGCGCCGCCTGCCAGGTGGGGAATCGCTCGCGCAGCCGGCGGTAGGCGTGGCCGCTGTTGCTGTCGGTGGTGCTCTGCGAGAGGATGGTGCCGATCAGCTCGCCGAGCGCGTCGCCGGCCGGATGGAGCGCTTTGCGGCCGTAGATCGCGTCGAGCAGTTCGGTGATCTGCTGGAGGCGCTCGCGGTCGATGGGTTCGGTGATTGGCATAGATTAGCGTAGCGGCTCGACGCCGATGACATTGATGACTCGCTCGCCGCCGCCCCCGCAGATCGCGCGGCCGCCACTACGGGCCAGCAGCAGCCACGAGTCGGGGCTGCGCCAGTTCGGCCGCAGGTCCACCAGCACGCGGATGGCGGTTGGGTAGCCGAGCCGAGGGTGGTAGGCGGCGGTCACGCGGGTGTGGGCCGCGCATGGGCAGCTGCTGACGCCGCAGTTTGGCGATACGTCGCCGTCGCGGCCGATGATGGCGAACAGCCCATCCACCGAGCGCGCCTTGGTGCGGCAGCTATCGCGGATGCCGACGTTGACCCGCCCGTCGCGCACAACAATATCGTAGAAACAGCTGCCGTCCTCCGCCATCAGCCGGTAGTCGCGGAAGCTGCGCCCGTCCCACGTCTGCATCGCCGCCTGGAGCTGTGGGTCTGCGGCGCGCCCTCGCGGCCCGACGGCGAGCCACAGCCCGCCGCAGCCGATGGCGGCCGCGCCGATCAGGGCAACGACGAGGGCGGCGATGCGGTGTGCGCGCATAGCTGGCCTTATCTGAAGGTGGGCAGGTAGGGCGCGTTGGCGGCGAACATCTCGTCCACCATCTGCTGGATCTCGGCCAGCGAGCAGACCGCGGCCGTGAGCGGGTCGTGGGCGATGGCCTGGTAGACCAGCCGCTGGTCGCCGGTCAGGCAGCCCTCCACCGCCAGCTCCTCCAGCTGCGACGTGAGCCCGGTGAGCATGGCCACCTGCGGCGGCAGCGCCCCGACGCGCACCGGCGTCAGGCCGCGGCGGGACGCCCAGACCGGCACCTCGACGCACGCGCCCTGCGGCAGGTTATCGATCAGGCCAGCGTTGGCGACGTTTCCGTTGAACTCGAACGGCTCGCCGCCGGCCAGCGCGTTGATGATGTACGCGGCGTACTCGTGGCCGCGCTCAAGCGAGATCGGCGCATCGCTGGCCAGCCATGCTTTCACATCGTCGCGCCAGGTATCCTCGCGCGAGCCGTACCACTTCAGGATCGCCGAAGAAGCGCCGGGGTTCCAGCCGGTGCCGTGGGTGCAGTATTTTTCGATCAGGTCTGGCCGTTTGCGGAACCACCAGTTGTACTCCGAGTTGTGGCCGCTGGATTCGGTGACGTAGAAGCCGAGCGCCAGGTACATCTCATTGCGCACCTGCTCCTCGTTGTAGACCTCGGGTCGCTCGCTGATGGCCTTGTGGATCAGCGGGTAGGCGTCCTCGCCCTTCCAGGTATAGCGCAGGTACCAGGCCATGTGGTTGATGCCGGCGCAGGTATAGCTAACGTCGGCCATGTCGGCGCCGATCCACTTCGCCAGCATCTCGGCGGTGCCCTGAACGCTGTGGCACAGCCCGACGAGCGGCACGTTGGTCTCGCGCTGCATCGCGCGGCAGAGCAGCACCATCGGGTTGGTGTAGTTGAGCATCGTGGCGCGCGGGCAGTAGCGCTCCATGTCGCGGGCGATATCGAGCATCACCGGGATGGTGCGCAGCCCGCGGAAGATCCCGCTCGGCCCGCGCGTATCGCCGACGTTGGTGTCTATGCCGTACTTGGCCGGGATCTCGATATCGTGGCGGAAGATGGCGAAGCCGTGGGCCAAGATCGTCACCAGCACGTAGTCAGCGCCGGTGAGCGCCTCGGCCCGGTCCTGCGTCGCCTCGACCTTCGCGGGGTAGCCGCCGAGCTCGACGATCCGCGAGACCGCCCGCCGCGCGAACTCCAGCCGCTCGGCGTCCACGTCCATCAGGCACAGGGTTGCATCGCGCAGTAGCGGGAAGGTAAGGATATCGCGCGCCAGACCGCGGGTGAAGCCCAGGCTGCCAGCGCCGATGAACGTGATTTTCATACGATTTCTCATTCTACTTCAGCGTAGACTCCGGTGTACGCTCGCGTGTTGGCCAACGATAGCAGGGTGGATCGCGGGTGTCAAGTTGCCATCATGCCTCGGTGTCAAGGATTGTATGCCTGTGGCAAAGAGTTTACACTAGTTCACAACGATGCATGCGGTGACGTGTCAAGGGTATCGCGCAAATACAGGGAAAAATGAGGGAGGCACCTACGAGATATAGTAGGTGGCTCCCTAGATGTAGGGTCAAAAAGAACATTAGCCACAACTATGTTGTTTTGATAGTTTTACATTGCAAAACTTATCACTTCATGATTATCTTCAATGTAGCTAGATCTATAGTCCCTTTGCGATCACCATCTGTCGTAAATTCTAGGATACCTTTCATATCCTCACCGCTAACTGAAAAATCTCGAACATCTGTAATAGATACATCTTCGTACCCTGACATTACCCATTCCCTAATTAAGCTTTTATATTTACCCAAGTCTCCGTCTCTATTAGGGTATATAAAAATACCCGAAGTAGTCTTGTCTTCGTTAATATTAGATCGAGAAACTGCGTATAATGTTAAGTAAGAGCCGTTATCATCAGAAGGTGTAGTAGCTAAAACCCAGATAGAAGTGACATTCCTAAAAATAGGAGGGCCATCTATAAAATTAATAGGATCAAGGGATTTCGGCTCTTTAACAATATCAGAATCAGGAACCTCACTATAAGTAATAGGAGTTATATCTTTAGGTAATGCTGTCAGCGTTGGGAGAGGTAAGGATTGTTTTGTTTTCAGTAGTGCTAAATATTCTTGATATTCTATATTCTTTTTCTCATAGACGCATTCTTCATCATAAGCTGGATACGAGCTATCTAACTGTGTACAATTGGATTTAACATTGGCATTCAGAACAGATCTTTGAGCTGAAAATACCAGCAGTAGTAATAAAGAAAATACTCCAAGAGCAATGTACTGTTTTTTGAAATACTTTTTCATTGATTATTCCTCTTCTATGGATAATTATAAGCTATAGTAGAAGGCAAAGCAGTGTCGCGATAGTTTGCAGCACCAAGCGCATCATTTAATGCGAGCCAAGTGTTTTGCCAACTATAGGCTGAGCAGCCTGAAAAAGACCATTAGTAGAGATAACACCCGAGTAGAACAATACGTACGATGATCTAAAAGTAACCCAAGGTTGAACTTGCCCAGGGCAATAAATTTGAGGTGCTACGTAAGCTCCTGCTGTTCCAAATGAGACAGCATATAAATCAGCAGAAGTCCAATGACTAGATCCTACTGCATAAGTATTCTCACCATAATTAAGGTGGGGTATCGAAGTAGCTGCTCTATAACTATTTAGCCAATCTCTCATTCCTCTTCCACACGATTTATAAGATATTCCACTAACATTCCAGACTTCTATATCACTTCCGCTCCATAAGTTGATTCCAGATGGAATAGGAATAGTATTAATAAAATTACCCCATGATGCTCCACCAGATGACCAATTGGCTGATAGAGTTTGATTAGTGTCGTTATATGCTGGACATCGCCAATTAGTTTCTGCTGGGCATGATGTTGTTGAGCAGAATTTATAATTACTTGTGGTTACTGCAATCTGAACAGGTGTACCCTCATGTCCTCTTTTGTATCCCAACATAAACTCATAAGCTCTACTCCTGACCCAATCATAAGATACAGAAACACCTGTTTCCGGTAGCCTTATATCAAATCCCCCAATAACATATTCCTGGCGACCAAAAGATAATATAACTGAATTTGTGACTCTATTTATACCACCATAATCAATTGTTGTTGGTGTATTAACATAAGCGTTAAGTCCTGCAATATAAGCACGACTTACAACCATATTACCAAAAGTTGGGTGAGTGTAGTTTACAACATCACTCCAATTACTTCGAGCATAAAAACCTACGCTTGGCGAAGTAGGGGGCGAATATCTACTTTGCATCAAAGGTAAATAAATTTTGTTTGTTATATTGCTAGGAACAGGATATGATTGAGCATAAGTAATATTGGAAGTAAATAAGATAAAGAGAAAAATTAATATAGGAAGTTTTTTAATCATGATTATTCCTGACTATAGTGAGAAGCCTACGAATGGTACCACATCTCCAAACAAATTTCAACCGTGTAGTACAACCCAGCGAGATAGGCCCAACCCGGTGCCGCAGGGCGGGGACAGGTGTGTCGGCGATGGGGTTGGTGGCGACAGCAGACGGACAACCTCCTCCGTCACCGGTGGGGCTCCGTGCTCAACCGCGTCAGACGGGAGCGTGCTCGCTAGTGGAGTTAGTCGTTTCGCGCAGGAGCTTGGCGTGCTGCTCCAAGACCGGCAACAGCGTGTCGGCTAGGTTCCCCAATAAATGGAAGCGGTCAGCGACCTGCATGGCCTGCGGCGCGCCTTTGGTCGCGCCCTCGGCATACACGCCT
>JAYUUK010000445.1:0-2791 GCA_043754595.1 Roseiflexaceae bacterium | reverse complement strand
GCCGGCCATCGCCGGCGCGGGCGGCCCATTTCAGCTCTCTACGTCCGCTCTGGCGCGCCGGATTGCTCGCGCCGCTCGTCCTCGCCGCGCAGCCCGAGCAGCAGCACCGCGCCGAGCAACAGCGCCGCGCCGATCGCGCCGGAGGCCCCGAGCCGCTCGTGGAACAGCAGCCACGCCAGCGCGGTAGCGGTCAGCGGCTCGATCAGCGTCAGGATCGTAGTGGCGGTGGCCGAGACGCCGCGCACGCCGCGGAAGAACAGCGCGTAGGCCAGCGCCGATGGGATGAGGCCGAGATAGAGCAGCCGCAGCCAGCCATCGGCCGCATAGTGCGCCACAAATCCGGTGGCCAGCGCTAGCGGCAGCAGCACCAGCGCGCCGGAGGCGAAGCTGATGGCGGTGGTCTGGATGCTCGGGTAGCGCCCGCCGAGCGACCGGCCGACGAGCGTGACCACCGCGTAGCCCAGCGCCGAGCCGAGCGCCAGCCCGATCCCCAGCAGATCGGCGGGGCGCGCCAGGATCGCCCGCAGGTCGATGAGCAGCGCGGTGCCGCCCAGCGCCAGCGCCAACACTAGCGCCAGCGTGCGCGTCATCCGCTCGCGCCCCAGCGCGGTGCCGAGCAGCGCCACGATCACCGGAGCGGTACAGAGCGTCACCAGCGTGGCCACCGCCACCCCGACGCGGGCGATGGCGAAGAAGTAGCAGACCTGATAGAGCGCCAGCATCGCGCCGATCAGCACCATCAGACCTAGATCGCGCGGCGCGACCCGCCACGCCCGCCGCCCGAGCGTGAGCCAGCATGCGATGAGCAGGGCGGGTGTGGCGATCGCCAGACGGAAAAAGCCGACCGAGAGTGGGTTGGCGGCGCTCGTCTCGTAGAGCGTGCGGGTGGTGACGCCGACGGTGCCCCACAACATGGCGGCGCACAGGATCATCAGCAGATCGGCGCGGCCGGACAGCCGGGCGCGAAGCGACGTTTGCATTCAGTCTATCCTCGATTCAGAGCGTGGTTCGGCGCACGATTCAGGGCACAGCGAAAATCGCGCACGCGGCGCGCGGGATGCCTGACCGACGGCGTACCGATGGTACGCCGCTTACCGTGCGACTGGCGGGGGGAGGATCGAGTAGTTGTACTTCATACCGCGAATTATACGCTACAATGCGCTCGCCGCTCGGCGGGGGCGATGCGATGGCGCGGGGGGCGATGGCGCGCGGGCGATGGCGGCGTTCGGAGGGGCGACGCGCGCCCACGATCGATCCCTGGAGGAATAGGATGCCGAGCGCTTGCTTCGCCCGTACGGAGTCATGGCGCGGGCGGGGGCTGGGGGCGATGGCGCGGGGGCGACGGTGTAGGGCGATGCGATGGCGTTCGGAGGGGCGAAGCGCGCCCACGATCGATCCCTGGAGGAATAGGATGCCGAGCGCTTGCTTCGCCCGTACGGAGTCATGGCGCGGGCGGGGGCTGGGGGCCGCAGGCCCCCAGATCTTCATTATGCGCGGCGGGGCAGCGGAGCTGCCCCGCCACGCAACAAGAAAGAGTCTATGGAACCAATGTATCTCCGCGATGTTGAGCGCGACGACGCACCTGGGCCGTGGGGCGCGGCGATCCGCCGGATGAAAGCCGACGGCATGGCGGTGCCGCAGATCCGCTATCTGTTCGCCTTCAAGGAGCACACCGGGCTGCTGGCGCACTTTACCCAGGCCGTGCTGCGCGGGCCATCGCCGCTGTCGCCCGGCATCCGCGAGCTGATCGCCGCCTTCACCTCAAAGCGCAACGAGTGCCCGTTCTGAATTGGCTCGCACGCCGCAGTTGCGGCCGAGTTGCTCGGGGATCGTGCGCTGGTGGACGCGGTGCTCAATGATTATGCCACAGCGCCGCTGGACGCAGCGCACCGCGCGCTGTTTGCGCTGATCGACGCGGTCTGCGCCGACTCGACACAGATCCGGCAGGGCCACATCGATGCGGCCAAGGCGCACGGCTGGAGCGACGAGGCGCTCTACGACGCGATCACGGTCTGCGCGCTGTTTCAGTTCTACAATACCTGGATCGACGCCACTGGCGTCCACGATCTGCCGGCGGCGGCCTACGCCGAGGGCGGCAGACGTATGGCCGATGGCAGCTACGCCCCGCCGGAGGGCTGAGCGCGACGGCAGACGCAAAAAAGCGGGGCGGCACCGAGTTTCGGTGTCGCCCCGCTTGACTGATCTCAGACGACTAGTTGATCGGAATACCGTTGTAGTCCTCGCCCACGCCGGCCGAGGTCACGCGGGCCACGGCCACCAGCTGGCTGCCGGCCGGCCCCTCGATGATCGCGCTGCCGCCGAAGCCATCGCTGTAGTAACCAAACTCCTCGGTGCCGGCGCCGGAGTTGCGCGGGTTCGAGTTGAGCTTGCTGTTGATCGGCATCGCACCGAGGGCGTGCGGCGTGCCGACGACGTTACCGTTGCGATCCAGATACTTGACCGTCACCGCGCCGGCCGCAAGGTCGGTCGTGCCGACGTTCTGGATGGCGAGGAAGGTCCGCTGGCGCACGCCGCTGTCGAACGCGCTCTCCGAGTAGCGCACATACGGCAGGGCGAGCTTGGGCGACCCAACGCTCACGCCAGGGGTGGCGGTGGACAAGCCAGCGCCGAAGACCTTAGCGACCGCGACGATGTTGCCGCCGGTGGCCGTGATCTTGGCCGAGCCGCTGTTGTTGGCCGGGAAGCCGGTGCCGGCAGCGCCGGTGCCGCAGCCGCGGAAGCTATACTTCGCGCCGGCCGCGATCGAAGCTGTCTCGGTGTAGGTCGTGAA
>JAYUUK010000444.1:0-8276 GCA_043754595.1 Roseiflexaceae bacterium | reverse complement strand
GCCCCAGCGTGATGCTGGCGGTGCGATGTTAAGAAGCACCAAAAAGAGCGTAATTATGTTGAAACGCGCGTGCGCATTTCAACATACAGTTGGTGATCCAGGAGGGACTCGAACCCCCAACACCCAGTTCCGAAGACTGGTGCTCTATCCATTGAGCTACTGGACCGCAGCGCCATTCTAGCATATCGTCGCATATTGTGCCAGTCGAAAGGGCCACACCACATGCGCCGCTCGCTCGTTCTGCTCGCGCTCCTGCTCGCTGGCTGCACCACCCAGCCGACTGCCCAGCCGGCCGCCGCGCCAACTGCCCAGCCGGCCGCAGTTGAGCGGGCCACCGCAGCGCCCGCCGCCACCATAGCGCCCGCCGCCGCGCCCGTGCCAAGCGCCCCCCCGCCACCGGCTGACGCCGCGCTGAATCCATCGCCGGCAGCGCCATCGCTGGCAGCGCTGCCCGCGCCGATCTATTTCATGGATGCCAAGCGCCACATCGCTCGCATCGAGCGCGATGTCAGCACTACGACCCTTCCCGCGATCGTCCCGCCCGCACCCGCCGATGTCGACTCGTTCGTCGAGCTCGCCGCCGCGCCAGACGGCCGCTCGCTGGCTTTCACCGCGAGCGCCGTCGGCCTGACGATCATCGACGCCGGCGGTGCGCAGCGCGCCGTCTTCCCCGGCTCCATAGAATCCCCCGCCTGGCACCCAGACTCGGCGTCGGTCGCGGCGCGCTGGACCGACGGACCGGCTGGCCCAGGAGTCTACCGCTTCCCGATCGACGGTGGCGCCCCGGCGCTGCTTCAGCCGGATACCGCGCCGACCGCCGACTCGCCTGGTCTCTCGCTCGCGCCGCTCAGCTACGCGCCAGACGGTGCCACGCTGCTGCTCTCCACATCCATCGCCGATGCCGATTTCTGTGGCATTGCGCTGCACCCGCTTGGCGCGCCAAACATCATCCCGATCGCGATGCCGGGGGGGCTCACCAGCTATAGCGCGGCGGTCTGGACCGCCGACGGCCAGGGTATCATCCTGACGCAGCAGAGCGCCGGCGCGATGGCGGCGCTGCTGCCGGGACTGTGGCGCGCTTCGACCGCCACCGGCGCGGTGACGCCGTTCGCCGATGAGAGCCTGGGCGATACCGCCGCGCTCTACGCCTATTTCGCCAGTAGCGGCCAGGGGCTGCTCGGGTTTCGCGCGCTGGTGCCCACGTACGACCCGCTGGAGGTGCGCGCCGCGCCGTTCCCGCTCCAGATGGTGCGCGTGGGAGCCGATGGCACGAGCGCCGTCCTCCCGCCGGAGGAGCGGTCCTTCGCGTTCGCGACATGGGCACCAGACGGCAGCGGCGCGCTGGTGTGGGACGAACAGACCGCAGACTCATCCGCTCGGTATGTCCCCGCCGATGGCGCGCCGGCGGTGCCGCTGCCAACAATTCGCTGGCCTGCCGTCTGGGGCCGGCCGTAGAGGAGAGACAGAATGGACGATGGTTACACCCGCCACACGCTGGCGCTGATCTTCGATGTGCCAGACGAACTGGCCGCCCGCGAGGTGCTGATGGGCGAGATTCTCAACGCTGCGATCAGCCGGGTCACCGAGCTGCTGGACGCCGATCCGCGCTTCGCCGGGCTGCTGCGCCGCCACAAGATCGACTTCGGCTGGGAGGCTGGCAGCTGGGAGAAATCCTGAGCGCAGCAGGATCGCCCATAGCCACAGATTCATGCTGTCCGGCGTCCCTGCTCGGTGCGCCTAGATTCTTACTCGATCAGCATGCCGCCGCCGTTCAGCGCCGGGCGGGCCGAGGCCCGCATTCGCTTGAGCAGCCGGTTGGTCACCGGTCTAACGCTGGGGTGGACGCCGCCGTTGCCCGCCGCCGCCGCCCGCCAGGCCAGCGCGCGCCGCTCGGCTATTGTCTCGTCGGCCAGCTCCTGGCAGTCCAGACGGTCGTTGAGGATATCCACCGTGATCGTGTCGCCCTCCTCGATCAGCGCGATCGGACCGCCCAGATACGCCTCGGGGCTGACGTGGCCGATGACCAGCCCGACCGACCCGCCCGAGAAACGCGCGTCGGTCATCAACCCGATCGTGATCCCCTTCTGGCGGCAGAGCGCCGTGATCCGCGATGTCGGGTCGAGCATCTCCGGCATGCCGGGCGCGCCGCGCGGCCCCTCGTAGCGAATAACCACCATCTGCGCGTCGGTGAAGCTGTCTGGCGCGTCTTCCAGCGCGTCGATCAGCTGGCGCTCGCCGTTGAAGACCCGCGCCTTACCGATGAACCTGCCGTCCACCACGCCGCCCTCAATGCCGGCCAGCTTGATGATCGCGCCGCCTTCCGGGGCTAGATTGCCCGACAGCAGCCGCAGCCCGCCGGTCGGCTTGAACGGCTCGGCCACCGCATAGATCACCCGCTGGTCGGGTGTCGGCGGGCTCAGACGCGCCACCTGCTCGGCCAGCGTCTCGCCGGTACACGTCAGGCAGCTTCCGTCCAGTAGGCCGGCGTCCAGTAGCTCCTTGACGATCGCCTGGAGCCCGCCGCTGGTGTCGATATCGACCATCGAGTACAGCCCGAACGGACGCGCGTTCACGAGCACCGGCACCCTGCGCGAAAGGTCATTGAACTCGGCCTGCCCGATCACATCGCGCCAGAGGTCCAGGCCGGCGGCGCGGGCGATCTCGACGACGTGAAGCGCGACGTTGGTCGAGCCGCCCATGGCGATCGCCACGGTCAGCGCGTTGCGGATCGCCGCTGCAGTCACGATGTCACGCGGCCTGATGCCTCTGCGCGTCATCGTCAGCACGCAGTCGATCAGCTCGGCGGGGAAGTCGCGCAGCCGCCGCTCGTCATCGGCCGGCGGGGCAACCATGTGCAGCGGCTCCATACCGACGACGGCGATGAACGACTGCATGGTGTTGTAGGTGAACATGCCGCCGCAGCTGCCGTGGCCTGGGCAGGCCCACTGCGCCACTCTGTCGCGCTTGGCCTGGTCTGGGTCGCCCGCCACCTGAAACGCGGTCACCAGATCGATCCGCTCGCCGGTCAGCGGGTCGGTCCCTGGGTGGATGGACCCGTCCGAGAGCATGACCGCCGGCCGGTTATGGGCCAGGATCGCCGCCAGCGTCCCCACCGGCGGCTTATCGCATGCCACCACCGCGATCAGCCCCTGGATATCGCTGGCGCTGAGGTGGATGTCGACGCCATCGTTGGTGACCTCGCGGCCGATCAGCGAGAAGCGCATGCGGTCGGTGCCGTTGAGCTGCCCGTCGGAGACGCCGATGGTGTAGGCCGGGTGGATCAGCCTCACGGGCAGGTCGTCCTGGACGATGCGGGCGGAGAGGGCGGCCTGGATCGCCTCGACCTTGCGGGTGACGCCGAGGTAGCACTGGCTATCGCCGAGGCTGCCCATCACGCCCCAAACTGGGCTGTGGATCTTGCTCGGGTCCTGGCCCAGGAAGCGGGCGGTGCCGACGCGCTGAACATTGCGGCCGGGGTTGGGGTCTTCGGCTGGCTGCTCCGCGGCTGCGGGCCGGTTCTCGTCGGTGTGCGAAGTGGACATCATCAGCTCGATTTCTGTATTCGATGCGGCGGCTTCCACGGCGAGCCGCTCGCGCGTGGCTCTGATTATACGGGAATCTCGCGCGGCGGCTGCGCCGGCTCGCGCAGCGGCCCCAAGCCCTGATCGCCGTCAATCGCGCATGGCGATCCATCGCGCATGGCGATCAGCCGATCGCCGATACTCGCCCGCAGACGCAGCGTCGGGCCTTTGCCGAGGCGAAGATCGCGATAGCTGAAGAACAGACCTCGATACGGCGTGATAGTGATATCCGGCCACGGAATGAACAGCGGCGGGTGACCGGGTCTGAACGCCACGAAGACCGCCAGGTACAGCCCCCGATCGTCTGCGCCCAGCGTCAGCACGCCATTGTAGTTGGCGAGCCCCAGCTCCCCGCTGCAGAACGGCCACGTCGTCCCGCCGAACGCCTCGCGCACCCGGTAGGTCTGCGCCAGCCGCCGCCAGCCGCCGAGCGCGCTGACCAGCAGGCAGACGCCGCACCAGAATGGCACACTGATGAGCAGAAACAGCGGTGGGATGAGATAATCGAGACGCATCGCACCTCCTACGGCTCACTATCGTGCGGCGCGGCCAGCGATGGCGCGGCGCGCGGCGCTCTCCCCAGCAGCCGCAGTGCCCAGAGCGGCGTGAACACCTGCCCCGCGCGCCGCGCCCGCAGCAGCAGCCAGATGCCAAAAATAACGCAGACCACCACGGCGATCATGCTGGCCTCGATGCCGAACGCGCCGCCGGAGAGAATCTCTGGGCCGCCGATCGTCGGCGTGAGGATCGAGGCCAGCGGCAGATTCGAGCCGGAGACGTTGATGCCAAACACCGATCCCTGGAAGAAGTTCCAGCTCCAGTGGATGCCGATCGCCAGCCAGAGCGAGCGGGTCAGCATGTAGGCCGCGCCGAGCATGATCCCGGCCTCAATGGCGATCGCCGCCGCGCCCGCGACCGTGGCCGCCGGGTTGGACAGGTGCGCCACGCCGAACAGCGCCGATGTCAGCGCCAGCGCCGCCCACGAGCCGAGCGCCGCCTCGATGTAGCGGAAAATGATACCGCGAAACAGCGTCTCCTCGGCCAGACCGACGACCGCCATCAGCAGCAGTCCGTAGCCGATCCCGCGCCACTCCTGCGGCGTCGCGGCCACGCCCACCACCCGGTAGCCGCCGCTGAGCGCCAGGATACCCACCGAGACGCTCAGCAGCGCTGCCCCTGCCAGAAATCCCAGCCAGAGGTCGCGCAGCGCCCGCTGACGCCCAAAACCGGCCTCGGCCAGCCCCCAGCCCTGGACCGGGAGCGTGACGATCAGCGTCGCGGCGATCGCCGCCAGCGCCAACGTCAGCTCATCGCCCAGCAGGCTGGGTCTGAGCCCGGCGGCGCTCGCGCCAAGCTGCACGGGCAGCACCACCAGCAGCGTCAGCAGCGCCGTCAGCGCCAACCCGACCACCGGCCAGCGCACGACCCGCCGCGCCCGATCTGCAAGTGTTATCCCCATTGTACTGACCTTACTAGAGCAAATTGAGGAGAAGAAAGGGGATGATCGGTGCGCCCCTTCGACTGCGCTCGGTGCAATCCCCAGACTCCGCTGTGCGCTGCGAGCCGTGCAAGCACGTTCTCACGCGGCGATCAGCGCGATGGCGGCGAGCACGGTGGCCAGCCCGAGCCACTGCCGCCGCCCGATCGGCTCGCCGTCGATCAGGCGGGCTAGCAGCACCGTGGTGGCGGGGTAAAGCGACGAGAGCACCGACGCGGTGTCGAGCCGCCCGAGCTGCCCGGCGAGCACAAAGAACAGATTGCCGCCGGCGTCGAAGATCCCGGCGAGCGCCGGCAGCCAGGCGCTGCCGATGCTGACGCCGCGCCAGCTGCGCCGCGCCAGCGCCAGCGGCAGCCCGAGCAGCAGCGCCACCAGCCTGGCGACAAACAGCGGCCAGAACGTCGCTTCGGCGCTGGCGCGGTGGATACAGACGAAGAACGCGCCGAAGCCGATGCCGGCCAGCAGCGGCAGCCCGAGCGCCCGCATCGTCTGCCAGCCGCCGCCGCCGGCCACCAGCCAGATCCCAGCGAGCGCCAGCGCGAACCCCGCTAGCACGGTCGGAGCCGGCGCGCCCTCCAGCGCCGCGCCCACCGCAACCGGGATGGCGGCCGAGACCAGCGCCGAGACCGGGGCCACCACTGCGGCGGCGCCAGTGGCCAGGCCGCGGTACAGCGCCGCCAGCCCGACGGTGCCGCCGATGCCGGCCGCCGCCGCCCACATCAGCGCCGCAGCATCTGGCAGCCGCTCGCCGAGCGCCAGCGCCGCCGCCAGCAGCAGCACGCTGCCCACCGCCTCAGAGATCAGCAGCACCACCAGCACCGACGTGCGCCGCGCCGCGCGGCCGCCAGAGAAATCGCCGCTGCCCCAACTCGCCGCCGAGACCAGCCCGAACAGCACCGTCCCAAGATCGCGATCCATGGATTTCCTTAGCTTCGCCTGCGCTCTGCGCATTGTATAACAATCCTCCTGGAGTAGGATCTTGGGGGCTGTGCCCCCCAAACCCCCGCTATTCGCTGCGCGCCAAAGAAGGATCGTGGACGCTGCGGCAGCACCCTTGCGCTGCGCGGGCGGCTGATGCGCGGGTGGACGGCCGGGGTGGTGGGCGGCTCCTGCGCGGGTGGACGCCGGGGTGGCGGGCGGGTGATGCGTGGGTGGACGCCGGGGTGGTGGGCGGGTGATGCGCGGGTGGACGCCGCAGTGGTGGGCGGGTGATGCGTGGGTGGACGCCGGGGTTGCGGGCGGCTGATGCGTGGCTGAGACGTCGTCCAGGATACGTCGCGCGCGGCGCACGGGACGCGGCGCCAGCACCCCTGCGCTGCGCGGGCGCTGCTGCTGCCGCAGGCATAGCACGGCAATTGCATCTTCAATCGCTTTCAGCGGGGGTGTAGGGGCGCAGCCCCCACACCCCCGCTCTTCCCGCTCGCGCTGGCGGCGCGAATGCGCCGCCAGCGCGAGCAAAAGAAGTCCTTTTCGGAGGGTTCCCCTCCAAACCTCCACGCCGCACACATGGCATCGTGTGATGCAATTGACCTGGCAAGCATAGAAGCTCGGCTTTACACAAACGAACAGATGTGCTATACTGGAGCCTGAGTTCACAAACACGAGGAGGTACATGATGTTTCAGCGATTAGATGAACTACAAACCGGGACGCTCTATATTCTGACGGGCCAGGCGGGCGCCGGGAAATCGCACCTCGCCGCCAGCGCGCGCAAGGGCGGCACGCTCTGGGTGCTGGACACCGAGGGCGCGGCGCAGAACCTGGCGGGCAAGCCAGGCATCCACCGCAAGATCCAGGTGCTCCAGAGCCTCTCGCTCAAGGCGCTTGTCGAGGCGATGGACGAAATCCGCAAGCTCGGCAAGCCGGGGGATACGATCATCCTGGACTCGATCTCCAAAGTCTTTCAGGCCATGCGCTCGCACGCGCAGCGCCGCGCCGGCGCCGAGACCGATAAAAAGACCACCATCCACTACGACGAGCACGCCTCGGTCAACCGCAACATGCAGGCGGTCTACACCGGCCTGACCGAGCTCAAGCAGGCTGGGTTCCACGTCGTCCTGATCGGCCATCTCGGGCGCAAGTACCGCGCGCAGGAGGACGGCGGCCTGAACGACGAGGGGCTGCGGGTGCTGGCCGATGAGCAGATCGCCTACGAGGCTGACGCGATCCTGCTCGTCGAGCGCGATGGCGATGACCGCAGCGTCACGCCGATCATCAAGCCGCCGCGCCCGGCGCACCTCAAGTTTGGCAAGCGCTACCCGGCGGCGCTCAGCTCGCTCTACCCGGAGCTGGTCCCTGATGCTGAGAAGTCTGGCAAGCGCAAGGCCGCCGAGCCGGCCCGCCTCGAGCTAGCTGAGACCCCAGCGCCGGCCGCGATGGTGGCCGAGGAGCCTGAGGTCTACGCCGCGCCGCCCGCCGCCGAGCCGACGCCGTCCCCAGCCTATCAGGCACCGCGCGACCCGGACGAGGCCGAGCGTCGCTTCTTCACCCGCTACGCCGAGGTGATCGGCGGGACGAGCTGGACCGCGGTGCAGCGCTACCTCCAGCAGCGCACCCCAGCCCCCACCACCGTCGATGGCTGGATCGCGGCTGCCGAGGCGGTGCGGGATCGATCGCGCCGCGATAGCTCGGCGATGGCTGCGTAGCGGGAAAGTATTTTGGGGCTGCGCCCCAAACCCCCCGTGCGCTGCGCGCCGCTGCTCGGCGATGGCTGCGTAGCGGGAAAGCGCTTGGGGCTGCGGCCCAAACCGCCGCTATGCGCTGCGCTTTTCGCCGTGCGCTGCGCGCCAGTGAAAAGCGTAACGAACGCGCTGCCGCAAGTCAAAACAGCTCGCGATACATAAACAGCAGGCCCGCCGACGTATACGTCGGCGGGCCTGCTGCTGCGTCGCTGCCGGGCTAGTTACCGCACGGGGCTACGTTGCGCCAGTTGTCGATCGTGTCGTTGACCGTCTGGTTGCCGTCGCTGCCGTAGGCTAGCGTCAGCTGCCGGTTGGCCACCTCGCCGCAGGGCACGTCCTTCTCGACGTAGTCCCACGCGCCGAGCGCGTACTTATACTCGATCTGCGTGCCCTCTTTGCCGGTGAAGGTGATGGTCCAGCGCGTATCGTTGACCTTCGTCAGCGAGACGCCGCCCGGGTTCCACTGCGGCAGGCCGCCGTCGAGCCGATCCAGGAAGCCGGCGATGTACACCGACCG
>JAYUUK010000443.1:0-25491 GCA_043754595.1 Roseiflexaceae bacterium | reverse complement strand
CTATTATAGTCCGCTTCCCAGAGAATGGTCTGCGAGATTGTACCAACGCGCGCGGAGATAGACGGTGCTGCCCTGCTGAAGCTCGCCGGTGAAGCCGGGCCAGAAGCCAGGAGCTAGGAGCCAGGAGAGTGCCACACACTGCCGCGCGCGTCGCTGCTGCTGCTCGCGCTCGGCTGCCGGTAGTGCGGAGCGGGGGGAGCAGCCGCAGCGCGGAGTGGGCGCTGCCGCAGCGCGGAGCGGGGGTTTGGGGGCTGCGCCCCCAAGCTTTTTACCCCATGATCATCCCCTACCAATTGACAAGCGCGGCGCATCGCCGCACAATAGGATCTCGCCGAAGTCTGTGTTGCTGTGGGCGATAGAAGGAGCCACCCATGATCCGCATCGGCATCGTCGGCTGCGGCCGCATTCTCAACGCCCACCTACAGGGCTTCAAGCAGCTGCGCGAGCGCGGCATGGATACCTTCCGCATCACCGCGCTGTGCGCCCGCAGCGAGGGCGACGCGCTAATGTTCAAGACCCGCGGCCAGGGCCCGCCGCCGCGCCCGCCGGTGCTCGATCCGGCGAGCGGCGACCCGCTCGCTGCGCCGCACACCTACCTCTCGGATTTTCAGGACGACGTGGACGTGCGGGTGTTCACCGACTACCGCGACCTGATCGCCAGCGGCGCGTGCGACGCCATCAACGACCAGACGACGCTGGCGCTGCACCATCAGGTCGGGCTGGCGGCGCTTGAGGCCGGGCTGCACCTACTGACCCAGAAGCCGCTCGCCATCACGGTTCGGGCGGCGCGGCGCATGGTCGAAGCGGCCAGATCGCGCTCGCTGACGCTCGGTGTCTTCGAGAACGTGCGCCAGAGCACCGGGGTGCGCGCCGCCGCGTGGGCCGTGCGCCAGGGCTTCATCGGCGCGCCGCAGCTGGCGGTGATGGGGTCGCTCGGCGGGCTGTGGAGCCCGGATCGGATGGTGGCCGAGACGGCATGGCGCCACCAGAAGCTGCTGGCCGGCGGCGGCGGCGCGCTCGATATCGGCGTCCACCAGATGCACTGGCAGCGCGCCGTCGTCGGCGAGATCGCCGCCGTCAGCGCCACGGCGCGCACGCTGACGCCGCAGCGTTTCCTGCGCGATGCCGCTGGCGCGGTCACCGCCACGGTGGACGCGGATGTGGACGACACCTACTTCGCCACGCTGGAGTTCGCGCGCGGCGGGCTCGGGCAGCTGTGGTGGAGCTGGGCGCTCGAGCAGCGGGCGATCGAGATCGCTGACAGCCCGGCGGTGATCGGCACCAGCGGCGCGATCCGCGGCGGCAGGCTGACCCGCGATGGCGAGGATCTGCCGCTGGTGGAGACCTTTCTGGCCGAGCTGGACGACGCCGAGCGCGCGGCGTTCTACCCGCTCGGCCTGACCGACCCGTACGCGATCTTGAACCTCCAGTGGCTGCGCGCGGTGGAGCGCGGCGATGACCCCGAGACCAGCGGGGCCGAGGGGCTGCGCGACCTGGCGTGCGCCTTTGCGCTGCTGGAGTCCTCGCTGGCTGGGCGGCGCGTCGCCGTGGACGATGTGCTCAGCGGCGCGATCGACGCCTACCAGCACCCGATCGACGCGCACTACGGTCTCCTTGAAACCTGAGCTACCATCGGCATCGGCGGGCTGAAGCCCGCGGCGAGTATGATGGCTCGTTCCCGACCACTGGCTCCTGGCTCCTGGCTCCTTCCTACTAGCCCCTGGCTTCTGGTTCCTGGCTTCTATGAACATACTCATCGCCATAGTGCGAATCATCTGTGTGATCGGCGGCTTCTGGCTGGTGGGCGTCACGCTGCGCTCGGCCACCCGTACCTTCGTCGTCCCGCGCAGCGTGCCCGATTATCTGCCGCGGCTGATCTTCCGGCTGCTGCGCCGGGTCTACAACATCCGGCTCGCGTACGCGCGGACGTACGAGGAGATCGACGGCGTGATGGTCTACTATGCGCCGACCGCGCTGCTAGTACTGGTGGTCGCCAGCCTCGCGCTGATCCAGATCGGCTACACGCTGGTCTACTTCGGCGTCATCGGCGATAACCTGGTGCATGCATTTATGCTCAGCGGCTCGTCGCTGCTCACGCTTGGCTTCGCAAGCGTGGATAGCCCGTGGCTGGCGCTGGTCGCGTTCAGCGAGGCGGCGATCGGGATCGTCATGACCGCGCTGCTGATCTCCTACTTACCTTCGATGTACAGCTCGTTTCAGCGGCGGGAGATGGCGGTCAACATGCTCGAAGTGCGCGCCGGCTCGCCGCCATCGGCGATCGAGATGCTGCTGCGCTACCAGCGGATCGGCTCTACCGATCGCCTGTATGATCTATGGGTGCAGTGGGAGCAGTGGTTCGCCGATATCGCCGAGAGCCATACGTCGCTCTCAGCGCTGACGTTCTTCCGCTCCTCGCAGCCGCACCATTCGTGGGTCACCGCCGCCGGCGCGGTGATGGATGCGGCGGCGCTCAGTATCAGCGCGAGCGCACTGCCGCCCGAGCCACAGGCGGCGCTCTGCCTACGCGCCGGCTACGTGGCGCTGCGCCGGATCTGCGATTTCTTCGGCATCGTCTATCCCGTCTACACGGATAATGCCGCAGACGCGGTGATCGCCATTAGACGCGAGGAGTTCGACGCCGCCTGCGATGCGCTCGCCGCCGGCGGTGTGCCGCTCAAGCCAGACCGCGACCAGGCGTGGCGCGATTTCGTCGGCTGGCGGGCGAACTACGATATCATCCTGCTCGCGCTCTGCACCCTGACGATCGCCCCCATCGCCCCATGGTCGTCCGACCGCGCGCCGCACTCCATCCGTCTGCCGTTCTCTGTCAGCGGCAAATCGTCGCGGGTGCAGGATCGGCCGCGCGCGCAGACCGAAGCTACGTCGGCCGCTGATAGGCGATGATATGATCCCACTCGTCGGCGGCAGAGCGCGCCACCACCGCCACCACCGGATCGCTGTCGCTACAGTTGAAGACCTCGTGCGGCACGCCTGGCTCGATGTAGATCATATCGCCGGCGGTATGCTCGACGGACAGCGTCAGGCCGGGGCCGTACTCGTGGCGGACCCTGCCCTGGAGAATATAGAGCATCACATCGAAGTCGACGTGGATGTGGGCTTTGGCCACCGCGCCGGGCGGGATGGTCGCGATGTTCATCGACAGCTGCTTGGCCCCGACGTTCTTGGCCGATAGGCCGGTCTTGTAGGTGATGCCGTTCCAGCCGCGCCAGGTCTCGCCGCCGCGGATCCAGTGCAGGCCGCCGTCGCCCTCGACATCGCGCATCAGGTCATCGCCGCTCATGCTGGCTCGCTTTCGTGCTTGTGTTTGGCCATGGGGCTATTGTAGATCATTCCTATCGGGGGAGAGGAGTAGCTTGGCGAGCGAAGCGCGCCGGATCGATCCCCCCAGGAATATTATGCGCGCTTGCTTCGCCCGTACGGGGCGATGCGCGAGCGATGCGGGCCGGCGATGATCCCGCCCGGCGCCCTTCCCCCTGGCGTGGGGGAAGGGCTGGGGATAGGGGCCATCACGGCGTGCGAGTGCGGCCGGGCGCAGCAAGCTGCGTCCCTACGCCGGGCGCTATCCTGTTCATCCTGACCACCCGCTCTGCTGCCCGGCTGCGGCATCAGACGCCATCAGCGCCAGCGGCCGGCGGGCGAACAATGCCTGCGGGCGAGACTTGAGCCGCGGCGCGCGGCGCTCGACCGGCACCGTCGGCCGGGGGGCCGGCTGCTCAAGCGTCTCTGGGCGGTAGCCGAGCGCCGCCATGATCTGCTCCAGCCCCTGCGGCGCGATCTCGCGCACCACCAGCGCGTCGCCGTCGCGCTCGATGATGATCCGGCGCATCTCCGGCGTCAGGCAGTGGTGTGCGCCGCCGCGGCCGCTGATCATCTGTTGGTACGCGCCGACGCCAAAAAACGCGATCACCTGACCTTCGCCCATATCCGGCAGCAGCAGCGGCTCCTGCCCGGCGCGCGGGAAGAAATCGTCCGAGTCGCACGTCGCTCGCCCGCCGAGCCGAGCCTGGCGCGCCGGGGCGTCCCAGCCTTCGAGCGGCAGGACGACGAACTCCTGGCCGTGGACGATCAGCATATCCGGCAGGCTGACCATCATGCTGCCGTTGAGCAGATGCCAATCCGGCTGCTCGCCCTGCCCGCGCTTGACCGAGCCGACCTCCATCAGAAAGACGCTGTGGGTGGCGACGGTGTAGCGGCCGCACTCGCACGCCAGATCGGGCACCGGCACGCCGTGCTCGGCGCAGACCGCCGCCGTCTCGCGCATCAGCCGCTCCAGAAAGCCCGCGTAGTCGAAGCTGAAGCCGATGGTGTAGGCCGATGTGGGGATGCCGCCGCCGACGTTGAGGATCTGGAGCGACGGGCAGCGCTGCCGCAGCCTGGCGTAGGCGCTAGCCGATGCGCGCAGCCTGGCGCGCCACGGGCCCTCGTCCTCGATCTGGCTGCCGACCATCGCGTGGTAGACGAACAGCTGGTGGGGCGTGCCGCGCAGCCGATCGGCCACCGCATCGATCTCGTGTGGTAGCAGCCCGAAGCGCTCGTTGCCGGGGTGGCTCCAGTCGGTCACATCGGCGGCGTGGCGCTCGCGCACCCCGAGCATCAGCGGCTCGTGGCAGCTCGCCAGCAGCCGATCCAGCTCATCCGGCGAGTCCAGCACCGGGATGATCCGCTCGTAGCCGGCGTGGCGCAGCGCGACGATCGCCGCGATGTAGCCGGCGTCTTTTGAGCCATTACAGAACATATAGCGGTCGCTCGGGAGGATGCCCTGGCGCCACAGCTGGTGGGCGATGACCACATCGTAGGTCGCCGAGGTTTCGTAGTGTGCGCCGGACCGCAGCGCCGTCCGCACCACCTCCTCCGCAAAGTTGGCCTTGGTCGCATAGGCATAGAGAAACGCACCACCGTAGCCGCTCGCCCGCCGCGCCGTCTCGGCCCAGGCCAGCATCCGGTCGATCTGATCGCTGATCTGCGGCGTGTAGGCCACCTCCAGTGGCGCGCCGTAGCGCTCCACCAGCGCATTGAGATCGATAGTGTCCGCCAGCAGTAGGTGCCCGCTGCGGCGGCTGAGAAAATCGGTGATTTGCCCTTCCGGGCCCACGCCAAAACGATCCTGAACCGACTCAGCGTAGGTGTTTCCCTTCAATTCCGGTAGCCTCCTTGGTGATGCGTATGAGACACAGTGTGACGACGACGGCAGACAACAGGCGAACCAGTGGCAGTTCGCCACCAGCCGCTTGGAGTTGCGGGTGAGTGAAATCGCGGGGGCGCGCCACGCGTCGCATCAGATCGGCGAGCGTTTGGGCACAAAAAAACCTGCGCCGGGCGGCACAGGGCATATCGTCAGACGGCGGATTCGCCGATGCGGGTAGCTATACTGAACCGTGGGCCGGCAATGGACGGCGCGCAGTCGCGGTGCGTAAATTAGGAGTTGCGTCCATATAGCCTCAGCACAAGCCCTTGCGGAACGCCACCCAGAGATGCTCGCCTATCGTAGGCGGCCTCTCAACCAGGCGAAACGTGTTGGCCGGTTGCACACGCGGTCAGCCAACAGCCGAAGGGCACGGATACCGGTGAAATATTTCACCGAGCATAAAGTATACTCTCTATTTTGCGAAATGTCAAGATCTGGCAGGCATTGCGCTCGCGCCCACACGGTTTGACGAAAGCGCAATCCTGTGCGAGCATAGCATAAATGATCGCTATTCCCGATAGGATTGCTATGGCGATACGTGACGATATCGTACAGCTGGCTCGCGGCCAGGATCTGCCGCAGGAGCGCGCCGCGGCTGCGATGGACGAGATCATGGGCGGCGCGGCGACGCCGGCGCAGATCGCTGCGTTTCTGACGGCGCTGCACCTCAAGGGCGAGACCGAGGCCGAGATCGCTGGCATGGCCCAGGTGATGCGCGAGAAGTCGCTGCGCGTGCCGTTCGACGGCGATCTGCTGGATACCTGCGGCACCGGCGGCGATTTCGCCCACACGTTCAATATCTCGACGACCGTGGCATTTGTGGCGGCCGGTGCAGGTGCCACGGTGGCCAAGCACGGCAACCGCGCCGCGTCGAGCGCCTGCGGATCGGCCGATCTGCTGGAGGGGCTGGGCGTGCGTATCGAGCTCGACCCGGACGGCGTGGCGCGCTGCCTGGCCGAGGCTGGCATCGGGTTTATGTTCGCGCCAAAGTTTCACCCGGCGATGCGCTTCGCCGGGCCGGTGCGCCGCGAGATCGGCATCCGCACCGCCTTCAATGTGCTCGGCCCGCTCACCAACCCGGCCTACGCCCGCCATCAGGTGGTTGGCGTGGCGGATGCCAAGCTGGCCGAGAAGCTGGCGCTGGCGCTGAGCCGGCTCGGCACCACCCACGCGGTGGTGGTCCACGGCCACGACGGCCTCGATGAGCTGGCGCTCTCGGGGCCGAACCTCGCCTACGATGTGCGATCCGGTACCGCGCCGCGACAGCTCACCATCGACGGTGCCGACCTCGGGCTGGCGCGCGCCGACCTCGACGCGGTGCGCGGCGGCGATGTGGCCCGCAACATGGCCATTGTGCGGGCAGTACTTGGCGGCGAGTCCACCGCAGCGCAGCGCGACATCGTGCTGCTCAACGCAGCGGCGGCGCTGTTTGCCGCCGATCGGGCGGCGACGCTGGCCGATGGGCTAGCGCTGGCGCGCGAGAGCCTGGCGAGCGGGGCGGCGCTGCGACGCATGGAGCGCATGGTGGTGGTGAGCCGGGCGAGCGCCGGGGTATAGGAGCACGAGCTATGGAGTCCTCACTCGCGCCGCGTCGCTTCCTGCGCACGCCGAGCATCGCGCCGGACGGCGCATCGATCGCGTTCGTCTACGCCAGCGACATCTGGCTGGTGCCGAGCGGCGGCGGCCGTGCCGACCGGCTCACCACCCACCCTTCGACCAACCTGCGGCCGTCGTTCGCGCCGGATGGCGCGTCGATTGTGTTTACGTCGAGCCGCACCGGCGCCGGCGACCTGTACCGCCTGCCGCTCAACGGCGACGAGATCCAGCGCCTGACGTTCCGCGAGAGCCTGAGCATCGCCGAGGGCTGGTCGCACGATGGCCAGCGCCTGTTCTTCAGCTCTGGCCGCGAGCAGCAGGGGACGGCGATCTACCGCACTGATCTGCGCGGCGGCATGCCCGAGCCGTGGCTGGAGCAGGGCTACGAAGATCTTGGTAACTACGCGCTCGCGCCGGACGGGGCGCTGGCGCTCGTCAATGTGGTGCGCGAGCCCTGGTGGCGGCGTTCGCCGGCTTCGAGCGCGGTGACCGAGCTGTGGGTCGGCGGTGCCGGGCATCGCGCTGCGGATTTTCGGCGGATCGGCGCGGATCTTGGCGGGTGCCGCTGGGCGCGCTGGGCCGCCGATGGGCGCGGCGTCCACACCGTGCTCGACCGCGACGGCGCCGAGAATGTCTGGATGCTGCCGCTCGACGGCGCGCCGCCACGCCAGCTCACGCACTTCGGCAGTGGGCGCGTGTGCTACACCAGCGTCAGCCACGCGGCGCAGACCATGGTCTTCGAGCACGATTTTGGCATCTGGCGGCTCGATCTGGCGTCTGGCGCGGCCGAGCCGGTGGCCATCAGGGTCTCGGGCGATACCCGCACCCCGCCGGTTCGCTCGCAGACGACGAGCCGCGATCTCAACGAGCTGGCGCTCGCGCCCGACGGCAAGAAGCTGGCGTTCACCATCCACGGCACGGTGTTCGCCGATTTCGCCGATAAGGAGACCGACCGCGAGCAGCGCGCCGGGCTGGCATTTCGCGTCAGCAACACTCCCTACCGCGAGCGCGATGTGGCCTGGATGCCCGATAGCATGCGCCTGGTCTACACTTCGGATCGGCACGGCGACCCTGAGGTCTACCAGTTCGATATGGCGAGCCGCGCCGAGACTCGCCTGACCCACACCGCAGCGCCGGCGCTCACGCCCCGACCGTCGCCGGATGGCAGCTACATCGCCTACGCCTGCGGCAACGACGAGATCCGCCTGATCGAGACCAGCAGCGGCACAGACCGGCCGTTCATCCGCGCTAGCTTCTTCTACGGCATCCCGTTCGCCTGGTCGCCCGACAGCCGCTGGGTGGTGTTCGGCGCAAAAGATGCCAGGTTCTTCAGCAACCTGTACGTCCAGCGCGTCGATGAGACCTCGGCGCGGCAGATCACGTTCCTCGCCAATCTGGAGGCCACCGACCCGCTGTGGGCTCCAAATGGCCGCTTCATCATCTTCACCACCGGCCAGTACCGCGAGGAGGCGCAGATCGCGCGCGTCGATCTGCGGCCAACGCAGCCCTACTTCCGCGAGATCGAGTTCGAGAAACTGTTCGACCGCAAGTCCGCAGACGCGCCACCCATCCCGCCGCCCACCCCGCCGCCCACCCCGCCGCTCGCCGACGCCGGGGCGCAGCAAGAAGACCGCGACGGCCCGGAGCGGCCACCAGAGACGCCCGAGCCGCCGATAGCGCCGTCGCCGCCGGTCGATGAGCCGCAGTCCAAACCGCCGGCGAACCCGCACGTCGAGATCGCCTTCGACGGCATCGAGCGGCGGCTGCGCTTCCTGACGCCGATGCAGCTCGACGCCAGCGGGATGTGCATCAGCCCGGATAGCCGCGATCTGCTCTTCGGTGCCACGGTGGCCGGCAAACAAAACCTCTGGTCGCTGGCGCTCGACGAGCTGCGCGCCGACCAGCCACTACGGCAGATCACCGGCGGCGGCGGCTACAAGCGCGGCGCGCAGTTCGCCCCCGATGGCAAGAGCTTCTACTTTTTGGATAACGGCATCGCGACGGTGCGCAAGTACCCGAGCGGCGACCAGACTGTGCTGCCGTTCAGCGCCGAGCTCGTCATCGACTTCCACGAGGAGAAGCGACAGATCTTCGCCGAGGTCTGGCGGCACATGCGCGACTATTTCTACGACCCGACGTTTCGCGGGCTGGATTGGCAGGCGGTCTACGTGCGTTTCGCGCCCTACATCGACCAGGCGCGGACATCGGGCGACCTGTACGCGCTGATCAACCTGATGCTCGGCGAGCTGCGGGCTTCGCACACCGGCATCTCCTGGCCGTGGTCGAGCGGCGGCAGCGATGGCTACATGGGCCTGCTGTTCGACGAGGCCGAGCAGCTCGCCAGCGGCACATTCGTGGTGGTTGCGGTGCTGCCCGATAGCCCGGCAGCGCTCAGCGACGATGGCAAGGGCATCAGGCGCGGCGAGCGGCTGCTGGCGATCGACGGGACGCCGGTGGCCGACTCGAACATGGACCGGCTGCTGGAGCGCACCGCTGGACGGCGGGTCAGGCTGACGCTCGGCGATGCGGCGGGGGGCAGCCGCGAGGTGGCGGTGCGGCCAGTGCGGGCCGATGAGTACGGCGCGCTGCGCTACCGGGCGTGGGTGGCGGATAACGAGCGCTACGTCCATCGCATCAGCGGCGGGCGGCTCGGCTACGTCCACATCCGCGCGATGAGCTACGGCGCCTATCAGCAACTGCTGGCCGATCTCGACGCCGAGACGTACGATAAGCAGGGGGTAGTGATAGACGTGCGCTTCAACAGCGGCGGCCATACCGCCACGTTCATTATCGATCTGCTGACCCGGCGCAGCGCGGTGCGCAGCGGGTTTCGCTCGCGCCCGCTCGCCGACGACTCGCACCTGGCGGGGAACCGGGTGCTCTCCAAGCCGACCGTGCTGCTGACCAACGAGGAGTCGGCCTCCAACGCCGAGATCTTTAGCGAGACCTACCGGCAGTTTGGAATCGGCAAAGTGGTTGGGCGGCCGACCGCCGGCGCGGTGATTTGGACCAACAGCTACCGGCTGATCGACGGCTCGGCGGTGCGGGTGCCGCACCTGCGGGTCACGTCGCTGGACGGCTCAGATCTGGAAGGGGCCGGGCGGCCGGTGGATGTGGACGTGGCGCGGCGGCTGGGCGAGCTGGCCGGCGAGCAAGACTCGCAGCTCGATGCTGCGGTGGAGGTCCTGCTCGCACAGATCGACGACATTGCGATGTTGTCCACAGATAGACACAGCTAGCACGTTTGTCCACAGATAGACACAGATAAGCACAGATACGCTTTTTATGCGGTTAAGCTATCTGTTTTATCTGTGTCTATCTGTGGAGGTCCGGCGAGAACATCTGTGGATGTCCAGCGAGAACGTCTGTGGACGTTCGACCAAATCAGCGCTTGAGATCGCGGTAGCGGATGCGGTGCGGCTGGAGCGCCGCCGAGCCGAGCCGGCGCTTGCGGTCTTCCTCGTACTCGCTGTAGCCGCCTGGGTACCAAAACGCCTCGCTATCGCCCTCGAAGGCCAGGATATGGGTGGCGACCCGGTCGAGGAACCAGCGATCGTGGGAGATAATCACCGCGCAGCCGCCGAAGTTTTCCAGCGCCTCTTCGAGCGCCCGCAGCGTGTGGACGTCGAGGTCGTTGGTCGGCTCGTCGAGCAGCAGCAGATTGGCGCCTGAGCGCAGTAGCTTGGCCATGTGGACCCGGTTGCGCTCACCGCCGGAGAGCGCCCCGACTTTCTTCTGCTGGTCGTTGCCGGAGAAGTTAAAGCGGGCGACGTAGGCGCGCGAGTTCATCTTGCGCCCGCCGAGCAGCATCTCCTCGTCGCCGCCGGAGATCTCCTCCCACACTGTCTTGTTCGAGTCCAGGGTGCGGCTCTGATCTACGTAGCCGAGCTTGACCGTCTCGCCAACCGTCAGGTCGCCGCTATCCGGGCGCTCGTCGCCGATGATCATGCGGAACAGCGTGGTCTTGCCAGCGCCGTTGGGGCCGATAATGCCGACGATCCCGCCGGGCGGCAGGTCGAAGCTGAGCTTATCGTAGAGCAAGTGGTTGCCGTAGGCCTTAGCGATGGTATCGGCGCGGACCACCACATCGCCGAGGCGCGGCCCTGGCGGGATGATGATCTCGGCATCGCGCTCGGACTGCTCCTGGCTCTGGCTGACGAGCTGCTCGTAGGCTTTGATCCGCGCCTTGCTTTTGGCCTGGCGGGCGCGCGGCGACATATTGATCCAGTCAAGCTCGCGCTGTAGCGCCTTCTGCCGTGTGCTCTCGCTCTTTTCGCTCTCCGAGAGTTTTTGCTTCTTCTGTTCGAGCCAGCTGGAGTAGTTGCCACGCCAGGGGATGCCGGTGCCGCGATCCAGCTCCAGGATCCAGCCGGCCACATTATTGAGGAAGTGCCTATCGTGGGTCACGGCGATGACCGTGCCCTTATAGCGCTGAAGGTGCTGCTCCAGCCACGCCACGGACTCGGCGTCCAAATGGTTGGTCGGCTCGTCCAGCAGCAGGATATCGGGCTCCTGGAGCAGCAGGCGGCAGAGCGCCACCCGCCGGCGCTCGCCGCCCGAGAGCACTGCGATCGACTCATCGGGCGGCGGGCAGCGCAGCGCGTCCATCGCCAGATCGAGCCGCGAGTCCAGGTTCCATGCGTCGAGGTGCTCGAGCTTATCCTGGAGCTCGCCCTGCTTGGCGATCAGCGCATCCATGTCGGCGTCGGGGTCGGCGAACTGCTCGTTGACCGCATCGTAGCGCGCCAGCAGATCGACGATGTGCTGCACCCCCTGCGCCACGATCTCGCGCACCGTCTTGGTCTCATCGAGCCGCGGCTCCTGCTCCAGAAAGCCGATGGTGTGGCCGGGAACGAGCATCACCTCGCCCTGAAACTCGGTGTCCACCCCGGCCATGATCCGCAGCAGGGTGGATTTACCAGAGCCGTTGGTGCCGATCACGCCGATCTTCGCGCCGTAGAAGTACGACAGCGAGATATCGCGCAGCGTCTGTTTGTTGGGCGGCACCACTTTGCCGACCCGGTGCATGGAGTAGATAATCCGTTGTTCCGTCATACGATCGTTTCTTTACCTATCAAGGAAGGTCAAGGAAGAGTATTTTGGGGGCTGCCGCCCCCACGTCCCGCTGTGCGCTACGCTGTTCTTGCTGCTGCGCAGCTCCGCTGCGCAGCAGCAAAAAAGAGCAGCTACCGCGCTGCCGCAGGCTAAAAAGATCTACTTGAAAAGCTTCGCGTACTCGCCGTAGCCCTCTTCTTCGAGCTTCTCGGCCGGAATGAAGCGCAGCGACGCCGAGTTCATGCAGTAGCGCTGCCCGGTGGGCGCGGGGCCGTCGTCGAAGACATGGCCGAGGTGCGAGTCGGCGTGCTTGGAGCGGACCTCGTTGCGGGTCATCCACAGCGTCCTGTCGGTCTTGGTGATAACGTTCTGGTCATCGATCGGCCGGGTGAAGCTTGGCCAGCCGGTGCCCGAGTCGAATTTGTCCTGCGAGCTGAACAGCGGCTCGCCCGAGACGATATCGACGTAGATGCCGGTCTTTTTGTTATCGTGGTAGGCGTTGGCGAACGGGCGCTCGGTGCCCTCGTGCTGCGTGACTTTGTACTGCTCTGGCGTCAGCTTGGCGCGCAGCTCGGCGTCGGTCGGCTTGGTGTATGTGGTCATGTCGAACCTCCTTGGCGTATGAAGATCCCAAGATCTCAGCTGGCATGGTACCACACCCGCGCCGCGCGGCGCATAAGAGGAGTGTTACCAGCCGCGCAGCCGCGCCGGGGCGATGCGGATCAGCGCCGAGTATTCGGCCTCAAAGCGCTCGGCGGTGCTGCCGAGCCCCGCGATGCCATCAGCGTATTTGGCGAGATACGCGGCGCGCTCACCGTCGTTCAGGGCGGCGCCGGACAGGGCGGCCGCACCGTAAATCACCGAGACCTCCTCGCCGGTCACATCGGTGTTGAAGTTGAGCGCGATGTTCGGCCTGACGGCGATATGTCTGACCTTGGGCGCGCCCGGCTTGGAGAAGATGATCAGCTCGCCGCCGTTCCAGAGAAACCAGACCGGGCTGGGATGGGACGTGCCATCATCGCCGACGGTAGTCAGCCAGATGACGCGCTCTTCGGCGAGCTGCCGCGCGACGCGCTGGCCGTGGGGAGTGGTGAGATCGATCATTGAAGCCTCCAATCGACTCGTGGATTGACGATTGACGATTGACGATTGACAATTGACGAACGCCGCATCGTGCTGCCGCAAAACGCACGTGCGGCTCAGACCAGATTGAAACTGCATTATGAGAGCGGAAACAGCCTGGCCATCAGCTGCCAGTAGCGCTCCGGTAGCAGCCGCGCCAGCAGATCGAGCAGGACGGCATCGCCCCCCACCAGCACCCGGCGCTCGCGGCGATCGACGGCGCGCAGGATGCGGGCCGCGGCGATATCTGGGCTGAGCCGCAGAGTTTTGTTGAACTGGACTTTGCCGTCTGCGGCGAGCCGCGGGTTCACGGCGGCGGCCACCCGCGCGTCGGTGCCGATCTTGGTGGCCACGCCGCCGGGGTGCACCACCAGCACCGCTACATTCGTGCCGTCGAGCTCGTGGCGCAGCGCCTCGCTGAAGCCGCGCACGGCGAACTTGGCGGTGACGTAGGCGCTGTTGCCCGGCGGCGCGACGATGCCAAAAATGCTTGAGATGTTGACGATCTGGGCGCGCGGCTGGCGCGCCAGCTCGGGCAGGAACGCCTTGGTGAGCGCGACGACCGCCCAGAGGTTGATCTGGAGCAGCCAGCGGAACTCTTCGAGCGTCAGCTCGGCGAAGCTGCCGACGAGCGCCACGCCGGCGTTGTTGATCAGCAGCGTCACCCTGCCGTGCTCCGCCAGCACCGCCGCCGGGAGCGCCGCCAGCGCCGCTTCATCGCCGACGTCCAGCGCGTGCTGGCTGACGCGCACCGCGCCGCACGCGGCCGCCGTCTGTGCCAGCCCCGCCGTATCGCGGTCCACCAGCGCCAAGGCACAGCCGCGCGCGGCCAGCGCCGCCGCCAGCGCCCTGCCGATCCCCGATGCCGCGCCGGTGATGACCGCGACGCCACCGCTGATTGGTGATTCCATCGCGCCATTGTAGCAGAAACGCCGCGTGCCTCTGCCGTGTGCACTGCTCGCGTGGCGGTATATTGGTCGCTTCGTAGTATCCTCTCCATAACCCGTGGATGACGACCGCACCATCCGGCGGCGTGGCCCGCGCGTCGGAGCGGTATGCAGCTGTCTGCCATCGATCTGGATGCCATTACGGACCCGCAGCGCGCCAGATTATTGGGCAATTGCTGCACGTCATCGAGACACTCGTGGCGGAAAACGCCGCGTTGGGAGCGGACACCCAGCGACTGCGGGACGAACTCGCGCTGTTGCAGGGCGGCTCCGGGAAACCCGACATCCCGCCACCGGTCGCGCGCCCGTCGACCGACCATTCGTCGGAAGCCGCGCGCCGCGTCCGCACCCCGCGCGGGAAACGCCGCACCATCGCCACCCGCCCGGTCACGCGCATCGTGCGCTGTACCGTCGACCCGGCGGCCCTCCCGCCGGGGGCCGTCCGCCATGGCACCGTCACCCGCCACGTCCAGGAACTGACGCTGACCACCGACACCATCTGCTTCGTCCGCGACGTCTGGCGCGACCCGGTCACCGGGCAGACCAGCACCGCGCCCCTCCCACCCGGCTAGCACGGCGCGTTTGGGCCACAGCTCCGTGCCCTCACCCTCGCGCTCGTGCACGGGGCCAACGTCAGCCAACCGGCGCTGCACACGTTCCTGACCGATGCCGGGATCGCCATTGGGGCCGGCATCATCGCCCGCTGGCTCGCCGACGTCGGCGGGCAGTGACAAGGTCGAGGCGCGCACTATCCACCGCGCCGGGCTCGCCAGCGGTCCCTGGCAGGCCATTGACCAGACCGGCACCCGTGTCGACGGCCAGAACCACACCTGTCACGTGCTTGGCAATCGCGTGTTCACCAGCGACCACACCCGCGCCGGCGGCACCCGACAGGACGTGCTCGCCGTGCTGTGGGGCCAGGACCCCGTGTTCCGGCTCGACGACGACGCGCTGCTGTGGCTCGCCGCCACCGTCTGCGCACTGCTGGTGGCGAACGGGCTGCCAAACGCCACGTCCCCGGTCGCCAGCCAGGCGCTCAGCACGCCATTCCCGCTGCCCTGCTGCTGCCGGATGCCCCGTCGGCCAGCGGCCGCCCTTGGCGACAGCTTGATAGCCAGAAGACCAGAATAGCGAGACGCCTTCACGGCAAATCCTGAGGAGCCACAATATCTTTACTTGACGTGCCACAAACCGACGACCGAAAACACAACCTGGTCGTTTTCCCATAGCCCTGGCTCAAAATATCGAAGCGCGTTTTCTTTCTGCTGCTGGGCAGCGGAAGCTGCGCAGCAGCAGTAAAAACAGGAGCTACCGCGCTGCCGCAGGCCAAGAAATGGGTGCGACAGCCCGAAAAGATCGGTTACTTCGGATACGCTTGATGCGTATGGGCGCTGCGCCCCCAAACCCCTGCTTCTTGCTCCTTGCTCCAGCGTGGTGCCAGCACAGATGCTTCGCGGCGCGAGACCAGCGCACCACACATCCGTGGCGCGGCCGCTCAGCATGACAGGCGGGCAACAGCATGGCAGGCGTGCTCCTTGCTCCTTGCTGCTAACTACTTGCCTCTTCCCGTCAGTCATCGAACATGCCGATCTGCTCGGCGTGGTGCATGGTCTCCCAGGTGAGGGCGGCGCGGCGCGGCAGGGCGTGCACGCTGACGCAGGCGATGTTGGCCAGCGCCAGCACGTTGGCCACCACCTTGACGGCGATCTGCGGCGAGTTGGCCTCCTGCGAGAGGTGCGCCAGCCAGGCGGTGCGCCGCCTGCCGTCCGCTGCGAGCCGCGCCAGCAGCCGGCCACACTCGACGTTATCCAGGTGCCCGAGCGGGCTGTAGATCCGCTGCTTGACCCGCCAGTCGTAGGGGGCGGCGCGCAGCCGCTCGTAGTCGTGGTTGGCCTCGACGATGATCAGGTCGGCGGGGACCAGCGCGTCGGCCACGTCCGGCGTCCAGCTGCCGAGGTCGATGGCAATGCCGACGCACCAGCGGCCGGCGCGCACCATGTACCCAACCGGCTCGGCGGCGTCGTGGGCCACGGCGAAGCTGCTGATCTCAAACGGCCCGGCAGCGCAGCTCGCGCCGGTGGGCAGCGCGATGCAGCGCACCCCGGCGAGCGCATCGCCGAGCGCGGCATGCGTCGGGCCATTGGCGATCACCGGGATGGCGTGGCGGCGGGCGAGCGGCCCGGCGGCGTGGGTGTGGTCGCCGTGCTCGTGGGTCAGCGCGATGGCGCACAGATCGGCCGGCGCCAGATCGATGCCGCGCAGGTAGCGCTCCAGCGTGCGCTGCGCCAGACCTGCGTCGATCAGCAGCGCCACCCCGGCGTATTGAATTAGCAGCGCGTTGCCGCTGCTGCCTGAGGCCAGCGATGTGACACGCAGCTGTCGGTCAGGTTGAATAATGAGCATAAATGTAGGCCAGTTGAGCCATTGACAATTGACTATTGACTATTGGGCCGGGCAGGTTGAATTATAGCTCATTAGCATCGATCGCCCGCACCCGATCGATCCAGCGCGCTTCGCCCCTTCCCGCGCACCTTGTCGCCCCGCACCCCGCGCACCTTGTCGCCCCGCTCTATAGTCAAACGCTGCAACCAGATGGGCCGGGCAACGTAGAATCAGTGGCGCTCATAAATCGATCATCCGCCACCCGCTCAGCCAGAGGCCAGATCGTGTACACTACAAAAACATACATCGTTACGAGAGGCATCGCATGAAACCTCGTCTGCTTCACCTTCTGCTCGCTGTTGCGCTCCTCCCGCTCGCCGGGTGCGGCGCGATCACCGGCGGCAGCAGCGCCGATGGGACGCCGCAGGCGCCCGCAAATGCCATCAAGATCACGCTGGCCTACAGCCCGGAGAAAGAGACCTGGCTGAAGGAGCGATTCGACGCCTTCAACACGTCGGGCGCAAAGGTCGGCGGTCGGCCGATCTTCGTCGAGGGGGTCAATAAATCCAGCGGCGCAGCCCGCACCGAGATCAAAAATGGCTCGCTGAAGGTCACGGTCTGGTCGCCGTCGGCCTCGACCTGGCTTGAGGTGCTCAAAAACGAGAGCAACAATCCCAACGTCGCGGTCTCGGCCAAACCGCTGGTGCTGACGCCGGTGGTAATCTCGATGTGGAAGCCGATGGCCGAGGCGCTCGGCTGGCCGAGCAAGCCTATCGGGTGGGCCGATATGCTCAAGCTCTCCAATGAGCCGCAGGGCTGGGGCGCGTACGGCCACCCCGAGTGGGGCCGCTTCTCCTGGGGCCATACCGACCCCGAGATCTCCACCACGGCGCTCTCGACGCTGCTCGCCGAGTTTTACGCCGCATCTGGCAAGCAGCGCGGCCTGACCACCGCCGATGTCACATCGGCGCAGTCGCAGCAGTTCATCCGCGATCTCGGCAAAGGCATCAAGCACTACGGCTATAACACGCTGGTCTTCTCAGACAACATGCGCAAGTTTGGCATGAGCTATATCTCGGCGTTCCCGATGGAAGAGATCACGCTGATCGATTTCAATAAGAACAAAAATCCACCGACGCCGCTGGTGGGCATCTATCCAAAAGAGGGCACCTTCTGGCACGATAACCCATTCATCGTCCTCGCCAGCGCGCCGGCAGAGGAGCAGCAAGCCGCCGAGCAGCTCTACACCTTCCTGCAGACCGAGGAGAGCCAGAAGCTGGCGATGACCTACGGCTTTCGGCCGGTCAACACGAGCGTCCCGCTCGCCGACCCGATCTCCGAGCAGTACGGCGCGCAGCCGCAGGGGGTGCAGAACATCCTACCGTTCCCGCCGGCCGATGTGATCGTGGCCGCCAAAAACACCTGGGCGCTCAACCGCAAGCGCGCCGATATCATCCTGGTGGTCGATGTCTCCGGCTCGATGGAGGGCGAGAAGCTCGATCAGGTCAAGGCTGGTCTTGGGACCTTCCTCGGCCGCATCCTGCCGGAGGACCGCGTCGGGCTGGTGGCCTTCTCCAGCACCTCCGAGCTGCTAGTGCCGCCAGCGCCGCTCGGCGAGAACCGGGTCAAGCTCGACGACGCCATCGCCGGGCTGCGCGCCCGCGGCAAGACCGGGCTGTACGATGCGCTGCTGGCCGGCAAGCAGGCGCTCGATGGGCTGCCGCCTGGCCCTGGCGGCGACGAGCGGATTAAAGGCATCGTGCTGCTCTCCGACGGGCTGGATAACTCAAGCTCGGCCACGATCGACCAGGTGAGCACGACATTTGACGAGACCGGGATCAGCATCTTCCCGGTGGCCTACGGCGACGACGCCGATACCGCGACGCTGGAGAAGATCGTCGAGTTCTCGCGCACGCTGCTCGTCAAAGGCGGCAGCGGCGATATTGCGCAGATTTTTGAAAATCTGAGCCGCTACTTCTAGAGGTTTGCATGCAATCTCTCTCCCGTCTCGTAGGCATCGGCTATCTGCTGGTCTGCCTGGCCGCCGTCGGCGCGAGCTTCGCCATCGGCCCCGTCGGCTACGCGCCGTTTCCGCTGACCGCCGGGCCGCCGCAGGAGCCGGTGGTGGTGACGGTCTGGTACGGCACCGAGAAGAAGGCATGGCTGGAGAACGCCACGGCGCGCTTCCTGGCGACGCAGCCGAAGGTTGGCACTCGGCCAGTGCAGGTCGTGCTGCACGGCCTCGGCTCGCGCGAGATGGCCGAGCGGGTGGCGCACAAGGACTGGCGCAACGATGGCCAGCCGACGGTCATCAGCCCCGCCAGCAGCCTGTGGGTGGAGACGCTGACCACCGACTGGGCGGCCAACAACCCCGGTGCCGCGCCGGTGGTAGCGTCTGGGGCAGACGCGCCGCGCCCGCTGGTGCTGACGCCGATGGTGCTGGTGGCCTGGGAGGCGCGGGCGCGGGCGCTCTGGCCGGCGGCCCCAGACGCCAAGACCTTCTGGAGCAGCCTGCACGATGCGCTGGCCGACCAGAGAGGCTGGAAGGGTGTGATCGAGCGGCGCAAAGGCGAGATCTCGCCGCAGGAGCTGGCGCAGCTGCAGCAGGCGGCCGAGAGCTGGGGGTTTGTGAAGTTCGGCCACACCTCGCCGATGAGCAGCAACAGCGGCGCGCAGACGCTGTTGCTGCTGGCCTACGGCTACCACAACAAGAGCAGCGGGCTGAGCGCTGCCGATGTGGCTGACCCGGCGTTTCAGAGCTGGCTGCTCGATGTCGAGAGCTCGGTGCCCGAGTTCCCCGAGAGCACCGGCACGCTGATGGACAACATGGTGCAGTTCGGCCCGAGCAAGTACGACATGATCGCCACCTACGAGAACCTGGCTATCGCCAATATCGAGACCGCCAAAGGGCGCTGGGGCGCGGTGCGGGTCTACTACCCGCCGGCCACCAGCCTGAGCGACCACCCGTACGCCATCCTCAGCGGCGACTGGGTCAGCCAGCCGCAGCGCGAGGCGGCGGCGCAGTTTCGCAGCTTCTTGCTCTCGCGGCCGATCCAGGAGCTCGCACTGAGCGGCTACGGCTTCCGCCCGGCCGACCCGGGCGTCCCCGTGGTTTCGGGCGATATCAATAACCCGTTCAACCGCTACAAAAGCTATGGCCTCCAGACCGATATCGCGCAGCAGGTCGCCACGCCAGACGGCACAACGATCGGGGCGATGCTAGCGTTCTGGCAGCAGCGGGTCAATCGATAGCGGGTCAATCGATAGCGGGTCAATAGATAGGGAGTTCGGGCTATGACCACCGCCTACGGGCTGGCCGCGCGCCGCCCGCTCGCCATCCTCGTGCTGCTCGCGGCGATCGCCGGAGGGCTGACCACCGCGATCTGGCTGCTGCCGCTCGGGCTGCTGGCCTACGCCACGATCGTGTTTCTGGACGGGCGCACCCCGGCGCTGGTGGCTGAGTCGCAGCGGCCCGCCCGCCCACGGCTCACCAGCCAGACGTTTCGCGCCCAAGTCGACGCGATCGAGCGGACGCAGCAGGAGATCGGGCGGAGCGCGGCGCAGGCCGGCGGGCCGCTCGCCAGGCTGCTGCTGCCGATCAATAATCAGGCGGTCGACCTGGTGGGCGATGCCTACAGCCTGGCGGACCGCGGCCAAGCGATCGAGGAGTATCTGGCGGGGATCGACCTGCGCGCGCTCCAGGTCGATGTCAGCGGGATCGACGCGCAGCTGCGCACGACGGGCGACGCCTACACCCGCGACCAGCTCGCCGAGACCAAGCGGGCGCGACAGGAGAAGATCGCAAACGCCCGCGATATGACGACCAAGGTGGGGCAGATCAACGCGCAGCTGCAGAATATTGCCGCGACGCTGGATAACGTGCTGGCCGAGACGGTGCGGCTGCGCACCGCCGACGCGGTCTCGGCCGACGCGGCGACCAGCCAGGTAGCTGGGCGGCTGACCGATCTGCGAAGCGATATGGAGGCGTTCCGCATGGTCCTAGACAGCGCGATCACGCAGACGCAGACGCCGTGAACTCGCGCGGCAGCTGCGCGCCGTAGTACGTCTCAAGCGCGCGGTAGGTCTCGCTGCGGATGCGCTGGTAGACATCGCGCGCCATGCGGTTGTCCAGCACCGAGCTGCGCCGCCGCCGCTCGGTCACCTCGGTCTGGCCGATGGCGTCCTCGAGGTCGGCGCTCGCCGCCTCGACATGGCGCAGCAGCAGCGCTGCATCGGCGATGGGCGGCGCGTGGAGCGCCAGGAGCGCGCCGAGCCGGCGCAGATCGTCGAGCAGCTGTGCTGGCGAGATCTCGCTCTCACCGCTGCCGCGGACAAGCAGCGCCACCGGCGATCTGCCGCCTGCTCCGGACTGCGCGTCGAGCTGGCGGACGATCTGTTTGTAGAGCCGCCGCCCAGCCACCTCGGCGTCCCAGCGCCGCGCGAGCGCCGCGCGCCACGCGCCCACCGCCTGCTGGCTAGTGGTGTAGCTGCCCTCAAGCTCCTGGTGCAAGCTCGCGTGGGCGGCGATAACCTGATCGGCAAATGGCAGCTCGGCGCGGCGGGCCTCGAGCGCAGTGAGCAGTTGACGTGAGTCGGCGATTGCGTCGTTGGATGCCGGAAAAGTAGCGATCACCGGATGCTCCTTATGGTATCTTCCCGGCATATCATACCGTTTGACAGCGCGCCGCAGCAATAGTACTTCCGGCGCAGATTGCCGCCACCAGATGGCTACACGCTCCTATGCATTATATACCAGAACTCGACACACCGGCGCGCGCCGAGCGGCTGCGGGCCGCCCTCACCGGACTGATGGAGGTCGAGCGCGTCGCGTGGGACGCGCAAGGCAGGATCGGGCTGCGTGGCCGGCTGCTCGCCGACCCACAGACGATCTACGGGCAGATCCGGCGGGCGTTCGCGCCGCTTGGCTATCTGCCACTGCTGCGCCACAGCGCCGGCCAGGATGAGGTGAACGCCGTGCCGCTCGGGCCGCCAGCGCGCCCGCCGCGACGTCTGCTGCCGCTCGCGCTGCTGCTGCTCACCATCATCAGCACGACGCTAACTGGCGCGATCAATGCCCTCCCGCTCGACTCGTGCGCCGCCGATTTTGGGGTCTCGCTGCGGCAGTCGTTTGCGCAGATGTGGCTGGTGCTGACCCGCCCGGATCTGCTGGCGGCCGGCCTACCGTTCTCGGCCACGCTGATGAGCATCCTGCTGGCGCACGAGATGGGGCACTTCGTAGTGGGGCGGCTACGCGGCGCGCCGGTGAGCCCGCCCTACTTCATCCCCATGCCGCCGTTTCTCAGCTTCACCGGGACGATGGGCGCGGTGATCGTGCAGCGCGAGCCGATGGCGGACCGCCGCACCATCCTGGAGATCGGCATCGCCGGGCCGCTGGCCGGGATGGCGCTGGCCGTGCCGCTGCTGTGGGTCGGCCTGATGCAGTCCACCGTCGGGCCACCGCCGCAGGTGCCGCCAGGCTGCGGGCTGCTGCAGGAGGGCAACTCGCTGCTATACCTTGGCATGAAATATCTGGCGTTCGGGCAGTGGCTACCGCAGGAGGGGCTAGATGTGGCGCTCAGCCCGGTAGCGCTCGGCGCGTGGATCGGGCTGCTGGTGACGATGCTCAACCTGCTGCCGCTCGGGCAGCTGGACGGCGGCCACGTGGCGTACGCGCTGCTGGGGGACTCTTCGTGCTTTCTCTCGTACGCAATCCTCGGCCTGTGCCTGATCCTCGGCCTGCTACTTTCGCAGACCTGGCTGTTCTGGGGCGTCCTGGCGCTGCTGACCGGGCCGCGCCACCCGCCGCCGCTCAACGATATCCCGCCACTGCGGGGCGGCCACGTGGCGCTGGCGCTGTTCGGGCTGCTGCTGTTTGTGCTGATCGCCATGCCAGAGCCACTGCGGGTGGTGGGCGGCTGAGAGATACAGCCGGCGGGGCGCTACGTAGGGAGAGCGGGAAGTACGTAGAGAGTAGGCAAGAAGGAAACCCCAATGAGCCACGAGCTAAAGATCGGCGATATGGCCCCATCGTTCACCGCCGTGACCGACAGCAGCGAGACGGTGCGGCTGGAGGATTTTCGCGGCAAGAAAGTTGTGCTGTACTTCTACCCCAAGGACGACACCCCCGGCTGCACCACGCAGTCCTGCGGCTTTCGCGACCAGTACCCGCTGATAGAGGAGAAGAACGCGGTGGTGCTGGGCGTCAGCCCTGACGGGCAGAAATCGCACGCCAAGTTCCGTACCAAGTACAACCTGCCATTCACGCTGCTGGTGGACGAGGACCACGCCATCTCGCTGGCCTACGGCGTGTGGGGCGAGCGTTCCATGATGGGCAAGAAGTACATGGGCATCGAGCGCTCGCACTTCGTCATCGGCGAAGACGGCACGCTCCTCGACGCGCAGGTCAAGGTCAAACCGGAGGATAGCGTCTCGCGGGCGGTGCTGGCGCTCGGGTAGGGGACGAAGAGGCCCCGGGAGCAACGGAGACCGGGAGACTGGGAGCCGGTGATGGGATGAACTGCCCGCCTATCCGGTATCTGTGGCTATCTGTGGCTATCTGTGGACAAGTGGCTCAGGCGGGCGCTGCGCCACCAGCAGCAGCATGGAGCGCGCCGGCGGCAGGGCGGCGGTGGCGGCCCAGAAGGCGGACTTGGCGGCGACGCGGGCCGGGTGGCGCAGCACGCGCCCGGCCTCGACGCCGATCGGCTCGTAGGCGGCGCTGTAGACGCGGCGCACCGGCGTGAGGCCGCTCTGCTGGCACATCCAGGCCAGCTGTGGCATGGTGAACAGGCGGCTGTGGGTGTAGTAGCGGGCCTCGCTCCTGAGGTTGGCCCAGCGCTCAAAGTCGGCGCGGTGGTCGAACGGGCGCAGCAGCAGGATATCGGCCAGCGCGCGCAGACGGCTCTTGAGGTAAAACTGGTTTGGGGTGGTGATCACCAGGTAGCCGCCCGGCCGCAGCAGCTCGCGGAACGTCGCCAGCGCCTCAAGCGGCGGGTTGGCCAGATGCTCGATCACCTCCGAGAAGAAGACCAGGTCGAACGAGCCGGGCGGGTACGGCGGCAGCTCGCTATCGATATTCCAGCGCCGCGCGGCCACGCCCATGCGCTGCCACAGCTCGGCGCGGTGCTCGGGGAACAGATCGGTCCCGCTGACGCGGTAGCCGGCGCGGACTAGGATCTGGGTGAAGATGCCGGGGTTCATACCGATCTCCAGCGCGTCGCGGCCGGCGTCGGCGGGGATGGCGGCGAGCGTGTCGCGGAAGCGCACCCGGTGGTAGCGAAAGTAGTCGCGCTTGCCGTCTGGTGGGATGCTGGCGCCGACGCCGTCGACGAGTCTGGCGATATGTCGTCTGTTCATTGTCCTGTTTGCTCCGCTGGTCGCTGGCTCGCGCTCCGCCCGGCACCCGGCGGTCATTCCTAACCGGCAATCCTGGGCCGGCACTCCGCCCGGCACCCGGCGGTCATTCCTAACCGGCAATCCTGGGCCGGCGCTCCGCCCGGCACCCGGCCACGGACGCAGCAGGCTGCGTCCCTACCCCGGGCATCGCCTGCGTGGCCAGCGCGTCCGGTGCCCGGCAATCCTATCCTGTTCACCCTATCCTGTTCATCCTATCCGCTCGTCAGGCTGCGGCACGGCTCGGGCAGCGTCGAGACCACGGCCAGCAGGGTGCGCGCCCGATTGGCGTACGTGTGCGGTGCGACGGCCACAGACGCCCGTTCGCCCAGCGTAGCTCGGAGCTCGGGGTCGCTCGCGAGGCGGCCGAGGGCCAGCGCCAGCGCTTCGGTGCTGCCGCGCTGAACATGCAGCGCCCCGTCGTCGCCGGTGATCTCGCGCAGCGCCGGGATGTCAGGGCAGATCACCGGCCGCGCCATGGCCATGTACTCAAACAGCTTGAGCGGCGAGGCGGTGATGTCGGTGACGGTGTCCGGCACCACCAGGATATCGGCCGCAGCCAGCCAGCGCGCGACCTCTGGGGCTGGCTGGGGCGTCACAAAGCGCACCCGCCCGGCCACGCCCAGGCGCTCGGCCCGCGCGCGCAGCTCGGCCCGCTCGGCGTCCCGCCCGCCGACAAGCGCCAGACCCAGCCCCGGCACCTCTGCCAGCGCGTCCAGCAGCCGATCTACCCCGCGGTAGGCGAAAGTCAGGCCGGCGTAGACCGCCAGCGTTGCGCTCTGCTCCAGCCCGAGCGCGGCACGTGCCGCCGCCCGATCCTGCGGCGCGTAGACCGCCGCATCGTAGGCGTCCGGCAGCACGGCCACATCAGCGGCGCTCCGCAGCCCCTCGCTCGCCAGCCAGGTGCGAAACGCCGCCGTCAGCGAGACCAGGCGCGCGGGGCGGGAGAGCGTGACGCGGTCCAGCAGCAGCACTAGGCCCTGCGCCCAGCGCTCCTTGGCGCGCGAGTGGTTTTCGGACTCTAAGTGGTGAACCTCGTAGACCACGGCGGCCCCGGTGAGCGGCGGCAGCAGTAGGCTGAGCCAGAACGCCAGCACCACCTCGCGGACATAGACCACCGGGTAGCGCCGGCCGCGCAGCCGCAGCAGCAGCAGATAGGCGATGACCATCCAGGCCCAGGCGCTGCGCTCGGCGTAGTACCACAGCGTGCTCTTGTGCAGCCTGGAGAGCCGGCCGATGCCGATGCGGGGCAGGTGGACCGCGCCGACCGCGTCGAAGGCCGATGGGCCACGGCGCATGCGCGGCACGATCGCCAGCATCGCCGGATCTAGCCGGCGCAGCTCGCGCAGGGTGTTGAACGTCTGGACGGCGTTGGCCGATCTGAGATCCGGGCTATTTGGGTAGGCGATGTAGCAGAGTGCGGCCATGCCGCCAGTATACCATCACCGCGTCTGCTGACAGCCGGGCTTGTTGTCCACAGAAGCCAGGGGGCCGGGCATGTTGTCCACAGATAGCCACAGATAGCCACAGATATCGGGCAGCTCGTCCGCAGGTGTCTACCTGGGGCTCAGGGCGAGCGCATCTTCAATAATTTATATCGCAGGTGATTGAATAGTATCACATGTGTTCGTTGCAAAATATCGTGCATTTCATCTTTGACAGACAGCGCATTTTCCGTTACACTTCGTGTGCTTTCATTCGTGCACACATGAGGCCATCTATGGACGTACAGCTCCTGCGTCATTTCGAGACTATCGTCGATCCGCGTGTCGAGCGAACACGATTCCATTC
>JAYUUK010000442.1:0-25515 GCA_043754595.1 Roseiflexaceae bacterium | reverse complement strand
CCCAAGATCATCCCTTTTCTACCAAACGATCCCAGCAGCACTGCTGCTGGGATCGTTTGCATCACCGTCATGACCCATTAGCCGCCGTCTGCGGCGCGCTGATCAGTGCGTACGGAATTGCCGAGCATCAGCCCGATGATCCGCAGCGACTGCGCGAGATGCCGATTTGGGAAACGCTGATGCTCGCTGTGGATCTCGCTCCACACCCGCTCAAGCGAGCGCCGCTCGATGGTGATGGCCTCGCCCGACAGATCCTGCTCGTAGGTCACTCGCATGGTGGCTCCTTCTGAACTACAAAAGCGAACGTAATAAACTGCATTGTAGTCCAGTTTGCCAGCTGGCTCAACGCGACAATCAGGGACTTTGTTCCTTCTCCCACTCAGCCGTGTACATACGGTATCATAGGACCGTTGGCTACCGATTCCACGAACGTCTCCGCCGTGTGCGGTGGGTAAACCCATCGTGGTTGGCGTAGCTATGCTTCAGCCGGACGCCGAGAAACCGCAGGTAGTGTTTGCCACCGGTCACGAGCCAATCGGCGATGCTGTGGGCGGCGCTGCCGGTGATGAAACCGAGCAAGATCGACCTGACGCTGTCCGGGTGCGACGCCATCCAGCCGAAGATCGCTGCGGCGAGCTGCGCGTGGTAGTTTGGCACCACAATGCCGACGAGCCCGAGCAGCCAGGCAAGCGCGATAAGGCAAATTGTTATGACAAGCTGGAAGTAGGCGAGGCGCAGCAGCGGCGGAAGCACCAGCCCGTGGCTGAGCCAGGGACTGCGGTGCGGCACCAGCCACATATAGGGCCGCCAGATCCAAAAGAAGATCCCCCAGCGGTTATCGATCGCCGAGTCGAGGTCGAGGTCGGGCGAGAACATGATCCCCGATATGAGATGGGCCGCGATGAAGACCGCCGTGCCCTCGGCCGCCACATTCGAGGGGCCGCCGGCCACCAGCCGGTAGTACGGGAAGGCCAGCGCCACCCCAGAGACCAGCGTGATCAGATCGTGGGTCCGCGCTCCTGGCATCGGCTGCTCCGGGTTTCATGATGGCAAAACGGAAAGGAGAGGATATGGGGGCTACGCCCCCAAACCCCCGCAGCGAAAGGCAGTTACCACCCGGCCGCAGGCCACACGTTGCGCCGCTTTAGTGTATCATGGGGCTGAGGATAGCACATAATTGTCATTTGTGGGGGACACGATGGAGATCGAGACACTGCTAGCGCAGCCGGAGGGGCAGGACCTGGCGTTTGCGCGGGCCGCGAGCAAGCCGGAGGAGCTCGCCGAGACGCTTGTCGCGCTCGCCAACGGCCATGGCGGGCGTCTCATCATCGGCGTCGGTCGCGGGCGCAAGCTCGAAGGTGTGCCGAACGCGATGCTCGCGCAGACGCTGCTGCTCGATGCCGGGCTGCTCTGCACCCCACCGCTGCTACTGCCGCCGCCCGAGGTTGCGCAGAGCGGCGGCGCGACGCTGGTATGCGCCATGGTGCCGCCGGGCATGCCGCACGTCTATAGCGTGCGCGGCCGCTACCTCTGGCGCGCCGGTGCCGAAGATGCGCCGGTGCCGCCAGACGCGCTGCGCCGGCTGCTGCTTGAGCGCGGCGAGACCCAGTGGGAGAAGCAGCGACCGCCAGACGCCGCGATGACAGACCTCGATCAGCATCTGCTCCAGGCGTACCTCACCCGCATCGGCCCGCCAGCAGAGGGCGACCCTGCCACATTTCTGCTGCGCCGCGGCGTGGCCATCGCCCCGCAACCGTCTGCCAGCCCGCTCCCGCTCGCCGCGCTCGCGCCCACCAACGCCGGGCTGTTGCTGTTTGGCCGCACCGTCGATCGATTCTTCCCACAGTGCGAGATCACGCTGGTGCGCTACCGCGGCGCGGCGATGTCCGATGAATTTTTGCGCGAGGATCTGCGCGTCAGTCTGCCAGAATCAGTGCGCCGCGCCGAGATCTGGCTCTCCGAGCACATGCGCCGCGGCAGCCGCATGATCGGGCTGGAGCGCCAGGATTGGGCGCAGTTCCCGCTCGGGGCGGTGCGCGAGGCGCTCGTCAATGCCGTGGCCCACCGCGACTATCGCATCCTCGGCGAGGGCATCCGCATCGCGCTGTTCAGCGACCGGCTGGAGTGCTACTCGCCAGGCAGGCTCTCCGGCCACGTCACGCTGCACAACATGGTTGAGGAGCGCTTCTCGCGCAACCCATCGCTGGTGCAGGTATTGGCCGATGTCGGCCTGATCGAGCGTCTCGGCTACGGCATCGACCGCATGCTGCGGCAGATGGAGGATGCCGGGCTGCCGCCGCCCGAGTTCCGCGAGACCGCCGCCGGCTTCCTGGTCACGCTGCGCGGGCAGCAGGGCGAGACCGAGGCCACCGCCGTCAGCGTCGATACCCGCGCCTGGCGCAAGCTCGGCCTGAACGAGCGGCAGATCGCAGCGATGGTCTACATCGCCAAAAACGGCCGGATCTCCAACCGCGAGCTCCAGGAGTTGGCGGCCGATGTCTCGCCAGAGACGCTGCGCCGCGACCTGGCCGACCTCGTCGAGCGTAATCTGCTCTTGCGGATCGGCGATAAGCGCGGCGCGTACTATATCGTCAAGTAGCCGTTACAACAGGTGTTCGCACAGCAGGCCGTGGAAGTGGTGGACGCCATTCTCACGCGCCACCGAGAAGCGCCCGCGGTCGTAGACCCGCGAGCCAAGCCGCTTCTGCACCGCCTCGCAGAGCGCCACATCTTCCTTCTGCACCGTATCGCTGAACGCGAACGAGCGGGCGAAGTCGGCGGCCACCTCTGGCCGGTCGGCGTCGAGCACATACCACTCAAAGATCGTCAGCGTGCGATTGTGGCCGAGCGGCACGATGATATTGATCTGCACATTGTCCGGGTATATATTCAGCATCAGGTTGGGGAACACCCAGTAGTAGAGCGCCTGCGCGTCTGCGCCGCCCTCCAGGTTGCGCCGGTAGAGCGAGTCGTCCTTCTGCCGGATCGGCGCGTACTGCTTGGAATAGTGGCGAAACGTCTCGACCCGGTACTGGTCATAGTCGATCTCCTTGAACAGCCCAGGGTGGGCCGGCGGGATGTGATAGCCCTCCAGGTAGTTGTCGACGTAGACCTTCCAGTTGCAGTCGATGTAGTAGTCCACCCGCTTGTAGAACCCCATGCGTTCCAGCGGCATGTGCGCCGTCTCGGCCACGATATCGCCGAGCACCTCGGCCAGTGGCGGCGCGCCCAGATCGAGGTTGACGAAGATGAACGGCCCCCAGCCATCGACGCGCACCGGCACGAGCCCGAAATCCTCCTTGCGGAAATTCTCCACGCCGTCGAACTCGGGCGTGTGCAGCAGCCGACCGTCCAGGCTGTACGTCCAGGCGTGGTACAGGCACTGGAGCGTCTTGCGCCGACCTTGCCCCTCGGCCACGCTGCCGGCGCGGTGGCGGCAGACATTGTAGAACGCGTGCAGCGCGCCAGCCGTGTCGCGGGTGACGACGATCGGCTCGCCGGCGACTTCGCAGGTGAAGAACGCGCCAGGCTGCGGCAGCTGCTCGGCGCGCCCGACGAGCTGCCACGTCGCGCCGAACACCCGCTCGCGCTCGACTGGGGTCATCGCCGGGTCGGTGTACCAGGTGGACGGGATGGTGGTGGCTCGCGCCAGATCGGGCTCGTAAACGAAGTGGGGCAGACTCATGCTCGCATCCTTTCGATAGACGGACGAAGACGGATGACTAACCATGGATAATGATGAATAGCCGACGATAGTGCCCGTCATGCTGAGCGCCGTCAAGCACCCCATTGCCTGTCATGCTGAGCGGCACCGCCGGCCGCCCCTCCGCGCATCACACCCGCGCCGCCAAGCATCTGTGCTCGCACCACCGCGCGCCACGTTTCGCTCTAGCCCGCCAGCCGATCACCGGATCGCAGCGGGTTGTGGGCAAAGGCATAGTCGGCCACCACCTGACCGCCGATCAGATGCTCCTGAATGATCCGCTCCAGCACCGCCGGCGTACACGAGTGGTACCAGGTGCCCTCGGGGTAGACGACGGCGATCGGACCGTGGGCGCAGACGCGCAGGCAGTTGACCTTGGTGCGATACACGCCGTCGTCGGCGATGCTCAGCTTGAGCTGCTTGAGCCGCGTCTTGAGATAGCTCCAGCTCTCCTTGCCCTGGGCGTACGAGCAGCACTTCTCATCGTCTGGGACGGCGCACAGCAGAATATGGCGGGCGTAGCGGCCGATGCCGTACTCTTCGACTTTTTCCTGAAGATCCTCGGCCAGCGATGTCATATGCGGTTCCTCAATAAGATTGAGGCTATTGTACCGCAGCTATCGCGCTGTATGGAAGGGAGGGGGTGATTCGGGGGCTAGCCCCCAGCCCCCCGCTGCGCTCCGCGCCAGGTTTTGGAATGCGCTACAATAGAGGCCAAAGTCAGCAGAGGCCAAAGTCAGCGAGTTGATGACCTACAGGAGCCATCTATGTCACAGACGATCGTCGTGCTCGGCGGGGACCAGACCGGCCAGGAGCTGCTCGATGAGGCGCTGCGCGTGCTCAGCCCCGATGTGATCGGCGCTGAGCTGACGCTGCAGCACTTCGACCTGAGCCTAGAGAATCGCCGGGCTACCAAGAACGGCGTGGTGGGCGAGGCGGCCGATGCGATGCTCGCCGCTGGCTACGGCCTCAAGGCCGCCACCATCACCCCCGAGGTCAAGGGCGATGTCGGCAGCCCGAACGCCATCCTGCGCGAGAAAGTCGACGGGACAGTGATCGTCCGCACCGGGCGGCGCATCCCAGGCGTGCGTCCGATCGGCGGCGCCTACGCCCCGATCGCCGTGATCCGCATGGCCGTCGGCGATGCCTATGGCGCCAAGGAGTGGCGCGAGGGCGATGGTATGGACGAGGTCGCCTACCGCACCGAGCGCATCACCCGTGGCAACTGCCGCGCTGTGGCCGAGTACGCATTCCGCTACGCCGAGAAGCTCGGCGTCAAGGTGTTTGGTGGGCCGAAGTATACCGTCAGCCCGGTCTACGAGGGGATGCTCAAAGAGGAGATGGACGCCGCCGCCGCGCGCCACCCGGCCGTCCGCTACGAGCCGCAGCTGATCGACGCGACCTACGCGCTGCTGCTCTCCAACGGCGGCGACGGCATGGTCATCCCGGCGCTCAACCGCGACGGCGACTGCCTCAGCGATATGGTGCTGCAGATGTTCGGCTCGATCGCCGGCTCTGAGTCGCTGCTGATCGCCTTTGACGAGCAGTGGCACAACCGGGTGGTGATGGCCGAGGCGCCACACGGCACAGCGCCAAGCCTGTTTGGCAAGAACGTCGCCAACCCGATGGCCATGATCCTGGCGTCGGCCTCGCTGCTCAGCCAGATGGGCGGCGCTCACGCGCTCGCCGGGCGCGCCATGCTCGAGTCGGTCTTTGAGGCGGTCTACGATGGCGTACGCACCGCCGATTTGCAGGGCCACGCCACCACCACCGAGTTCACCGACGAGGTCATCAGGCGGGTCAAGACCAAGCTCGCCGTCTGGCCGACGATCGAGGGGGTGTGATGCAGACCTACGCACTCCGGCTGCGCCCGAGCCAGGATCTGCGCACCGAGCTAGAGACGTTCGCCAGCGCCAATCGGCTGCGGGCCGCCTTCGTGCTGACCTGCGTCGGCAGCCTGCGCCACGCCGCGCTGCGCCTGGCTGACCGCAACGAGACCACCGAGTACACCGCCAAGTTCGAGATCCTGTCGCTGGTCGGCACGCTCTCGCCCGACGGCGCGCACCTCCATATCGCGCTCGCAGATGGCACCGGCGAGACGATCGGCGGTCATCTTCAACACGGCAGCCTGATCTACACCACCGCCGAGATCGTCATCGGCGAGCTGACCGACCTGGTCTTCAGCCGCCCGATCGATGCGGAGACCACCTATGATGAGCTGATGATCGACCCTCGGCGAGCGTAGCGATCGGAGGGGAGTAGAAGCGGGAAGATCGTGGCGGCGCAGCTCCCACGGTCTTCCCGCTTTACGCTGCGCTGACCGGCATTCGCGTCGATGTGCGAAGATGAGCGCACAGTCTGTCCGACTATCTGTGGCTATCTGTGGACACTCTGCTCGTCCCGCAGCCGCATCAGCTCCCAGAACTCGCTCTCGATCTGCGGTGTATCGCCCTCCTGCGGCAGGTGGCGGAAGATCTGCCGGTAGACCATCCAGAAGCCCAGGCCGAAGACGATGATATTGGGGATCGGCAGGATCAGCCGCGTCAGCCCGTTGACCTGCGCCACCTCGCCGTTGAACGCCGCCGTGCCGAATGACGATGTCACGATCTGAAGGTTGAGCGCCAGGTTGATCGCCGCCACCAGCGCGTTAAACACCACCACCAGCCACGTCGCCCGCCGCAGCGTTTTGGCGATATCCGGCGTGGCCAGCAGCCCGGCCAGCGAGCGCTCGCGCTGCGGCGTGTCTGGGCTGACGCTCTGCGCGAACAGGTACTGAAACGCCGGCCGCCCGATGGCCGCCGAGATGGCGAAGATCGCCGTCACCACGATCAGGCTCGCGGTATCTTTGATGGCGTAGCACAGCCCATCGACGAACCAGAACGCCAGCAGCCCGTTGATCACCGCCGATAGCCCGATGTAGCTGGTGATAAAATTGAACCTCCGCGTGATCGCCAGCAGGTCGATGAACACCCACGCCACCGGGATCAGCGCGGCGATCACATACGCCACCGGCACGGTGATCACGCCGAACGTCGGCGTCGCGTCGGTTTTTGGCGTAAGATAGGTCAGGACCAGCACCGGCAGCACCGCGCCGAAGACAATGTCGAGCGCCAGCTTCGTCGTCTGTTTCATACACCCTTTCTAGTGGAGAACCTATGTCGCTCACCGCCGCCGAGCAGCGCGTCATCGACGCCATCGACACCGAAGCGCTCATCGCCCTGATCGATACCCTCGTCGCCATCCCGTCGCTCGATGGCTCGCCTGAGGAGGTGGCGGTCCAGCGCGCCGCCGCCACCTGGATGCGTCAGGCCGGCTTTGCAACCGACGAGTGGGAGATCGATATGAACGCCCTCGCGCGCCACCCATCGTACAGCGCCGAGGTCGATCGGCCACTGGCGATCGGCGTGGCCGGCACAATCGGCGAGGCGCGCGGCGGCAAAAATCTGATCTTCAACGGCCACGTCGATGTCGTCCCGCCCGGCGACCTGACCCTCTGGCGCTATGACCCGTGGCGCGCCACAGTCGAAGACGGCAGGGTCTACGGTCGCGGCGCGCTGGATATGAAGGGCGGCGTGGCCTGTGCGCTCATCGCGATGGAAGCCATCGCCCGCTCCGGCCTCAGGCTGCGCGGCACCGTCACGATGCAGACCGTGATCGGCGAGGAGGATGGCGGCTGCGGCACGCTCGCCGCCGTGGTGCGCGGCTACCGTGCAGATGCGGCGATCATCCCCGAGCCGACCGAGCTCAAGATCGCGCCAGCACAGGCCGGCGTGATGAACTTCCGCCTCACCGTCCCAGGGCTCGCGGCCCACGGCTGCGTCCGCGAGGAGGGCGTCAGCGCGATCGAGAAATTTTACATCGTCTATCAGGCGCTGATGCGGCTGGAGCGCCGCCGCAACGACCGCAGCGCCGACCCGCTCTACGCCCGCTACTCGCTGCCCTACGCGCTCTGCATCGGCAATGTTCACGCCGGCACGTGGGCATCGTCCGTCGCCGAGAGCCTGACCGCCGAGGGCCGCTACGGCTACCCGTTCGGCGAGGACCCGCTGGCCGCCCGCGCCGAGTTCGAGGCCGCCGTGGCCGAGGCCGCCGCCGCCGATGAGTGGCTCAACGATCATGCGCCGGTGGTCGAGTGGTGGGGCGGGCAGTTCGCCGCCGCCCGCACCCCGGAGGGCCACCCGATCATCGAGACCGTCGCCGCCGCGTTCGGTAGCATTACCGGGCAACAGCCGCCGCTCGAGGGGATGACCTACGGTGCCGATATGCGGCTGCTCGCCAACGACGGCGGCATCCCGACGCTGATGTTCGGCCCTGGCGATGTGCGCGTGGCCCACAAGGCCGATGAGTATGTCCCGCTCGCCGACCTTGAATTCTGCGCCCGCACGCTGGCGCTCACCGCGCTGCGCTTCTGCGGCTATGACGACGAAGCTGCGTAGCCGCAACTTTAGGCGGTGCTTGAGCGCCACTTCCTCCGGCAGTGGCGGCACGGGCTGATAGTACAGACTGCGGCGGCTGATGGAGAGCAGGTCGGCCTGGGTGCTACGTGGCAGCGCCTGCGCATCCTCCTCGACCAGCGCCCGCCGCTCGCCGTAGCTCAGGAGGGCAACTTTTTTTCAGGAAGTTGACATGCGTGGTGAGCCGGCCAATCTCGGCGTACAGATCCTCCAGCTGGCGCTCGTGGGCGGCCTTGAGCTCGGTCACCGAATCGCGCTTCTCGAAGACATCGGCCAGGCCTTTTATCGCGGCGAGCTTCCATTCCCGCAGCACCGTCGCGGCCACCCCATGCTCAGAGGCGAGTTGGCCAAGGGTCTTGGTCTCCTTCAGAAGATCGAGCACGACCTGGGCCTTGAAGCTGGCAGTGTAAGACTTTTTCATAGGCTCATTCTACCGAACGCTGGCCGTCGGACTGTGCAGTTTCTTGGGTCCACTATAATGTCGGCGCGCTCGCTGGCCTGCGCCGCGTGCGCGATCCGCCATGCTAGCCGCCCGCGCCATAGCCATGATGCCAGGTCGTCTGGGATGATCTCCACCGCCCGCGAAAATGCCGTGAGCGCCGCGAGGTGCTGCTCGCCGATCCGCTCGATCTGCACGGAGCGCGTGTCTGCGCAGAGGATGATGACGCCGCGCTCGTGCCACGCCAGCCAGTCGCGTGGGTTCAGTTGCAGCGCCCGATCGATGGCGTCGAGCGCCAGGTCGAGGGCTCCGAAGCGGCGCTGGACCAGCCCGGTGTTGTACTACGCCGCAACATCTTCGGGAGTCAGCCGTACCGCGTTGCCCAGCGCCGTCAGCGCCTCGGGCAACCACCGCGCATCGAGCAGCGCCTGCCCGAGGCTGCTCCAGGCCAGCCCGCTCGCCGGCTGAAGCGCGACGCAGCGCTCGAAGATCGGCAGCGCCTCCTCCGGCCACCCCTGGTGTACGAGTCGGTGCCCCTGCACAAGCAGCGCGTCGAGCTCGGCACCGGTATTCGATTTGCGATTCCAAAATGGCATATATCGTCTCGTTTGGGGCACTCCCGCCCCCAACTCATCATACAAAGCTCTTCAGCGCACACGGCGCTGGCGGCGCTATCACGCCGCGTTGAGTCGGCTGCCAGGGCTCCACGGCACCTTCGCCGCATCGGCCGCAGCCTCCGACAGCGGCTGGCCCCGGGCATCCTGCAGCTGGTAGCTGGCGATCGTCACGCCATCGGCCGTCGCGCACAGCGACCAGGCGGCGCCGACCTGATCGACGTAGAACGTCCGCCAGGTTGGCTGCTGGCAACCGGCCAGGCTCACCCGCGCGCTGCCACCCACTGTGAAGATCTGGGTGAAGCTCCCATCCTGATCGAGCTGCGGCGCGACCCGCCACACATCGATGCTATCGGTCTGCTCGCCGGAGAGGCCGCGCACCATGTACAGGTTCATCGCGCGGTCCACATTGAAGAACCGCTCGCCCGGCAGCGGCGTCTCCCCAACCGTGTTGCGCTGTACCGCGCTGCCGCCCCCGGCGGTCAGCGCCACAAACTCGACCACCGGGCCAGACTCGCCTGGCGTTGTCACAAACGGGGTCGGGCTGCGCGGCGAGACCGTCCCCGGCTGCTCGGTGATCTGCTGTAGATCCGGTGGGACGTATGTATTGAAGTGTCGCACGACCCAGTAGCGCTCGATGCCTTCGGTCAGGACGATCTCCGGCGGCCTGTTCTGCTCCTGCGCCGCAGACAGCATGATTCCATCGGCGAAGAGGTTGGGGCTGACCGCGTGGCGCTCGGCCAGCGCTCCTTTCGCATCGTAGCGTAGCACCGCCGGTCTCTCGCTGTTGGCATCGTAGACGAACATATCGCCCTGGCTGGTGACGATGAAGTCGCGAGCGTCCACCGCGTCGGCGATCGCAACGCTGCGCTGGAGCGCGCCACCTGCGCTGAAAAACAGCACGCGCTGATTGATGCGATCCAGGACGCGGATGCTGCCGTCGCTGCCGATTCTGAATGTCGGCGGGGTCTCATCGTTCGAGCCGGCGGTGGTGCCGATCTGCCCGCTCCCCGCGCCGTAGCTGAGCTGTAGCACCGTCTTCCCAGCTACCGGCGCCGGCTGGAACGGCGCGGCGGTCGGCGCAGTGGGCGGGGTATCCGTGACAGCGACGGTCGGCGCCGCCACGATCGTCGGGCGCGCGGGCGGGGCGGCGGTCGCGGCGACCGGAGCCTTCGTGGCATCAGGCGCTGGCGGCAGCGTCGGCACAGCTACTGCGGGGCGCGTGCCACAGCCGCAGAGCGCGGCGCACAGCAGCAGCGCGAGGGCGTGGGCGATCCGGCGTGATCCGAACATAGCATTTCTCCTCTAAACACGGCTGACAGCTCGACACGACCCACATTGCCTTTCGACAGAGTGTACGCATACGAGCGCCATCGCGTTGCGGCGAATATGGACACTATAAATAGACCGTAGGTGTGACCGCGGCTGTCGTAGAAGCGATGATCAATATGTGCCGAGATCAGCCCGCACTCGCTCCAGGATGGAATCTGGGGCGCTGGCGTAGACGAACCTGCCATCGCCATCGCCCGGCCGCGTCGTCGCGACAATACCAATCTTCGTCACCGTCAGGTCGTCCTCCTGCGGCTCGCAGCGATCGGCCTTGACGCCAGGGATCACGATCAGATCGCGCTCGCCACGCATCCGCGCCGCCAGCGCCCACTCCACCTGCCGCCAGTCGTCAGGGTCGATGTCGTCGTCCACCACGATCACCAGCTTGAGCAGGTTCACCGTCCCCATCGCCAGCAGGATCGCCCGCTTACCCTCGCCGCGCTTTGGCTGGTGCATCGTGATCACGGCGTGGAGCCGCCCCATGCCGCCCTCGGTCAGCAGCACCTCGCGCACCGCAGGGATGACGCGTCTGAGCGCCCGGCAGGTGGTCGCCCCGATAGCGGTGCCGCCGAGCAGCAGGTGCTCTGGCTCATAGCCAGGCGCGATCGCCTGATAGATCGCGTCGCTGCGTCGGGTCATCGCCCGGATCTGCACGCCCAGCCCGGCGCCGTAGCGGACGTAGAAGCCGGGGAACTCGGAGACCAGTCCCTCGTCGATCAGCTGATCGCCGTGGAGCGTCCCCTCCAGCACAATCTCGGCCTCGGCCGGCACTTCAAGGTCCACCGTCGCGCAGCGCGCCAGCCGCAGCGGCTCGCCGAGCAGCGCCCCGGCCACGTCGTACTCGTCGTGGCCGAGCTCGATGTACATCTGCGATGCAAGCAGCACCGCCGGGTGGTTGCCGATCGCCACCGCGATTTCCAGCGACCGCCCCTGCGCCTGCGCCCGCCGCAGCAGCTCGGCCAGGTGATGCGTCGGCGCGATGCCCGCCATTAGCCGGTCGCCGCCCTCCAGCCGCAGCCGCGCGATCGAGATGTTGCGCCTGCCGCTCAGCGGGTCCTTGGCGACGATCACTCCGGCGGTGATGTACGGCCCGCCCTCGCGCTCGAACCAGCGCGGCACCGGCAGCTCAGCCACCAGATCGGGCGCGTGGATCACCACTTGCTGCGCCGGCCCGCCCGCCACGATCTCAGGCGCCAGCCCGCGCTCCAGCGCCGCCATGATCGCGCTTTGCACCGCGCGCCGCTCCAGCCCCAGCCCGGCGGCGATCTTGTCGCGCGTGTTCAGCACATTGCCCACCACCGGCAGCGCGTGGCCGCGCACGTTGCGGAACAGCTGCGTCTGCCCGCGCCCGCGTAGGCTCAGCACCGCCCCGAGCTCGAACTGCGCATCGACCTCGCGCGTCACCTCGTGCAGATCGCCGCTCGCCGCAAACCGCGCCAGCGTCGAACGCATGCTTTGATCCACTGTTTCCTCCTCTATTACAGCATCTGTGGCCTGTAGCAGCGCGGCAGCCCCTCTTTTGCTGCTGCACTGCTTCGCTGCGCAGCAGCATGAAAATTATGCTTCCATGGCGCGCAGCGCCCGCGCGGAGCGCCTCAGAACACACGCGCGATGAGTCTATGGTCTGCGCCCGGTGAGAGCGACCGCTCGGCGATCGCCACCCAATTGTACCTGTTGTGAGACAGATGCACGGCCCACCGTGCGCTACAATGTAAACGACGATACGAGGAGTAGCAATGAACAGCGTGCGAGTGATGTCCTTCAATCTACGCGGCGCGCACTTCGAAGATGGCGAGCATCGCTGGGAGCGCCGTGCCCAGCTCACCGCGCAGCTCATCCGGCGCTACGCTCCCGATCTGATTGGCTTTCAGGAGTTCGAGGAGGAGAACTTGCTGTTCTACCGCGAGCACCTCGGCGAGTACGACTTCGAGCTTGGGCCGCACTACAACGACTCGCCGCCCCACCAGCACCCGGCTATCGCCTGGTCGCCAGACCGGCTCCGGCTCACGGCGGGCGGAGGGTTCTGGCTCAGCGAGACCCCTGACCGCCACTCACAGAGCTGGGGCACCGAGTGCACCAGGGCGGCGCACTGGGCGATCTTCCAGGATATCGCCGATGGCCGGTGCTTCGTCCACCTCAACACCCACCTAGACCATATCAGCGAGCCGGCGCGGCTCGGCGGCGCGCAGCTGATCGCCAGCAGCCTGCCGCTCATCCGCGATGCGCTCCCGGCGATCATCACCGGCGATTTCAACTGCGTGCCGTGCTCGCCGGCCCACGCCGCGCTCGTGGCGGCCGGCTACCGCGATACCGACGATATCAACCCGCCATCGGGCCCGCAGCCAACCTTCCACGGGTTCCTCGGCCCAGCCTACACTCCGCTCTATCACAGCGACAAAGACCGGATCGATTGGGTGCTGGCCGATGGGTTCACGCCGTCGCGCTCGCAGATCATCCGCGATGCTGAGCCGCCGCGCTACCCGAGCGACCACTACCCGGTCATCGCCGACCTCAGCTGGTAGCCGCGCTACAGCCACACAATCAGGCGCGTACACCATATCGGCCGCCTCGTGCATGCACGGGGCGGCCGATATGGTGAAGCGGACCGGCGAGCTGCCTAGAGCTGCGCTACTCGACGAACGCGGCGTTGACCCAGCCCTCAGCACCATCAATGGCGATGTGCAGCCAGCGCTCACCGTTGACCTGCTGCTCATCGCCGAGCAGGGTCACCCGCTGCCCGCGCTGCAGTTTCGTCACCACCACCGAGGCGGTCCCCGCCAGCGCGCGCAGGTTGAGCGTGTCGCTGCTGACGGTCTTGGTCGCCAGCGCTGCAGCCGGCACAGCCGTCACCGGGAGCACCGTCGCCGAGAGCACCGTCGCCGGGCGCTCCCGGTCAGGCGCGCTCAGGCCGACCAGCGTCCCGGAACGAAAGAGAAGGTACGTCCCGCCGCCAGCCAGCACCATCACAAGCAGCATAAACATCACGACAGCCAGCGAGCTCCCGCGCGGCTGCGTCGGCATCCTCGGCTCGGGCGGCGGCCCGAGATCCAAAAAGGAGCGCGGGTTCTCGTCCTCGGCGCTCCGCCCGCCGCCGCTCTGGCGCGGCTTGAGCATCGAGAGCGATGGCAAGCTGATGTCCTCGACGCTGGTCGCCGGAGTGGCGGCGAACGTCGAGAATATCGCGTCCGCCCCACCGTCGCTGGCTGCGCCGGTCAGCGGCTGCATCGTCAGCGCATCGCCGCCCGACGTTGATAGCGCCGCATCCCGCGCGCCGCTGCGCCACTGCGTCGCCAGCGCCACGATCGCCAGCGCCGCCAGCACCACGCCGAGCTGGAGACCCCGATCCAGACCAGCGAGCGGAGCGAACAGCGACCGCGCCGCAGCGCCAATTAGCAGCAGGCTCGCGCCGATCGCGAGCAGGCCGAAGACGGCGGCGGCGGTATCGAGGGCGTAGATCGGCCCGTGGGCATCGCCCTCGGCCAACCGCCGCCGGTAGGTCCAAAAGCGCTCGATCTCGAGCAGCGCGATCGTGAGGATGCCGAGCGCCGGGATGACCCACAGCGCCCCGCCGATCAGCGCGGTCAACGTTTCTAGCATCACTCCTCCTGGTACAGGTCGGCCAAGCGCCTGCGTATCGGCTAACGTTTGCCGCCGATGCGGATCCGGCGCGCCGGTTTGATGGTCTCGCCGGGCGATGGTGTGGCATCGGCTGCGCCGCCCGACCCATTGCGGAGCAGCATCCAATCCGGCATCTCAGCATGGTCGTCGCTCGGCTGCGCGGCGTTCGTCGGCTCCGCCGCATTGCCTTCGGCCGGCTCGGGCTGCGCGGCATCGCTCTGGGCCTCGGCCGGCGTAAATTCGAGAGTCACGACGTCATCCTGGAAGGTGGCAGCTGGAGCGGGATCCGCTGTCGCTCCAGACGATGTCGCTGACGGCGCTGGCTCGCCATCGGTGGATGCCGCCATCGGCTGTGCGCTGCCCCCCAGCTCCTGGGCGCTACCATCGGCCGCTGCCGACGACGCAATGGAGTCGGTTGAGACGGATGCGCCGCGCTCATCGAGCCATGGCGGCGCGTCGAGCCAGGGAAATGACGCATCGTGCTCATCGCTTGCGAGACTGCCCAGCACTGGCGCGCTGGGTGGCGGCTGATACATCTGCCGCAGCCCGAGCCAGACCGGCGGGCCATCGTCATCTGCATCATCGTCCGTCGCATCGCCCGAGCGCGCAAACGGCGCGGACTCGGCAAACGGTGCTGGCTGTGAAGGCGCGGCGATCGACTCCCGCATCCAGGCTGGGAGCTCGCTCGGGTCGGACGGCTGAGCGGGCTGCGGGTCGACGATCGCCGCGACCGCCGCCGCGAGCGACTCGGCTTTCTCCCCATTCACAACACCTGCGTCGGTCAGGGGATGGCTAGGTCCTGCGCTCAGCGGTCGCGCGGTGGCGTCGGTCAGCGCTGGTGCGATCGGCGCACCGAGATAGCGCGAGTCGAGCTGGATCTGCGCGGCCGGTCGCAGCAGCTCGATGCCGCTGGCGAGCAGATCGGCCTTGAGCACACCATCGTTCCACAGATCCTCGGTCATCATCGCCGCCGCAGCACGGTACTCGCGCGGCGAGTAGCGCATCCCGATGCGGTGCAGCGTGTGCGAGATGGCGGTGCGGATCGTCGCCTCGATATCAGTCAGCACAATAGTCTCAACATCGCGCGTTTTGAGCCGGTAGAACACACCAACCAGCACATCGAACGTCTGATCGGGGTCGCTGCTCTCGATAGCGAGCCTGAGCTTGAGCGGTCGCTCGCGAACCAGCTCGCGCACCGCATCGGCCCGCATCCGCTCCTGTGCGCCGAGCGAGATATCGATGTCTGCGCGGCACAGCATCAGCCCGAGACCATCGAACCGCCGCGGCACCTCGTTGCCAGCCAGCAGCGCCTCGGTGAAATATTCGCGAAACGTGCTGACCTGCTCGATGCCGAGCGTGCTGCTCGTCGTAGACATGCGCTGCGCCACCAGGCTCTCAAATTCGCTCAGCACATCGATGTGGCCGACCGCCACCCGCTCGGGGCGCACCACCTGGTAGATCAGCCGCGCGTTGACGGTGAAGTAGTGCCCGGCGTCGGCCGACTCGCAGCGCCGCTCGACCACCAGCAGCCGCTCGCGCATGTCGACCTCGCGGTACTCGTACGGCAGCACCAGGTAGTCCGAGAGCGTGTGGCGCGCATTGGCCGGGAGCAGGCCAGCCAGCTGCCCGCGCCGGATCATCACCAGCGCCAGATGCGCGCTGCGCGTCGGCGGGCGCAGCGTGAGGATGTCTTTCCAGCTGCGCCGGCGGACGACCCCGACGAGCGATGTATTCGGTTCTGCCAGCATAGCCTCCCCACTAGACCCATCCATCGTGTGTCGCCTGATACGGCGCACACATCGCATTGTATAGAACGTCAAAGAGCATCAAAAAAGTACGCACGCTAATTCGTAGCGTATCATGGGGTATCAGCAGCAATCGAAGCGATGTGGTGACAGGATGCAAACACTTTTTTCACCGCCCGAGGCCAGCATTACCCTCGCCCACGCCGACTGGAGCGTCAGCCCAGCGAAGCGCTGGCTCACGCTGGCGCAGCGCAGCGCCGGGGGCACCTCGCTACGAGTCCACTCCCCGCAGCTCGCCCCAGACTGCGACGCGCTGCTGCGCTGGCTCGCCGCGCACCCGCTGCCGCTGTGCCTCGGGCTCGATCTGCCGCTCGGCGTCCCGTTGGCCTACGCCGAGCGCGCCGGCATCCCAAGCTTTCGCTGGCTGCTCCATCGCGCTGGCGGCGATGGCTGGGAGTCGTTCTACGCACCGGCCGAGCGTGCCGACCAGATCGCGCTGAGACGGCCATTCTACCCACAGCGCCCCGGCGGCACCAGCCGGGCGCAGCTGATCGCCGGGCTCGGGCTGGAGCGCGAGGCACAGCTGCTGCGCGTCTGCGACCGCGCCTACCCCGGGCGGCGATCCAGCGCGCCAATTTTTTGGACGATGGGAGCCCAGCAGGTTGGCAAGGCGGCGCTCCACGCCTGGCGCGAGCTGGTGGCACCGGCGCTGCGCTGCGCGCGCCCGGCGCAGCTCTGGCCAATGGACGGCGATCTCGACGTGCTGCTGCGGCGCGGCGGCGCGATCCTGGCCGAGGTGTACCCGCGCGAGTGCTACGGACAGCTCGGCATCGCGGCCGCGCTGCGTAACAAACGCGCGCAGCCAGACCGCATCGCCGCCGGGGAGATCTTGCTCGCGTGGGCCCGCGAGCGGCCGCTGGAGCTAGACCCAGCGCTGGTGAGCGAGCTGCGGCACGGCTGCGGCGATCGCCCGAGCGCCGAGGACGCGTTCGATAGCATCGTCGGGTTGTTTGGCATGATCGATGTGGCGCTCGGCGCCAGACGCGCAGGCGAGCCGGCCAACCCCGCCATACGGCAGATCGAGGGCTGGATCCTCGGGCAGCGCGCCGCCGTGGTTCCGACGCGGTAATGAAAATGTTTTACACTACATACAGTAGGAGAAGCATAAGGACACGCGCGAACCATGCACTACAACGCCGAAACTGCGTCGCTTATGCCGCTATTGGATGACGCACGACACGAAGATCTGGACGCGGTAGCCGAAAATGGGTTCAACACGCTGCATTTTTTGGCGATCTTGAACCGATCTTTCGCCGCGCCGCACACATCCGGATGCGCCGCTGGGTGCAGGTCGCGCTGGCGCTGGCCGCAGTCTTTGTGACGTGTCAGCTTCTGGGTCTCCAGCGCGGCGGTGCGGCGCTGCCCCCCGCGCTGCTCGGCGGCGCGCTGATAGCACTGCTCGTCGGTAGCGCGCTCGTCGCGCGCTGCGAGTCGCGCTCGTCGCGGTGCAGACGCTGGTGATCGCCGCGCTGGTGGCTATCCCGCTGGCCGTCACGGGCGCGCTCGATGTGGCGCACGGTGGATTCATCTATCCGTTCATCAACGAGACGCTGCTGATGATCACCATCGGGCTGCGGCCGCGGTTCTGGCGCGCCCTGCCGCTCGGCAGCGCATTCGTCGGCGCGCTCGTGGCCGTCAAGCGCATCAACGATGTGCCGCTGACCGACGCGCTGCCGCCTGGCACCTTCGTGTGCCTGCTGTTCTGCCTCGTCCTGAGCTACCTGCTGGAGTACGAGGCGCGCCACGATTTTCTCATCCGCGCGATCATGTACCGCGAGCACGTGCGCGCCGATGAGGTGTGCGGGCTGCTGGAGAGTGAGATCGTCAAGCGCCGGCAGATCGAAGACGAGCTACGGCATCTCGCCACCACCGACCCACTCAGCGCCGCATTCAACCGGCGGCACTTCGTCAAGCTCGCCACCGCGTCCGTGGCTCGCGCCCACCGCTATCGCTCGCCGCTCTCGGTGGTCATGCTCGATATCGACTCAAGCATATCAACGACCGCTACGGGCACACTGCAGGCGATCATGTCATCAAGTCGTTCGCCGAGCTCTGCCGCCCATGCGCCCAAACGTATCGATCGGGCGCATGGGCGGCGAAGAGTTCGCCATCGTCTTGCCAGACGCCGACCGACCGAGCGCGCTGGCGATCGCCGAGCGGATCCGCTCGATTTGCGCCGACACCGTGATCGTGGTGGAGGGGTACCGCATTCAGTACACCGTGAGCGCCGGCGTGATCACCGACGACACCCACGACTACTCGTTCGAGATGCTGCTCGCCCGCGCCGATCGCAATCTCTATGCCGCCAAGCGCGATGGGCGCAACCGAGTGATCGCGACCGACCAGGCCGGGCGCGCGCGGCATATCGCCGAGCTCGACACAGCCGCCGCAGGCGCGCCGTAGTGAACACCATACTACACCGATGCTGGTGTACTTTATGGGTATCGCTCGACAAACGCGGCAATTGCAGCGGAGACCTGCGCCATATTTTCATCCGCTTGTAGATCGTTTGTGAGCGAAATGAGTGCCAGAATGGCGGATAGCTCTGTTTGTATCAGCGCATACTCCGCTTCAGCTTGGTGAAGCGAGCCCATAAAGCGCGTATGAAACATCAGCCATAGATATCACAGGTGATAGCGAAGGGCGAAATACTGCCGCCTTGCTCTAACGTGATTCGCGCACCGAATTCATGCTCGTCATCGCGCAGAATGACGCCACATTCACTCCCCTCATGGCCGATACTGGCTCCGTTGTCAAATAAATTCCATTGCATACACGAATTGTAGCATATAGCAATCCTACAAGAGTAGAAAAGGGATGATCTTGGGGACACCCAGAGGGTACCCGGCCCCCAAACCCCCGCTTTGCGCTTCGCGCGTTTACATATCACATAGGATTGCTATATAGCAATCCTATTAGAGGAGGGAAGGGGGAGATCTTGGGGGATGCGCCCCAAACCCCCGCTGTGCGCTTCGCGCGTTGACAACGCACGTAGGATTGCCATAGATGGGGATAACTAAACCTACGCATCAGTGCGCGAGCGGAACGGACAGCGCTTCGCCGATATCGTGATACACTGACCGCATGCACAACCCATTCACCGAGCGCGGCAGGATCACCCGCGCCGAGCGCTTCGCCGGGCGCTGGGCCGAGCTGTCGCAGATCATGAGCGCCATCGAAGGCCGCCGGCTGGTGGTGGTCGTCGGCTCGCCAGGCATCGGCAAGTCGTCGCTCGCCACCCATGTCGCCGACTCGGCGGCCGTCGCACTCGACCGCCCCGAGCTGCGCGGTCACTATCTCGACATCAGCGCTGCCACGGCCGCCGCGCCGATCTACCAGACGATCTGCGGCGCGCTGGGCAAGCGCGGCGAGACGCCGACCGAGCTAGAAGTGGCGCTGATCGAGGAGCAGCGCGAGCTGCTGGTCTGCCTCGACGGCGCGGATCGTGCGGTGGCCGATGAGTGGGGCGTGGCACTGATCGAGTCGCTGGCGCGGATCGTGCGCGGCGGGCTGCTGCTGATCGTCGTGACCCTCGACGCGCCACCGCCGCCGCTGAGCGAGCGCGTGGCCATCACCAGGCTTGGTCGCTTCGCGGCTTCTGAGGTCAGGCTGCTGGCCGAGGTCTACCAGGGTGAGGGCGGCTACCGTTTCACCGCGCAGGAGTACGCGCTCATCGAGCAGCTGACGCGCAATCACCCGGCGTACGTCCAGCGCGCGCTCTTCCACCTGTTTGTGAGCTACGAGCGGCCGGACTATCCCTGGCGCCATTCGTACCTGACCGAGGCCAAAGAGTCGCCGGTCCCCGGCGCGCCGCTGCCGCCGGCGGTCTTCGAGGGCGAATCGACCGATGACATGTTGGTGACGAGCATGAACGAGCGCGGCGAGCGCGAATATCTCACGCTGCCTGGGCCGCGTCGGCTGCCAGAGCTCGAAGGGAGCGTGCGCGGCATCGCCGTGGCCGTCAGCACTGCGGCGGCCTGGGGTCTGAGCGGCAATCCGCTGCTGGGGCTGGCCGGCGGCGTGGCGGCCGGCGCGCTGCTATTCGCGCCGCGCCTGCTCAGACGGCGACCCTAGCGTATTGACAATTGTCAATTGACGAACGCCGCAACGTTGCACCTCTGCGCGAGCCTCGTTGTGCCGCTTACAGGCGGTCTAAGTCCGCACAACACCCCGCTCGGATCAGCGTGCCAAGGTCACAAGGGCGTAGACGATGGCGAGCAGCAGCATCACGACCAGAATGATTGCGATGACCGCCGCGAGCGAGAGCCGCGCCGCTGCCGGGCGCGCCGCAGCTGACCGCGCGCCGCCCCCCGCCGCGCTCGGGACAAACACGGCATCTGGGCGCAGCCCGAGGTAGGTCAAGTAGGCGATGAGCACCGGCCGAAGCTGGGTCTGCGGCAGATACGCCCAGTTCTCCTGCTCGAACGCCTGGATAAAATCCCAGCGAATCCGCGACTCGCGCTCGGCCTGGTAGAGCGATGCGCCGCGACGCACTCGCGCATCGCGTATGAGCTGCCCGGCCCTGGCCGCTGGCAGCGGCGGGCTGCTGGCGGCTGGCGATGGAGCTGGTGCCGTCGCGCTGCTCTGCGCCGGGAGCGACCGCAGCTCAGACGAGGCGGCGCGGGCCGTAGTGGCGGGAAGCGCTGCCATGGCGGGGGACGCTGGCGCGGCGGCAGTCGGCGCGGGCTTCGGCAGACCGGCGGTGGTCACGAGATGGGCGCGGCGCAGCACCGCGCCGATCCGTGCGTGGAGCTGCGGCAGGCTCACCGGCTTGGTCAGGTAGTCGTCTGCGCCAGACTCCAGCCCGACAACCACATCGCTCTCGGCGTCCTTGCCCGTGACCATGATGATCGGGACGTTGGACGATGCGCGGATTTGACGGCAGAGCTCCCAGCCATTGAGCTGCGGCATCATTACATCGAGCAGAATGACGTCTGGCTGTTCGGTGGCGAGCTGCTGCAGCGCCTGAATCGCGTTTGGCAGATAGGTTGCCGTGTAGTTGAGCGTTTCGAGCTGGTGCCGCAGCATCCGCCCGATCGATGGATCGTCATCGATGATCAGCACTTTTGTCATTGGCACACCTGTTGTTGTCGTTCAAGCACAAGAAACGCTTGGAGCGCGGCGGCGGTCATGGGGTCGGGCCGCTGGGCGCGCTCGATCACCGCGATCAGCGCTGGCATGGAAGTCGCCGCATCGCCACGGGCAATGGCGGCGATAGCGGCGAGACGTACCGCCGGCGGGCCGTCCTGAATAGCGGCGCTGAGCAGCAGCGGCCGGAGATCATCGTCTACCTCAATGGCGCTCAGCGCGAGCGCGCGCAGCCGCGGCTCCTCATCGGTCTGCACCACAAGCTTCATCAGCGTCGGCGCGACATTTTGGCGGCGCGCGATCAGCTCGATCAGACGCAGCCTGACCGGCAGCGGCCGGCTCCGATCGGCGAGCAGCGCGGCGAGCTCGACCGTCGGCGCGATACCGAGCTGCTCGATGGCGAGCATCTGCAACTCGCCGCTCTGATGATCCAGAAATGGGCGAAGAAACACCCGCAGCGCATCGACGCCGAGCCTGACGAGCGCGCCGGCCGCCTCAAGCCGCACGATCAGCGGGGCCTGTACGCTGGTGGCGAGGCGGCGCAGCGCAGGCGTGACTGACGCATCGCGCAGGGCGAGCAGACCGGCCACGCCCGCGCGCGCCACATCGGTCTGCGTATCAAGGCAGGCGTGGAGCAGCATCGACAGGCTGGGGCGATCCCCTGCCCGCGCCAGCGCGCGTAGGCTCCCGGCCCGCACCGCCGCCGGCTGCTCGTCGCGGGCCAGCGCGCGCAGCGTCCGCCGCGTCTGCTCCCCGATCTGCGGCGGCAGCGCGGCGGCGGCGAGGCCGCGTAGGCTGGCGGGCTCGCGTGGATCGGTGGCGACCCGCAGCAGCGGCACCTCGGTCGCAGGCTCGGCCAGCCGCCCGAGCAGCGCGATCGCCTGCTCGCGGACGTCGCGCGGGCGGGTGCGCTCGGCCACCACATTGGCCACCGCCAGCAGCGGTACATCCTGCCCCACGATCGATTCCAGCATCACCCCCACCACATCGTCGTGCGGGAACGGGCGGCTCAGCATCTCGCGCAGCAGCTCCTGGTCGGCGTGCAGCCCGAGGTAGCGCAGCGCGTGGTAGCGCACTCTATCGCTCAGCTGCGCGATGCTCAGCAGCGTCGCGATGCCCTGCGGCGCGGCGACGGCGCCGAGGGCGGCGATGGCCGCCTCGGTCGCCAGCGCCGCCTCATCGTGTTCGAGGACATCGAAGAGCGCGCGCTGCGCCGCCTCGCCGCCGATGGCCGCCAGCGCGCGCGCCGCGGCCTCCTGCACCAGCGTGGACTCCATCTGCAAGAACTCGCGCACATTCGATGCCCCATCCGCCGGCGTCAGCGCCCTGGCCAGGTTGGCCCGCAGCGAGTGGGCAAAGGCGGCCGGCAGACGATCGTCTGCGAGCGCATCGTTCGGCTTGCGATCGAGCAGGTCTGCGGGGATGGCGCTGCCGAGACGCCGCTGCGCCGCGCCGCCGAGCAGGACGCGCAGCGCAGGCACGCTGGCCGCCGTGCCGTGCGCCGCCAGCGCCGCCAGCGCCGCGCGGGTCAGCGGGCCGTCGTTTGCGGCCGCCGCGATGGCCCGCAGCAGCGATGTCTGCAGCCCATCTGATTGCGGCGCGCGCGTGTCGCACAGCGCCTGACAGATGACGATCGCCATTTGCTGCGGCAGATCGCCGGCGAGCCAGGCGCTCAGCAGCGCCGCCGTCGCCCCACGATCGACGGCATACCAGGCCGCCAGCGAGCGCAGCGCCACGTGGTGCCGGTGGTCGAGCGCGACCTGCAGCAGCTCGCCCGCCGCATCTGGTAGCTCGGCGATCGCCCTGACTACACCGAACCGGGTGGCGAGGTCGAGCGACAGATCGCCGATGCAGTGGACGTAGAGCGCCGCAACCTGCTGCCCAGGGCGCAGCGCGAGGTGCAAGATCGTTTCGAGATGGGCCTCGTTGACCGCGATCGGCGTGGGCGTGAGCACCGTCTCGACCAGTACGATGGATCGATCGGCTGGTGCCCGATCGGCTGGCGACCGATCGTCGGCCGCCGAGCGCTGCGGAGGATAGATGGGCGGATCGAGCTGTAGTTCGGTCATGATCGTGCCTCGCAGGTTATGCTGACCACAGCGTAACGCCTCGCTCAGATCTTGCCAAGCGTAGTACATTACATCTGGATCACAGCGGCGGCGGGCTGTATACTATAGGTGGGAAGAATAGCGGTGAAGTGAACAGCATGCTGCCAGAGAAATCCATCCTCCAGGTGCGATACGAGATTCTACGACCGATCGGGCGCGGCGGCATGGGTGCGGTCTACAAGGCCAACGACATGCGGCTGCGCTGTGTGGTAGCGCTCAAGGAGACGCTGGTGAGTGGCGATGCGGCGCGCAAGGCCTTCGAGCGCGAGGCGCAGCTGCTCGCCGGCCTGCGCCACCCGGCGCTGCCAAAGGTGAGCGATCACTTCACCGAGGATGATGGGCAGTTTCTGGTGATGGACTTTATCACCGGCGATGATCTCGCCACGCTGCTCGCCAAGCGCGGCGGACCGTTCGAGGCCGCACATGTCGTCCGCTGGGTCGATAACCTGCTGGACGCGCTGGACTATCTTCACAACCACGAGCCGCCGATCGTTCACCGCGACATCAAGCCGCAGAACATGAAGCTGACCGACCGCAACGAGATCATCCTGCTCGATTTCGGGCTCGCCAAGGGGACGACCCAGGCGACGCGGATGACATCTTCGGGCAGCATCTTTGGCTACACGCCGCACTACGCGCCGCTCGAACAGATCCAGGGCACCGGCACCGATCCGCGCAGCGATCTGTACGCGCTGGCCGCGACGATGTACCATCTGCTGACCAACGAGATCCCGCCAGACGCGCTGACTCGCGCATCGGCCAGGATCAACGATGAGCCCGACCCGCTGCTGCCGGCCAATCAGCTCAACCCAGCCGTCCCACCAGCGATCGCCGCCATTATCGAGCGCGCCATGGCGCAGAAACCAAATCTGCGCTTTCGGACGGCGCGAGAGATGCGCGACGCGCTCCATACGGCGCAGACCCACGGCACGGTCCCGCTCGCGGCTGCGGCGGCCACCATACTCATCGCCGATGACACCCAGGTGCGGCGCACCCCCGTGCCAGCCACGGTGGCGAGCGCCGGCCAGCCGGCGCTCGCTTCGAGCGGGACGACCCAGCGCGCCGCCCCGACGCGCACCGCCGGCCAGCCGAGTTGGCTGCTGCCGATCATCGGTCTCAGCGCTGTGACGCTGGTCGCCGCGCTGATCATCGCATTCACCGGCGGCCGGGGCGCACCGCCGCCACAACCCACGCTCGCGCCGATCGCAGCGGTCGCCACCGCCGCTCCCACGCTCGCGCCGTTCAGCACGATGACCGGCGAGGAACTGATCGCCACCGCCGGCGCGCTCCAGACCGCAACCGCCGCCGCCAGGCTCGACCAGATCGCCACGGCGCGGGCGCTTGTGAACCAGGAGGACGGCGCGGCCACCCAGACGGCGATCGCGCAGACGCCCACCGCGACGCCGGTGCCGACGTACGCCGCGACCGCCGCAGCGCCGACCGCCGCAGCGCCGACCGCCGCAGCGCCGCGACCGACAAGCGACGTCAGCCCCACGACCGCCCCGACCAGCGCTCCAGCGCCGACCGACGCGCCGCAGACTCCAGGTGGCGCGGTGATCCGCGTCGGCAGCGGCGCGCTGTTCAAAGGCAGCGCCAGCAAGGGCGACCCGATCGACCCAGGCCAGGGCGCTGGCGGCAGCTGCATCCAGGGCCGCGTGCTCGATGTCAACGGCCAGACGTTTGAGACGTTCTATGTGCAGGTGGATAACGGCGGCGATACCCGGCCAGCCAAAGCCTTCTACGACAGCGGCAACTACCGGATTTGCGGGCTCGACGCCGGCAACTGGGGCGTTGCGGTCTACGCCTACAACGGCATCGCGACCGGCGGCGGCGAGCAGGGGGCACACCAGGTGATCGTGCGGGCCAGTGGCACCCCAGGCGAAATATTTTATGTCAACTTCAAGGCGACGATCGCGGCCCCGACGCCAGTGCCGAACACCGCGACGCCGGTGCCGACCGACGCGCCGGTGGCGAGCCCATACGATGGAATCTGGCGCGGGACGAACGCCGGGACGACGACGACCGGCGACTACGCGGGCGGGCGGTTCGAGCTTGAGGTGCGCAATGGGGCGATTTATCGGATCTCGATCGACGGGCCTTCGTGCTTCTTCGACACCTATCCGAACTACCCAGACGGCGTCGCGTTCGACGGCAAGAGATTTGGGGTGAATGGCGCGGTGTATAACCCGAAGACCGGCGCTGACAACAACATCAACTACGCCTTCCGCGGGGCGTTCGCCTCGCAGTCGAGCGCCAACGGGACGCTGTCGGTCTCGCAGAACGGCGCGCCATGCGCCAACGGCACCTGGAACGCGAGCAAATAGGGGAGCTTTCCATGCGCAGCGCGAAGTGTGATG
>JAYUUK010000441.1:0-2804 GCA_043754595.1 Roseiflexaceae bacterium | reverse complement strand
TGCCGCCGCCAAAGGTTGCGGCGAGCAAGGTCAAAATGCCCACGATAAATCCGGCGAGGCTGTCTTTCCCGCGAATGGTGGTGTCGAGGAAGGCGGCGGCGAGCGCGAGATTGAGCGTGAGTCCGATCTGTGCGAAGAGCAGCTCGATGATCTTGCGCAGCCAGGCGGCAAAGTATGACTCGGTTGCGCGGTCGAAGATCAGCGCACCCATGATCGGCGCGATGCTGATCATGCCGGCGAGGTGGAGCACCTGAAAGAAGCGTTTAAGGCTGAGCGCGACGAGCGCACACCAGAATAGAAGGCCAAGCGAGCGACTCGCAAAATCGAGCGAGGTTGGGTTCATCGTGGGGAACGCGAGCCGAACCGAACCGATAATAGTTCCGGAGAGCAGATTGAATGGGCCGATGATCCACTCCATCATGATCTGCGGCGCGCTGATAAAGCCGATGCCGACGGCGAAGCGCACCAGCAGCGCCTCGCTCTCCTTGGCCATGTTCACCTGGTCGCCCGTCGCCATACGGCCGATGCGGATCATGAGCAAGATGGTCATCAGTGCGGTGGCAATGGCCTTGAGCACCGCCCAAAACGCCAGAATCGCGGCGTTTTGATAGGTCATGCCGGGCGGCGAGCAGAAGACATAGTTCGTCAGATCGCCGCTCATGCAGCTCTGCGGCACGATGGGGATCGCGACGGCGCCGCCGGTGGGATTTTGGGTCGGCGCATCGACCCCAAGCGCGGTGAGCCCGATGAACTGCACGAGCTCGCCCGCCGCGGCGAGCACGCCGGCGACCACGCCCATCCCGGCGTTGAGCATCCAGTTGCCGGGGTTGGGGATGAGGTTCATCCACGGGTTGGGCACGCCCGGTGCGGGCTGCGCGGCTTGCGCTTGTGGCGCGGCGAACGGGCCAGCCTGCGGTGCCGCCTGCGGAAAGCCGATCGGCGGCAGCTCACCAGGGACGCGCGGGAGGGTACCGCCAATCGGCACCGGCGTGGGCGTGGTCGGTGGCAGCCGCGTGCCTGGCGCGTCGGCGTGCGCCGTGTGTGGGAGGCAGAGCGGCAGCACGATGGCGAGTGCAACACAACCGAGGATAAGGCGATACATCATAGATTACTCAACAATCGTTGTGCTCGCGATGGCCACGATCTGCCACTGCGCATCGTGCCGGGCGAGGGTGTAGGTCACGCGGCTGAGTGCCCCGCGCGTGCTGCCGATGATCGTGGCACCATGCATCCACGCGATGCTGTCCCACTGCTCTTGGAGCGCGATCGTCGCGGTGTCGTCGGTGAGCTGCGCATGCACGAGCGACCAGCGCACGAGCGTGCTGGTGCGCGTGATGCCACGGGCCTGTGCGTCGGCAGCACCCGCCTGAATGTCCCGCCACGCCGGGCTGGTGGGATCGACGCAGCAGGCCATTGCCGTTGTTGTGGCCGCCGCCCCGTCGGCGATCGCGGCGGCGTTGTAGTCCTGAATCACCGCCAGCACACGCGCCTGCGTGTCGCTCGTCGCGCCCGGTGCCGCAGTGGCGCTCGCGATCATTGCCGGAGGATTGACACGTTCCGCAGGTGCGAACAGATGGACGGCAGTACCAAGATGCCAGCCCGTGAGCAGGAAGCCACTCGTGAGAATGACGGCATACGCGGCGCGCGGCGATGCGGCGATGCGCGCGCCGCCCCAGGCGAGGCACCCGCGCACGACAGGAATCGATCGCAGTGCGCGCAGGCCGCGTACGATCCCGCGCACCACCACGGCCGCAAGGTAGCGGCGCAGCGGCTGCGCCGGTTCGTGGCGCGTATCGGTGCTAGGCGTGGGATCGCTCATCGCCGCCGCCGTATCGGCTGCCGCTGGAGCGCAAGAAAGGCATGCACGACGGTGGGGTCAAACATCTTGCCCGACTCCTGGGTGATCACGCGCTCAGCTTCTGCCTGTGGCATCGCCGGATGGTAGGAACGGACATGGGTCATCGCATCGAAGACATCGGCGACGGCGACGATGCGCGCCACAAATGGAATGTCGGTGCTCGCGCGCCGATGCGGATAGCCCGCTCCGTCCCAGCGCTCGTGGTGGCTGAGCACCACGTCATAGACAATTGTTGCCGCCGTGACTGACCGCGCATGCGTGATGCCGATGGCGGTGAGCGCGAGCGCGCCAAGTACCGGATGTTGTCGCACGATGTCCATTTCGTCCGGTGTGAGCGGGCCTGGCTTATCCAGGATGTCGCTTGAAATCCACAGCTTCCCGACGTCGTGGACGCTGCCGGCCAGATCAATATGTGACCGCGCCGCGCCGCGAATGCCAAGTTGTGCCGCGATCCGTGCGGCGAGCGCGCCCACCCGGCGTCCATGGCCGTCGCGCGCGCCGCGTGTGACATGTCCCTGTAACGCGGTCGGGATGCCGACCATCGGGAGCGGGAGCAACCCGCCCCCATTACTCGCGCTCATGGTGGTGGCCGTGTGGACGAGGCTGGTGCGTGTCCCAGCGCATCGGCGGGCGGTAGCAGAGATGGGCGCGCAGCGTGTCGCGCCGCAGCATCCATGTGCCATCGATGCGCTCGCCAACGATGCGCCCCGCGCGTACCCAATCACGCATCGTCGAGAGCGGCACCCGAAAGAGATCGGCAGCCTCACGGATCGTCAACAGCGGCGGCGGCAATAGCGGGCGGGTGGTCATACAGCAACTCCTCAAGCCAGGTAACAAAGGCGTCGCGGTCACAGCGCCAGACGCCACCGGGGTGATCGACTTGAATGCCTGCAATCGTCTGTGTGAGTAAGGCACTCGCAAACCACTGCTCGCCCATGAGTGCGCG
>JAYUUK010000440.1:0-2804 GCA_043754595.1 Roseiflexaceae bacterium | reverse complement strand
CTTTTTGCGCAGCCAGGTGCAGCTCCGGGCCAACGGTGGCGCGCTCACACCCGAAGCCATCGCCGAGCTGCGCAACCTCCAGCGTCGGCTCACCCTCTCGGACGCCCAGGCGCTGGCGATGCGCGATGCCTATGCGCTCGTCGAGCGGCAGCTGCTGCACGACATTGGAACGCACGCCGCGTACCTGAGCGCCGCTCCCGCGATCGAGGATCTGCATCGGCGCATAGCCGCCTATCCCCTGCCAGCGCACATCTCCGAGCGGCTGCGCCACCTTGTGAACCAACAGCACGCCTTAGCGAAGCTCACAAGCGGCCAGCTGCCGGCCGTCACTCCCTCGGTGTCATTGTACAAGAACGAAATCTGTCACTTTGATGCCGCAACGAGCTTTTTCGCTCCTCAACAGCCCGCCCGTGACTCTGGAGATGGTCGGCTGCTCATAACAAGCGAGCGTATTCTATTGCTTGTTAGCACCGGTGGCTATGCCGCGCCGTGGAGTCGTGTGCGCTTTCGCTACGAGCCGCCGAATCAATTGCTGCTGATCTTGGCCGGAATTGAGCTCGTGACCCATTGGCCTGATGCTCAGTATGTCTCGACGCTGATCAGCGCGGCTGCCAGGCGGTACCAGGGCAATGTTGTGCCCGAGCCGGCGCGACCAGCGAAGCGCTTGTAGCCCTCGCCTTCCCTACGAACCTCGCGTAAGAGCCGAGCTGCTCGCGTAGCGGCGGTGTGATCACGCCCATAGCACTAGGCGAGTCAGGTGCGCGCCGCCTAACATGATGCGCGTGGTTCCTGCGGTCTGCGCGACGACGGCACAGTGGCGAAGATAGGAATACACGCAGCTATAGATCGTCGGCGTCTGAGGGCAGCTGCTATTGTGCGGCATACGATCGGCAAACGTGTGCTTAGAATAGCTCATGCGTTCGCTTGATCATGTCGTCAACGCGCGTATAATTGAAAGCGAGCTGCTATGTCTGAGCGCGACATCTACGATGCATCCTGGAAAGATGCGCTTGAGCTGTACCTGCGCGAGTTTCTCGACCTGTGTGCGCCAGAGATCCACGCAGCGATCGACTGGACGCGCGGCTACGAAACCCGCCCGAACGAATTGCAGGCGATTGTCCCGCGCGAGACCGCCAAGCAGCAGGTGGATCTGCTCATCGCAGTGTACACCTACGATGGGGGTGAGCAGTGGCTGGCGCTGCACATCGAGGTACAAAATCAGCACGACGTCGACTTCGCCGAGCGGATGTTCCGCGCCAACACGCGGCTGTTCGATCGCTATCGGCGGCCAATCGCCAGCCTGGCGATCCTTGGCGACAGTAGTCGAAGCTGGCGACCGCAGCAGTTTGGCTATCGAGCGCTAGGCTGCGACGTTGGCATCAGCTTCCCGACGATCAAGCTGCAGGATTGGACGCAGGATCAGCTTGCCGCGTCGCGCAATGTGTTCGCCTGTATTATCGCGGCGCATCTGCATACGATCACCACCAAAGGGCAGGATGACGCGCGCGCCGAGCATAAATTTGGGCTGATTCGATCGATTTACAATCGCGGGTTCGATGCCGACCAGATCCGGCAGGTGTATCGCTTCATCGATGCGCTGATGCATCTTCCCGATAGCATCGAGGAGCAGGTGCAGGCGCGTATCAGACAATATGAGGAGGAGCTGGCCATGACGTATATCACCTCGGCGGAGCGCATCGGGCGACAAATTGGCTATGCCGAAGGACATGAGCAGGGGCTGGAGCAGGGGCTGGAGCAGGGGCTGGAGCAGGGACATGAGCAGGGGCTGGAGCAGGGGCTGGAGCAGGGGTTGCGCGCTGCGGTCGATGTCAAATTTGGCGAGGTGACACCGACGATCGATGAGCAGCTGCGCCTGCTGGTGCGCTCGGTCGATCTCGAAAAGCTCACCGCGCTGGTCAAGGGCGCAGCGACGATCGAACTGCTGGAGCGGACGTTCGCTCTGACGATAGACGCTGATCCTACGGCGCAGTAGCGCTGCCGCCAGACTAGAAGCACGCACGCGGCGAGATAGTCTAGCGAGCTGTCTCGCCGCATGCGTGCTTCTTGGCGATTCTTCTTGGCATTCATCCACCGTCAGCAGCAAAACCTACGCCAGCAGCGCCGCCACGACCCGCTGGAGCTCGACGGCTTCGCACAGCTCCGCGGTAGTCTCGAAGGCGACCTTCGGTGCAATGGCGGCGACGATCGTCCGACCATTCACGCGCGCTCCCATGCAACCGCGCCACGCGCGCCGATCAACCGCCAACACAGCGCGGCAACCAGCTGCTCGTGCTACGGCTCGCGGCGCACGCTGAAATGCCGTGAGAGCGCCTCGGCGATCCCAGCGATCTGCAGCGCGTCGTCGTCATCATCGCTCGCCGCTGCCAGGCCGTGGCCGCACTGCGCCAGGGTAGTGAGTAGGTATATCGGCACGCTCGATGCCGTGTGCGAATGCTGCACTGGCGGCCGTGCGACGGCCCTGTGCAAGCAGCGCGTAGCCGAGATTGCGCTGCGCGATGACCGCGAAGACCTGCATCCCCACGGCGTCGGCGAGCGCGTCCACCGAGATCGCCAGCGTCTCGGCGCGGCTAAGTATCCGCCGCAAGCAGCGCCAGCAGTGCTTGTCCGCAGCGCACCTCCGCCAGGATCTCACGGTCATCGTACTGCTGCGCGTAGCGCTCGGCTTTGGCGTAGCGCTCAGTTGCTAGCGCCAGGTCGCCGCGCAGCAGCGCCGCCTCGGCTCGGCTGGGCAGCAAGCGATGGCTCCAAGCCAACGTCGCTCTGGCGCGCTCGCTCACTTCCAC
>JAYUUK010000439.1:0-8323 GCA_043754595.1 Roseiflexaceae bacterium | reverse complement strand
CTCTGGCGCCAGAGCAGCGCCGCCAGCTCGCTGTGGGTGTCGGCGCTATCGGGGCGCAGCTCGAGCGCGGCGCGCAGCACGGCGGTAGCCTCCTCGTCCTCGCCACGGTCGCGCAGCAGCGCCCCGAGCCGCCGCAGATAGACTTCGGAGCGCGGGTTGAGCCGGGCGGCGTGGCGGTACGATACCAGTGCCGCCTCGGCGTCGCCCGCCTGCTCCAGCAGTTGGGCGAGACCGGCGTGGAGCTGCGCGTCGGTCGGCGCGAGCTCGGTGGCGCGGTGCAGCGCGGCGCGCGCGCCAGGCAGATCGCTGGCGTCGGCGCGGGCGGCGCTCAGCCTGGCATAGAGCTGCGCGTCGTTTGGCGCGAGCGAGACCGCGCGACCGTAGGCGCTGGCCGCCAGCGCCGGCTCGCTGAGGTCGCGGTAGACCTGCCCGAGCTCGGCGTAGCTATCGACGTCGGGGTCGCCGTTGCGCTCGATCAGCTGCAGCAGCTCGTCGCGCGCCTCCTCCGCCCGTCCGAGGCGGCGCAGCGCCCCGGCGATGCTGCGGCGGTAGCTCAGCTCGCTCGGCAGATAGGACGCCGCCAGCCGGTAGATGTCGAGCGCCCGCTCGCCGCGTCCCTGCTGGTCCAGCACGTAGCCGAGCTCGTGGGCGGTGGCGGCAGATCGTCGCTGCTGGGTTTCGAGCACGGCCTCCAGCGCGGTGGCCGCGTGGTCCAGCTCGCCAAGCCGGGAGCAGACCACGCCGAACTGCTGGCGGTAGCGCAGGTCGTCGGCGTCGCGCAGCAGCGCCTGCTCGAATGCGGCGCGGGCGTGGCGCCACTGCCCAGCGGCGCTGTACAGATCGCCGAGCCGGCCGAACAGCCCGGCCTCGTCGTAGCCCTCGCTCGCCGCCCGATCCAGCTGCTCGAGCGCTGCGGCCCGCAGTCCATCGGCGGCGAACGAGTCCGCGAGCAACACCCGCAGCGGCGGCGTCAGGTTGCCGCTGCGCGCCAGCAGAGTCTCGAACTCGTCGGGCAGCTCGACATCGATCAGACAGCGGGCGGTGAGCGCCATGTTGCCGGATGCGATCAGCCGGCGCAGCGCCGCCTCGCGGTCCTCGCACAGGCAGTAGGAGAATAGCACCGCGTCGCCCCACGAGCGGGTCAGCATGGCCGTCTGCCAGCTGGAGGGGTGCTGCCGCGCCAGCAACATCCCCTGGGCGAACGAGCGCAGCAGCGGGTGGCGGAAGCTGACCGTCTGCCGCTCCTGGTCGTGCGAGAGCACACTGGCCCCGATCAGCGCCTGGATGATCGAGGTGGCGGAGGGCGCGCGCAGGATGCCGGCGCCGATCAGCTCGTGGAGCGCCTCGTAGCCACCTGGGATCTGGCCGTTGGCCTCGATCGACGCGACCGCCTCGCTCAGCGCGATAGTGTCGGTGTGGCGGCTGTCCAGCGCGGCGGCGATCTCCGGCATCGCGTCCACCACCTGCGCCGTGGTCACGTTAGTGGCGTGGGCGCTGAGCGTGGCGCTGGCCACCGCCGGCACCCACTCGGCCATCAGGCGGCCGCGGCTGCGCTGGGCGGTGGTCTCGCCCTCGGTCAGATCGAGCAGCGCCGCCAGCCAGCGCGGCCTGGTCGCCAGCCGCACTAGGTCGTCGCCGCGCCCGAGCCAGTCGGCCAGCGCGTCGCTGCGGCGCTGCCGCACAAACGCCAAAATATCGGCGGTGCGCAGCGGCTGGATCAGCCACGAGTCCACGCCCACTAGCCACGGGCGAAACAGCGCCATACTCTCGGTGCGGCAGGTGGCAATCCAGCGCGCCTGCGGCCCGAGGGTGGCGATGCTGGACGAGATCGAGGAGAGCGCGCTGAGCTGGGCGGTCGGCGGCAACTCGTCCAGACCATCGAGCAGCAGCAGCAGCGGGCGGGTGGCGGCGAGCGCCTCAAGCGGCGGCGGCGGCGCTGTACTGGCGCTGGCGAGCGTGCCAATAATGCTCTTGTTGAAGCTGGCGAGCTGGATGTAGATCGGCAGCGGCGTCTGCGGCCGACCGTCGCCGTGGCGCTTGGTGCGGTCCTCGCCGATGATCGTCTCCGCCAGGCCGGCGGCGAACTGCCGCAGCGTGGTGGTCTTGCCAGCGCCGGCGGGCCCGACGATCACCATGCGCTGGCACAGCTCGGCGGCCATCTGGACCGTCAGCCGCGCCGCCTGCCGCTCGCCGCCGCTGTGCTCGCGCGCCAGCCAGAGCGGCGCAAACGAGCGCGCCTCGCCGAAGCGCGTATCCTCAAGCAGCGATTGCAGGTAGTCGCTCACCCACGTCGTACTCTGTGTCATCATCGCGATCCCACTCCCGCTCAGCTGGCGCACGGCACATGCCGCGAGCTCAAATCTGTGACATCATCCAAAAGCTCAGCCCGCAGACCACCGTGCCCAGCAGGCAGAGAAACGCCCCGGTGCCGATCGCGGTCTGCACCAGCCCCTTGACCGAATCCAGCAGCTGTGCCGTGCCCTCGAGCGCGGCCTGCACGCCGATATCGGTGATCGCCTTGCCGCTGATGCGGGTGGACTGGTTGGAGAGCGTCCGCATCGTCTCCTGGTACTCGCGCGTCATAATGATCATCAGCCCGCTGACCAGCATCGCCAGCCCGGTGAGGAACAGCACGATCGCCATGCCCATCTGTATCATCTGTGCCATCGTCACACTCCATAATCCAGCGCGATACTCGCGAGCGCGTCCCTACCGGAAGAGAAGAGGATTGTGGGGACGCAGCCCCCACACCCCCGCCATGCGCTGGCGCGCCGTTGCCCCACGCGCTTCGCCGCACACCCGCAGCACCCGTAGCGCGTTACATCTCAGGCCGACACGGCGGCGGCGCGCTCGATCGCGCCGGTGACCAGCGAGCCAAACAGCAGCAGCACCAGCTGCGCGCTGGCATCGGCGGCATCGCCGCGCGCCGCCAGCACCAGCGGGGTCTCGCTGGCGATTTGGAGCGGCATGAAGACCAGCGCGCCATCGTCCTCGGCGCGCACCAGCGTCCGCCCGCAGCGCAGCGACTCGGCGGCGACCCGCAGCTGCGCCCCGTGCAGCCGCGGCGCCGTGCCGTCGCTGTGGCCGCGGGCCATCAGCAGCTGCGCGATCGGCTGGGTCGCGCTCGGCCCGAGCAGCGCCAACCACTCCAGCCCCAGGGCCACGGCCACTCGCTGGCAGCTGTCCTGCAGCAGCGACCGCCCGTCGTCGCTGGTGCGCAGCACGCCGGCGATCTCCCACAGCGTGCGCAGCGCCGTTTGGGTGCGGCCGTTGCTGGCGCTCTCGTCCAGCCCGGCCGCCCGCAGCGTCAGCAGCGAGCCGAGGAACCCGAGGGCGGCGCGCCGATGGCTCTCGATCGCATCGGCGGCGGCGTGAACCACTAGCCGCCCGGCGGCCGCGCCGGTGCCGAGCACGAGCGTCAGCTGTCCGGGCGTCGTCACCGGCGCGGTGTCGATCTCGCCCGGCAGGACGACGCTGACCGGGGCGGCGGCGATCCGCAGCGCGCAGATCGTGGCGGCGTCGCGCAGCTCATCGCGGTCGCTGGCCCCGACGATGGCAGCCAGCGCCTGGCGCTGCCACTCGATGATCTCGTTGGCGGCCTTGAGCTGCGCATCGGCGCGCTCGCGCTCAGCGATCAGGTCGCCGAGCGGCACGAGGATCTCGCGCAGCCGGACCATGCCGTGGGCGGCGCACAGCCCCGCCGCAGCGGTGATCGCCAGCGCCGTCGGCATGTGCGCCGAGGCATCGGCCAGCAGCAGCTGCGACGCCAGCGCCCCCACGCCTAGGCCGGTGCCGATCAGCGTGGTGCGCCACGATCCGCCGAGCATCCCGCCCGCCACCAGCAGCAGCGCCAGCATCGCGAGCGGGCTGCTCGCCCCGCCGCTGACGGCCAGCAGCAGGGTCAGGCCACAGCCATCGAGCGCGAGTGGCAGCCAGGCTGGGAGCCGCTGCGGGGCGGCGGCGGTCAGTGCCAGCGCGCCGCACAGCACCCCGAGCGCCAGGATCGCCAGCGGCATCGCCTCGGTCGTGATGCTGTTCCACGCCAGCAGACAGAGACAGCTCAGCAGCAGCGCCCCGTGGAGCGCGAACATGCCAGTGCGCGCCAGATCGCTGGCGCGCTGCGCCAGCTGTGTGCGCGGCAGGTGGGCGGCCTGGCGTGCGCGGGTCGGTGCGCCGCGCTGCCGCATTACATCGCTCAGTTGGACAAATGGGATGGCCATGGTCTACTCCAGATCTAGAATGCTATCGTCGGCCGGCGCGAGTCTTGGCAGCTGGCGCGGCGAGTGTATCGAGCTCGCTCAGACGCTGGATCGCGCCCCAGTCGCCGATCGGACAGAACACAATATCGAGCGCGTAGGCCTCGGCCACATAGTCGCTGCCGCCACTACTCACCCGGTAGCTCGGCCCGAGCGGCGCGCCGATCGCCGCCTCGCGCGCCGCAGCCCCGAGCTGCCAGTCCGGGCGGAAACTGCTGCCGGCACGCTGGTACCAGGCCTGCTCCAGCGCCTGCTCCAGCGCCCGGTTCGGCACCCCGTCGCCGTCGCGCAGCCGCGTCAGCCGCTCGATGGTCTGCCACTCGTTCACCGGCGATGCCAGCACGTCGAGCGCGTAGCAGGCGACGCTGTAGGGCCGGCCGGCGATCTGCATCCGCACGCTCGGCCCGAGCGGCGGCCCGAGCGGCTCGCGCTGCGCCAGCTGATGGAACGCCCAGCCGGGGTTGTAGGTCTCGTGGACCTGCCCGTAGATCGCCGGCAGCAGCGCGTCACGCAGCGGCTGGTCCTCGGGGCGCACCAGCTGGCTCAGCCGCTGGATGGAGCGCCACATCCCGACCGGGCTGGTCAGCACATCGCGCCCGAACGACTGCCCGACGTAGTTGCGCCCGGCCACCGCGAGGCTGAACGATGGGCCGAGCGGCAGGCCCAGATTGTCGCTGCGCGCCAGCTGCGGCATAGACCAGTCTGGCCAGCCGACCGCCCCGGTCTGGCGGTAGGCCTCGGCCAGCAGCAGCTTCGAAAGCGCAGCGCCGTCGGCCGCCGGCTCGGGGCGGTCTGGCCGCTCCGGCGGGGTCGTGTCGCCAGGGAATACCTGTGCGCGAAACTCGGCCCACGGAAACCCGGCTGGGTCGCGCTTGCGGCCGCGCGGCATCGCCACATCGAGGTGGCGCACCAGCATCTCCGGCGCGATCTGGTACTGCGCGACTTTCTCGCGGGTCAGCGCCACCAGCGCGTCGAGCTGCGGCTGCGGGTAGGAGTCGCGGCCGTCGTTGGCGTTCTCCAGCTCGATGCCGAGCGAGTGCTCGTTGACGGCGGTGACGCCGCGCCACAGCGCCCGCCCAGCGTGCCATGCCACCCGCGCATCGTCCACCAGCTGGTAGACCTCGCCACGCTTGTCGATGAGATAGTGGCACGAGACCCGCGCCGCCGGGTTGGTCAGCCACGCCAGCGCGCTGCGCGCCGATCCGACGGTGGCGTGGATCACGATCATCGTGATTGGGGTGCCGTCGCGCTTGTCTGAATTTGGCGACCGATGGCTCGTGTTCATGACATACCTGTATGCAGTGATACGGCTGGTAGCAAATGGTATAAAAAAAGTAGAGATTGCTTACGACGCACCATAGCAGGTGGCTGCGAGGTATGCTATAGTACGCCGCATCCATCTTTTGATGCCAGCTTCTATCCATCTGGCGTACCTGATCAATCACCCTACTGAACAGGTAGCCGACGTGCAGTATTCAAGTAGATGGTGTAACTGAAATGAGGTAGCCATGTTCACACGGCGCGGGCGATTCGTGCTGGCCGATCACCAGCAGCTGTTTCGGCAGAGCATGGCGGCATGTCTGGTGAGCGGCGGCCACGATATCATCGGCGAGGCGGACGATGGCGACACGCTTGACCGCGAGATGGTGGATAGGGTGCCGGATATCGTGCTGCTGGATTGGTATCTGCCAAAGCTCGACAGCCTGGAGTACACCCGGATGCTCAACGCAATCGAGCCGCAGACGCAGGTGCTGCTGCTGGTGAGCTACGAGCACGAGGCCCGCGCGCTGCAAAGCCAGGCGTTTCTGGCCGGCGCGGCGGGGTGCCTGGCAAAAGATTTCACGCCGGCCTACTATCTAACGGCGGTGCGCCGGGTGCTGGAGGGCCAGATCCTCTTCACGCCGGATGTCATGCGTCGCGCCGCACGGCCGACGTTGGCGAGTGGCCCGGCGACGCAGCTCAAGCAGCTGACCGAGCGCGAGCGCGAGATTATCCCGCTGATGGCCGAGGGGCTCGGCAACCGCGAGATCGCCGACCGGCTGCTGATCAGCTACAACACGACAATGAAACACGCCAGCAATATCATCCGTAAGCTCAGTGTCTCCAACCGTATGGAGGCCGGTCTGCTCTATCTGCGTCACGGGATGCCGGAAGACTGACCGCCAGACGATCGAGCGCTCGCGGAGGAATCTATGCCGATGACCGTGTTCGTGATGACCGACGGGGTGCGCCCCGATGCGATCGATGCCGCCCGCTGCCCAGCGCACACCGCGCTGCGCGAGCGCGGCAGCTGGACGGACGCGGCCCGCAGTGTGATGCCTTCGGTCACGCTGCCGTGCCACATGTCGATCTTCCACAGCGCGCCGCCCGCCCGCCACGGTGTGACCACCAACCTGTATATCCCGCCCGCTCGCCCGCTCGTCGGCCTGGTCGAAGTGCTGCGCGCCGCCGGCAAGCGCTCGGCCTTCATCCACAACTGGGAGCCGCTGCGCGACCTCAATCGCCCAGAGCAGCTGGCGTTCAGCCTGTTCTACGAGCCGCCGCTCGACCCGAGCTTCGACGATCTGGCGGCGAGCGAGGGGGCGAGCGCCATCGCATCTGGCAGCTACGACTTTGTCTTCGTCTATCTGGGCTCGGTCGATATCGCCGGCCACGCCTACGGCTGGATGTCAGATGGCTACCTGGCGCAGCTCGTCGAGCTGGATCGCGGTCTGGGCGCGATCGCGGCCGCGCTGCCAGATGACGCGACGATCATCGTCCACAGCGACCATGGCGGCCATGATCGGACTCACGGCACCGAGATGGACGCGGATATGACCATCCCGTGGCTGGCGGCCGGCCCAACTATCGGGCGCGGGCGGCTGGCGGCTGCCATAACGCTGCTGGACACTGCGCCGATCATCGCGCGCAGCCTGGGGGTCGCCGCGCCGCCGAGCTGGGAGGGGCGCGTGCCGGACGGGCTGTTCGTCTGAGCCAAACGCACGAAGCCCCGGCCAAATTGGCCGGGGCTTCGTGGATCGCTGTGAGCGCTGCTTCAGCTTATTATCTGTCTGATCTGTGCTATCTGTGGATGCACCCGCGCTATGGGATGAACTTGTAGCCGAGGTTGCGCACCGTCAGCACATGGCGTGGCTTCTCGGGCTCTTTTTCGATCTTGGTCCGCAGCCGCCGCACGTACACAGCCACGAGATTGCTCTCGCCCTCGTAGTCGTAGCCCCAGACCTTGCTCAGGATCTGGCTGGTGCTCAGCACCCGGCCGGCGTTCTGCATTATGTAGTACAGCAGCCTGAACTCGATCGGCGTCAGCACCACCGTCCGTCCATCGTCGAAGTTGGCGGTGTGCTCGATCGGGTCGAGCGTGATCGGCCCCTGGTTGATGCGCGTCACTGGGGTGAGCATATCGCTGTTGCGCCGCCGCAGCACCGCCTCGACCCGTGCGAGCAGCTCGGCCGGCTCGAACGGCTTGACCAGGTAATCATCCCCGCCGATCTGGAGCCCCTTCACCCGATCCGCTAGACCGCTGTTGCCCGAGACGAAGATGATCGGCACATCAGACGAGAGCCGGATCTGGCGGCAGATCTCAAAACCGGTGGTCTTTGGCATCGAGACATCGAGCAGCACCAGATCGGGGCTCTGCTGCTCGACGCTGCTGAGGATCCCCGGCCCGTCGTAGGCTTTGATCACGCGATAGCCGGCGTCCTCAAGAAGAAATGCGGTGAGTTTGACGCTCGAGATATCGTCATCCGCGACAAGGATCTGCATGTGGTTCGATTCCTTTCAGGCGGCGCATCCGACGCCGCCTCACTACCTTTGTGTAGTATAGAAGAAATACGAACCATCATATTACAAAAAGTTCACCTCGTCTGGAAAAGCATCTACAAAAGCCAGAAAACGATCGGAAATAGGATGAAAGTCCTGTCATCCTTTGCTCGGCAGCGCGGCGGGACGGCGCTGCGGCAGCAGCCGGCGCACTAGCGGCAGCCGCAGCGCCAGCAGCAGCAGCAGCACCGCGCCGTAGATCAGCGGCTCGCGGATATCGGATTTCACCAGCCAGACAAAATGGATGA
>JAYUUK010000438.1:0-25678 GCA_043754595.1 Roseiflexaceae bacterium | reverse complement strand
ACGCAGCGGCCGAGGGCAGGGGCAGCGACTGGGACGAAGTCGTAACAAGGTAGCCGTACCGGAAGGTGTGGCTGGATCACCTCCTTTCTAGGGAGCTCAGGCAGTCCCAAATCTGCCTGTACACTCACTCATCCTCAATCGCTGTTGCGGGCGTATAGCTCAGTTGGTTAGAGCGCGATCCTGATAAGATCGAGGTCGGTGGTTCGAGTCCACCTACGCCCACCAATGACAAGGACAAAAGCGGAACGACGAATGCTCACGCTTCGCCATTTCGCTTTTGTTTTTGGGGCGATAGCTCAGTTGGGAGAGCGACTGCTTTGCACGCAGTAGGTCTGGGGTTCGATTCCCCATCGCTCCACCATACGCCATTGGCGTCCCAATGCGGTAAACCTCTCCACCGGGGTCTACCGCATTTGTTGTTTTTGCGATCTGGGGAGTAGTGGAAAAGAGATAATCTCGGGGTTGCGCACCAAAACCCGCCTGCGCTCCGCCCGTTTAGATCCCACGGAGGCTCGCTACGTCGAAGCCACCCAGACGCGCCTCGTAGAACTGAATCTCGTGCTCGCTCAGACGCGTCGGCTTGAGCCAGCTGTGATCCGGCCGCTGCGCCAGACGCACCGAGGCCAGCCGACATAGGCCGCAGTCGCCCACCGTCGCGCGGATGTGCTGCGCCTCCGCCGGCGCGATGTCGGCGAGCTGCGCCAGCTGGATCATATCGCCGCTATCGATGGCGCGGCATAGCTGGACGCGCTGCATCTGCACCATGCCCGCGTCGAATGGCGTCGTGCTGAGGTCGAACAGGCCGGGCGCGAGCTCGTGCCAGCAGCACGGATGAACCCAGCCGTGCGGGTCGATGACGACCTCCGATGAGTCCGGGTGGCTTCGTCCCTGCCCGCTGAGAAAGTTTGCGCCGCCCTCCCAGGCGGAGGCGCAATAGCCCTCGTCGGTCAGCAGCGACGCGCCGGCGCGCTCCAGCTCTGGCAGATCCACAAGAACCCGACCGGAGGGAACCAGCCGCGCCGGCGGTTTGCCGTAGATCACAAACTCGATCCCGTTCTGCTCGCCATACTGACGGATATTCTCGCGAAACTGTTCCCACGGGTAATCTGGGCGCTGACGCTCGTGGAATATGTCGTTCGAGGCGATGTGAAACAGATCGACGCCCTGGTCCAGCCAGTACGAGATATTCTTTGGCGAGGGGTTGCCGTGGGCGTCGGCGAGCGGATGGCCCATAGTCTGAAGCCCGAGCGCCACATAGCCGGCGGCGCGACGCTCGGCCAGGGTGCGCTGCGGCCCTTGCGGGAAACGCGCGCGAAACTGCCGCACCAGATATTCCATCTGCTGGCCGCGCATCAGCGCCTCCCCGCCGCCCACCAGCATTTCCTCCAACTGGAACGGCGAGGTCGCATCGGGTAGGTTGGCAATGATGCCATCGATGACGCGCCTGGAGGCGCGTGTTCCGTGCATCACCGAGTCGTTGTGGCAGTGCGCGCACCCGAAGAAACATACGGTGTGTGGCACCCAGTAAACACGTTGGGTCATACGCCCCCCCTGTCCATAGCGCGGCAAGCGACATGGCTCATGCCCATTATACAGCAGACGCGGGTGATTGAACCACCCTCCACCCAATGGCCGATTGATTCAGCTGCGACGATTCGGTACACTCCATAGGCTTTCCCGCTGCGCCCCCAAGGAGGACCGATGCAGGTCTCGTTCGCCCAGTACCGCCAGCTGCTTGGCACCTACCTCGCGCCGCAGTGGCGGCGTATGGCCGCGCTCGCCGGGCTGCTCGTCATCGATCTGGTGCTGCAGCTGTCGCTGCCGCGCGTGGTGCAGGGCTTCATCGACAGCGCGACCGCCGGCGTGACGCTGCGCACGCTGGTGCTGATCGGCACCGCCTACCTCGTCGTCGCCATCGCGCAGAACTGGACGCTGGTGGGCTGGCAATATCTGGCCCAGAACGTCGGGCTGAGCGCCACCAACTCCATCCGCGCCGACCTGACGCTCCACTGCCTCAAGCTCGACATGGGCTTTCATAACGCCCACACCCCCGGCGAGATGATCGAGCGAGTCGATGGCGATGTGACCAAGCTCGGCAACTTTCTGTCGCAGTTCGTGGTGCAGCTGCTGCTCAACGGGCTACTGCTGCTCGGCGCGATGGCCATGCTGTTCCTGGTGGACTGGCGGGTCGGGCTGCCGACGGCGATCGGCGTGGTGGTTGCGATCGTCAGCGCCAGCGCCCTGACCGGGCGGCTCGCTAGCTACAGCGCTCGCGAGCGGCAGGCCAGCGCCGAGCTGTTCGGGCTGCTGGAGGAGCGACTCTCCGGCACCGAAGATATTCGCGCCAACGGAGCAGTCGCCTATGTGCTGCGCCGCCACATCGAGCGCTCGCGGACGCTGTTTCGCACCAGCGTGCTGCGGGCGGTGCTCGGCGTGATCAGCTGGCGCTCGCTCAACACCGCCATAACCATCGGCGTGATCATCTCGCTGGCGGTCGGGGCGGCGCTGGCGCTCGACGGCGCGCTGACTATCGGCCAGGTCTACCTGATCTTCGCCTACACCAACATGCTGGCCAACCCGGTCGAGCAGCTGATGCGCCAGCTCGATGACCTGCAGCAGGCTACCGCCAGCATCGGCCGCGTCCAGCAGCTGCTCGATACCCAGCCGCAGCTGACCGACAACGCCGACGGGACGCCGCTGCCAGCAGGCGCGCTGGCGGTCGGGCTGCACAATGTCAGCTTCGGCTATCCGGACGATGAGCTGGTGCTGCGCGCGGTCTCGGCCAGCGTCCCGGCAGGCACCACGCTCGGGCTGCTCGGCCGCACCGGCAGCGGCAAGACAACGCTCACTCGGCTGCTGCTACGGCTGTACGACCCGACCGGCGGCGAGGTTCGGCTCGGCGGCCGCGACCTGCGCGACGTGCCAAACGCCGACCTGCGCGCCCGCGTCGCGATCGTCACCCAGGATATCCAGCTGTTCAGCGCCACCGTTCGCGATAATCTGACGCTCTTCGACCCGACCATCCCCGATGCGCAGACCCTGGCGGCGCTGGAGACGCTGGGGCTCAGCGAGTGGCTCGGCGGGCTGCCGCACGGGCTGGACACACTGCTAGCCTCTGGCGGGTCTGGGCTCTCGGCCGGGCAGGCGCAGTTGCTGGCCTTCGCCCGCGCCTTTCTGCGCGACCCAGGGCTGGTGATCCTCGATGAGGCGTCGTCGCGGCTGGACCCCGCCACCGAGCGGCAGCTGGAGCGCGCTGTGGAGCGGCTGCTGGCCGGGCGCACCGGGATCATCATCGCACATCGCCTCGGCACGCTCCAGCGCGTCGACCAGATCATGATCCTTGAGGATGGCAGCGTGCGCGAGAACGGTCGGCGCGAACAGCTGGTGCGCGACCCGGACTCGCGCTTCTCTCAGCTGCTGCGGATCGGCATGGAAGAGGCGCTGGCATAGCAGGAGGATCGACGATGGACACAATAGCTCCCGTTCATATCAGGCCATCGTGGTGGTACGTGACGCGTCTGATGGCCTTCAGGCCGGGCGTCTACCTGCTGAGCAGCATCGGCATCATCAGCTTCTACCTCTGGCCGCTGGTGCCCGGCATCTTCGTGCGCCAGATTTTTGACCTTGTGGCGCAGGGCGCGACGCTTGGCAGCGATACACACTCGACGCTCTGGGGGCTGGCCGGCGTACTGGTCGGCGTGGCGATCGCCAAGTCTTTTTCGGCGCTCGCCTACCCATTCGGCGAGCACGCCATGATTCTCATGACCAACACGCTGATGCGACATAATCTGCTGCGGCGCATCCTCCAGCGCCCCGGCGCCAACCCGCTGCCGCCGGGCTCATCTCCCGGCGAGGCGATCAGCCGGCTGCGCGACGATATGGAGCACATCAGCGTGTTCACCACCTGGACCGCCGACCCGATCGGGCAGCTGCTGGCGTTCTCGATCGCCTTCGTCACGTTGGCGCGGATCGATCTTGGGATCACGGTGTTTGGATTTCTGCCGCTGGTGGTCATCCTGACGCTGGTCAATCTGCTCAACGGCCGCATCAGGCGCTACCGCAAGGCCAGCCAGGAATCGATCGGGCAGGTGACCGGGCTGCTCGGCGAGCTATTCGGCGCGGCGCAGGCGGTGAAGGTAGCCGGGGCCGAGGAGCGGGTGGTGGCGCACCTCCAGCGCACCAACGATCTCAGGCGCTCGGCGGCGCTGCGCGACCAGCTGCTGACGAATATGATCGAGGCCGTCTCCTTCGGCGCGGCCAATATCGCCACCGGCGTGCTGCTGCTGCTGGCGGCACAGTCGCTCCAGTCCGGCCGCCTGACCGTCGGTGATTTCGCGCTGTTCGCGTCGTATCTCGGCTGGATGGCATTTGTGATGGGGATGGTGGGCGGCTACCTGACGCGCTACCAGCAGATGGGCGTCTCGCTGCGGCGCGCGGTCGAGCTGTTGCAAGGAGCGGCCTCCGAGACGCTGGTGCGCCACGACGGCGATGTGCAAATGCGCGGCGATCTCCCGCCGCTGGCGGTGCCCGCCGATGCGCAGCGCGACCCGCTGGCGGCGCTGTCGGCGAGCGGTCTGACCTACGCCTACCCCGGGACGAGCAGCGGCATCGCCTGTATCGATCTCGCCATCGCGAGCGGGCAGTTTGTGGTGGTCACCGGCCGGATCGGCAGCGGCAAGACGACGCTGCTGCGGGCGTTGCTGGGGCTGCTGCCGCTCGATGCCGGCGCTGTTGACTGGAACGGGCGACGCATCGATGACCTGGCGGCCTGGATGGTGCCGCCGAGCGTGGCCTACACGCCGCAAGTGCCGCGGCTGTTCAGCGAGACGCTGCGCGACAATGTGCTGATGGGGCTCGGCGATAGCGAGGCCACAGGCGACGAACTGCTGCGCGACGCGCTGCACCGGGCGGTGCTGGACCGCGACGTGCCGCTGCTCGACCACGGCCTGGAGACGATGGTCGGGCCGCGCGGGGTGCGGCTGAGCGGCGGGCAGCTCCAGCGCGCTGCGGCCGCGCGGATGTTTGTGCGCCGGCCGCAGCTGCTGGTGTTCGACGATCTTTCGAGCGCGCTAGATGTGGAGACCGAGCGGCTGCTGTGGGAGCGGCTGGCGGGCGGCGACGGACAGGTGGGAGATGGGCTACCGGGCGCGCCGACGGTCCTGGCGGTCTCGCATCGCCGGGCCGCGCTGCAGCGCGCCGATGTGATCATCGTGCTCAAAGATGGCCGCGTCGCGGCGCACGGCATCCTGAGCGAGCTGCTCGACAGCAGCGCCGAGATGCGCGAGCTGTGGCGCGCCGAGAAGGATCACTGAGCGTGACCGTCCGCCTTAACGCACGGTCAGCGGCAAATAGATGCGGCTGACGCCATCGTCCGGCTGGCGCTCGGCCGCGCCGATATCGCAGCTTGTGCCGGCCGGGCGCGGCAGCCCGCGCTGATCCACGGCGATCGCGGCGGCGCAGGCAGTCGCGTCGAGCAGCGGGCTGCTGGACAGCGGCAGCTGAGTCTGTGTTGGCCCGCCATTATTGGCCAGCGGCGTGAGACCAGGGTCGAGCGAGATCGGCGCGCCGCACGAGTTATCGCTGGCGCGATTGTCCCCCTGGAAGCGAAGCGCGCCGGCACAGTGCTGGCTAACCAGGCCCGCCGCCAGCACGCTGCCGCGAACCGTGACCAGCGCATCACCGCTGGCGGCACACAGCGTGCTTCCACTGCCATCTGCCTGGTTGCCGACGAAGGTGGCGTAGATGAGATACGTTGCGGAGACCAGCCTCACCGGGCCAGGGCGAGCGTCAGCGAGCAGCGCGCCGCCGCACTGAGCGGCGCTGTTGCCGGCGAAGGTGACGTTGGTGGCACGTAGCACGTTGCCGTTGTAGATCGCGCCGCCGCTGCGTCCGCTGGTGTTGGCGCTGAACGTACTGCGGTTGATCGTGACCACCTGGGGGTTGGCTTCGCTGCCAGCGATCGGCGTCTGGCCAGAGTCCTCCCAGACCACGATCGCGCCGCCGCTACCATCGGCGCTATTCGCATCGAAGCTGGTGTCGGCCACGCTGACGTTGTTGAGCTTCTGGCTTTCCACCAGTGTCGGGCCGATGGCCAGCGCACCGCCGCCAGTCCGCGAGCTATTCTGCCGCACCGTCGCCCGCTCGAGCGCCAGGTAGGCGTTGGCGACGTAGACTGCGCCGCCGCCGCTGAAACCGATCGGCGGCGCGTCGGTGGTCCGGTTGCGCAGCAGCTCGGTCGCCTCGATTGTGACGCTCCCACCGTCGTTGAAGACCCCACCACCGAAGTAGGTCGAGCGGTTATCGCGGATGACCCCGCCGCGGATCGTCGCCCGGCCGGTGTTCAAACCGGCGCGCAGCCCATCGCCGCGCACGTAGATTCCACCGCCACCGAAGCCCTGCGCCGTGTTCGCCGCGACGGTGGTGCCGCTGAGGCTCAGGCCGCCAGTCTTACCCTGGTAGATCCCGCCGCCATCGAACGAGCGGTTCTCGACCACCAGCGTATCGGTCAGCAACGTGGTGCCGCCGCTCCAGATCGCACCGCCCATGCCGCTGCCGTCCTGGCGTAGCGCGGTGTTGCCGCGCAGCTCGCTGGCCACAATCTGCGCCGTGCTGATACTGGCGAGAGCGCCGCCCTCGGCCGCCGCGTTGCCGGTCAGCAGCGATTGGCGCAGGATCAGGCTGCCCGAGTCGAAGCAGATGCCGCCGCCCTTGCCGCCACGCCCGATCTGGCTGGCGGCGGTGTTGGAGATCACCTGGCTGGCCGCGATCGTGACCGTGCCGCTGAGCGCCATGCCGCCGTTGCAGTTACCAGCACTGCCGCCCGCCTGGTTGCCCTGGATGACGCTGCCGTTCATGCTGACCATCCCACGGCTGTTGATCCCACCGCCATACTCGGCGGCGCGGTTGCCACGCACCGTGCTGTTCACCAGCGTCAGGCTGCCGTCCAGGCTCGCGATCGCGCCGCAGGCGCGGCCGCTGCCGCTGTTCTGCACCACCGTATTTTCCAGGATAATCGTCCCGCCGCTGGAAAATATCGCGCCGCCGTCCCCGGCGCTGTAGCCACCAGTCAGCGTGACGTTGCGCAGCCGCAGCGTGGCCGGAATATCGCCGCTGCCGTAGACCGTGAATAGCGAGACCGTATCGCCGCCAGAGAGCGTGACCTGCCCGCCCCCATCGATCGTGATATCCGGGGCGCGGCCGTTGACAGTCTCTATCCGCTTCTCAGCGCCGAACGCGATCGTGGCCGGGCCGCCGCAACGAAATGTAATCGTGGCGGTGCCAGCGCCGAGCGCCGCGTTCAGGGCGACATCGAAGGCGGCCTCGGTGCAGCTCGCCGGCGTCCCAGCCCCAACCGTCGTGTCTGCGGCGCGCGCGGGGGCCGGCGCGCCGAGCAGCGCCAGACCCAGCAGCACGAGCCACAGCGCGATCGTTTGCCTCATCTGCGGTCCCCTCTCTTGGCGAACTACCAGCGCGGCGGCCGCGAGCGCTCGTCTCAGACCGTGCGGACGAGCCGCACGGCCTCGGCAAGCTCGGCGATCGTCTGCGGCGTACATGGCGTGAGACTGGCGATGATATGGCCGACGCCCTGCTCGGCATAGCCGCGCAGCCCGGCAGCGACCTCGGCCGGCGACCCCGTCAGGAAACGTCCCGGATGATCGACGATCTCGGGGCGGGCGGCGTCCGGCGGATAGGCAAGCAGCACCCCAACAGTCACCTCCAGCGTCGCCGGGTCACGACCCTCGGCAGCGCAGGCAGCGTGTAGGTCAGCGAGGCGCGAGCTTGGCCGGGTCGCCCAACCAGCAGGTATTTCAGGCATCGGCGTGGCGCGCGGTGAGCCGCAGCATGCGCGGCTTGCCAGCGCCCACCAGGATCGGCGGGCCATGCGGCCGCGGCCCGCGCGGGCGGCCGCTGGCATCGGCACGGACGAACTTTCCATCGAGCGCAGCCTGACCCTGGCGCAGCTAGCGGCGCGATGATCTGGAGCCCCTCCTCGAAGCGGCTGGCGAGCTGGTCGAATGGAAAGCCGAAAGCATCGAACTCTGGCTGATGCCAGCTGGCGCCGAGGCCGAGGATGAGCCGCCCACCGCTCACTTCATCAAGCGTAGTGGCCATACGCGCCGTCAGCGCCGGGTTGCGGAATGGCACACACAGCACCAGCGTGCCGAGCTCAACGCGCGAAGTAACCTCGGCGAGCGCCGCCAGCATCGTCCAGCCCTCCCACACACCGGTCTCTTTCTGGTCAGGGAAGCGGAAGATCAGGTGATCCGGCACCCACACCGAATCCAGCCCGCTCTCATCCACCGCCAGCGCCAGCTCCCGGATCGTCTGGTAGCTAGGCATGATTCCACCGTCTCGGCCATCGTGGTCCTCAATCGTCGGGAGCATCACGCCGACTTTCATCGCACACTCCTTGAGCTCGCCGTCGTCTTGCGCCCACCGCAGTCGATGCGCCAGTGCAGCCAGGCCCACGCCCCGAGCAGCAGCGCCCCAACCACCGCCATCCCCAGCAGCAGCCGGGCGAACGCCGCAACATTGGCGTCGGCGTGGCGCAGTGGCACACCAGAGATCATAACCGATCTGGGCGCGGCGGCCGCATAGTCGATCGGCACGGCGGCCCCGACCCGCACGAGCTCGCTATCGGCATCGACGGCGGCGATCGCCGTGACAGAATCGCTGGCACCGGCGGGCGTGTAGCGCAGCTGGATGATATCGTATGGCTGCGGCAGCTCGAGCGCGACATTCTGATAGAACAGACAGCCATCGGCGGCCTCGTCGCACGGAAATGGCGTTATTGCGGTCACGCGCGTCATCGATGTGACTGTGGCTTCGGCGTGTAGCGGCGCGGCGGCCGGACCGCGCATGGTGTGCCAGTAGCCGTAGAGCTCGGCCGCCGGCCAGAGGGGCACGGCCGCCAGCAGCAGCGCCGCTGCCAGCCCAGCCCGCCAGCCGCGTGGGAGCAGCAGCAGCAGTGCCAGTAACGCGCCAGCTGCCGCGATCCCCGGTAGCGGCAGCGTATCCCAAGGACGGGCGGCGGCCGGCCAGACCAGCGCGACGCTACGCCAGATCGGGACAGCGCGCAGCTCCAGCGCAGCACCCTGCCGCGCACCATCGAACGGTGCCGCCAGCAAATCCAAGCTCACGCTGGCAGTATCGGCATCGGGGAGATATGCGGTCGCACTATCGGCGAACTGGATCGCTCGCGGCGCTGGGGCAGCGCCATCCAGGCGGTAGAACAGCTGCATTTGCAGGGTCTGCTGCCAGTCGCCCTGGACGCGCGCGCTCACCAGTTCCTCTTTTTTGGCCACCAGCCCAATCGCCGGGCTGGCGGCACGCTCCAGCGCGCCGCCGGCCAGCGCCGAGCCGCCGCCGAGCAGCAGCACCAGCACGAGTATACGGTGCGCGGGCTTCGGCACCAGACGCGTGGCGCGCAGCGCAGTGCCGATGATCAGCAGTGGGATAATCGCGAGCGCGCGCAGCAAGATCGGCGCGAGCAGCGCCTGATCGCCGGGGGTTGCACCAAAGTTCATCGCGCTCCTCGCAGCGCACCGTCAGCGGGAGAGAACCCCGCGGCAGGTATCGCATCGGTTTCAACCCCGCCGAGGTATCTTACCTCAGCGGGGTTGGGTCGCCGAATGAACAATACCGCGATTCTGGCAGAAAAACCTGACATTTTCTGCCAGAATCGCCTGCGCGAGATCGGGCGCTCGCGGGGGAAGCGGGGGCGACGGACAGATACACTGCTTCGAATCAACGGACGTTCACACGTGTGGGCACGATCCGCGCCTGTGGCGGGCTAGCGCCTGCCGCGCTGCCACGGGACGCTGGTGAGCAGCGGCGCGTACAGGTCATCTTCGAGACCGATCTGGAGCGCCTGGAGCTCCAGATCGCTCGGGTCGCGATCTTGGAACGCGACGAAGGGGGCACCACCGATCAGGGCGAGCGGCGTCTGCTCCGCGCCCTCGCCCATGACCAGCACTGCCGCGGCCGCGAGCGCATCGGCGACGTTGACCTGCGTCATCGTGAGCGGACGACCGAACAGGTCGGGGGTGCCGCGATAATCGTTGATGGCGAGAAAGCCGCTGTGCGCCAGGGCAACGCCAGTCACCCCCCAGCGCAGCGGCACCGGCCTGCTATCGGTAACGAGCACGCCGACCCGGGCGACTCCGAAGCGGCGGACCAGATAGGCGCGCACATCGTTTGCGGTCCGCTGTGGATCATGCGGCCAGAGGATAGCGTGCCCAGCGCCATTAGACTCATCGATCCCGGCGTTTGGCGCGAGCATCTGGCCGGCGATGGTCAGCCAGACACGATAGTCGCCCGCGCTCGGCGGCAGGAAGAAGTCGGCCTCACGTTCGATCAGCGTCTGTTTGTCGACCGCGCCGATCGGAACGACCCTGCCCTGGCAGATGGCGATGATCTTGGATGTGATCACCAGAATCGCATCGTCCGCGATCGACGGCAGGTAGGCATTGAGGATCGCGTACAGATCCTGAGCGGCGGGCGCGATCGTGTGGGTCCTGATGGAGTGGACGTGCATCGGCTTGCCTCGCTGCTGGAGACACACAGACGCCCGAATGGCGAACCACTCGGGCGTCTGTATGTGATTTGGTGGAGATGGGGGGAGTCGAACCCCCGTCCAGAAAAGTTAGACTCGAACATGCTACAAGCTTAGTTCACTGTTTGCTGTCGCTCGCAGACGCACAATAAACGAAGCGTCATTTGAGCCATCCCGCTTGTCTTAGCACCACCTAGCCGGCGTGAGTGATGAGCGGCCCGACTGTTGACACTCGGTTCGACCCCATCGGGCTGAGGATCGAGGAGCGCGCTACCTCTTTAGGCAGCGAGGGCCATCGCCGGACGAGCCGGACGGAAGGCCACAATGTTGTTGTTGGCAGTTAAGCCGTTTGCCCCTTTAACGAGACTGGGCGGCTCGGCTTGCAATCCGCGACGTCCTCCCCTGTCGATACCAAGCATCCCCAAACACCTCTTTATTATATCACCGCCGCCGGCTGGTGTAAAGCGCACGCTATCAGACTTTTGTATGAGCGCCCAACAGCCGTGGCCATAGGCAGGCCGCCCAGCACGCCGCAAGTGCGAGCGGGGTGGTGAAGAGCCCGACCAGACCGATGGTCAGCCAGGCTCCAGCCGCCAGCGCGCGCGCGCGGCCGCCAGCGCGCCAGAGAATGGCCAGCGCCGGCAGCGCGATGACCGCGTGATGAAGCCACGCCGTCCGCGCCACCAGCAGCGGCACAATGATCGCGGCCGCAAGCGCCATATCAAGCGGCACGGCTCGGCTGCGCAGCAGCGTGACTCCGATCAGCACCGTGGCCAGGAGCAGTGGCCCATAGACTCCCCACGGTCCGGGCAGCACACCGACGGCCGCGCCGAGGGAGGTGTACCACTCATTGGCCCGCGGCGTCTGAAGCGCCGCCCCACCGCCGGCCAGCCACAGCCGCGGCGCAACCCACGGCAGCGAGACCAGTACGGCCGCGAGCGCGATACCGACGGCCGCCGCTCCTGCGCGCCAGTGGCCGCGCAGCACCAGCACAGCCAGCCCGACGCCGGGCGTGATCTTGAGCAGCGCCCCGAGCGCCAGCCAGGCTCCGGCCGCGCGCTCGCGCCTCGCACCGAGCGCCAGCAGGCTAGCCGACAGACCACAGGCCACCAGTGCGTTGACCTGCCCGTTAAAGATACTCTCCCACGCCGGGAGCCAGAACAGGACCGCCGCCAGCGCAACTCGCCATGCGCTCATGCGCGCCAGCAGCCAGATCAGCGCGACATGGCTACCGCAGACGATAGCTATCCAGAGCGTCAGCGCCAGGGCGAGCGGGAGCTGAGCGAGCGGGAGCAGCGCCAGCGCCAGCGGCGGCGGGTACAGATAGGGTGAAGGGATCTGTGGCGCATCGGGGAGCAGCGCGGCGAAATCAGCGCCGTAGGGATCTTGTCCAGCCGCGATGGCCCGCGCTGCGGCAAGGTACGACAGCGCATCGCGGCCGAGGGGGATCTGCCGCTGCCAGCTGAGCACGAGATAGCCGACGATCTCGAAGGCCAGCAGAGCGAGTGCGGTGCCGATGAGAAGACGACGCCGCGCCGGGTCTGCAAAAACCAGCCGCAGGCGCATCAATACGACAGCGGTCACGCCCGCGCACCCGGAGCGGGGTTGAGCGGCGTGAGAAACACATTCGTCGCGCCGTCGAGCAGCAGGATGCAGTGTTCCAAAATACCGACGCCGCGCTCATCGAGCGGCACGCCGTTCTCCCAATCGCGCAGGATGGTGCCGGCCTCGGCGTAGGCTTCAAAAGCGGCGCGCTGTTCCGCGCTCGGCGGCATCCGCGCATCGACAGCGGCGGTCAGCAGCGTCAGCCGTTTACGCGTCATATCCATATTTTCGGCGTGCGGTTTGATCGAGGCGTTGCAGGTTTCCAGCAGCGTTTGCTCATCTTCGAGCAGCTTCGCGATGTTGGCGAAGCAGACGACGATCTCGGCGCTCAGGCTGTCGCCGCCGAAGCGCGCGACGACCTTGCTGCCTTTCTGCGCCTCGTCACGCAGCTGCCTGGCCTCGCGGATCTCGTCGTCGAAGCCGAGCGTGCGCGCGTACGGCCGCTCGCGGTATGGCCAGAGGTTGCTGAGCGTGTAGAGCGTTTGGGCGAGCTCGGCGGCGTGGGGCGTGGAAGCGAAGGCGAGCAGTGCCCGAGCGAGACGCACCTCTTTGAGGATCTGGTCGCAGGTCTGCACCGCCTGCGGCATCGTCTCGACGATGGTGCGCAGCGCCGCGGCGTAGGCGGTGATATCGCGCCGCAGCGCCTCGTTTGCGAAATCGAACGTCCCCATGCGCGCTCCTTGGTAGCATTTCTATAAACGCCGCTTGTTTTTCTGAGGCGCTTCGCGCCATAAAATCGCTTTTGCTGCTGCTGCTGCGCAGCAGCAGCAAAACGAGTGGCTACCGAGCCGCCGCACAGGCCAAAAAAGTGCGCTAGAGTGCAGCGAGCCGATGCATGCTTGGCCGCAGCGCGCCGTACAGCTCGCCGTAGATCGGGTAGAGCTGCGCATAGGCTGCCGCATCCGGCCCGGGAGCCACCGTGCCGGTCACGCGTACGCAGGCATCGGCGGCGGCGACCACGCTAGGAAACACGCCGGCACCGACGCCGGCGAGCAGGGCTGCGCCATAGGCTGGCCCCTCCTCGGCGGCGAGGGTCGCCACCTCGGCGCCATAGATATCGGCCTGGATCTGCCGCCACAGCGCGCTCTTGCCACCACCGCCGGTGGCGCGGATCTGCGCGATCTCCAGGCCGAGCCCGCGCATAATCTCCAACCCGTCGCGCAGCGAGAAGGTCACCCCCTCGATCACGGAGCGCACGATATGACCGATGGTATGGCGGGTGGTCAGCCCGACGAACGCGCCGCGCGCCAGCGGATCGAGGTGCGGCGTGCGCTCGCCGCTGAGGTACGGCAGAAAGATCAGCCCCTCTGCGCCGGGCGCGACGGCTGCGGCCAGCGCCATCAGGTCGTCGTAGGACAGCGCGGATGCATCGCCACCCAGCGCCCGCAGCGTGTTGCGCAGCCACTGCAGCGAGCCGCCGGCGGCCAGCGTCACAGCCATGAGATGGTACTGGCCGGGCACGGTGTGGCAGAAAGTGTGGAGCCGGCCGCGCGGGTCGAGCGCGATGGCGTCGCTGTGAGCGAAGATCACGCCTGAGGTGCCGAGGCTGGCGCTGACCACGCCGGCGCGCACGATGCCGGTGCCCACTGCCGCCGCCGCGTTATCGCCGCCGCCAGCGACGATCGGCAGGCCGGCGGGCAGTCCGAGCACCGCGGCCACATCGGGCAGCAGCGCGCCGGTGATCTCCGGTCCCTCGTAGACGTTTGGCAGCCAGGCGCGCGGGATGTGTAGCTTCTCCAGAATCTCGGCGCTATAGTCGCGCGCGCGCAGATCGAGCAGCAGCGTCCCCGCCGCATCGGAGGCGTCTGTGGCGCTGACGCCGGCGAGCCTGAGCCGGATGAAGTCTTTTGGCAGCAGCACCTGAGCCACGCGCGCGTAGTGCTCCGGCTCGTGGTTGCGCAGCCAGAGGATCTTGGGCGCCTGGAAGCCGGTGAGCGCCGGGTTGCCGGCGATGGCGATCAGACGCTCTGCGCCGACCGTGGCGGTGATCTCAGCACACTCCGCCGCCGTGCGCTGGTCATTCCAGAGCAGCGCCGGGCGGATCGACTGGCCATCGGCGTCCAGAAACACCGCGCCGTGCATCTGCCCGGTCAGCCCGATGGCGACGATCTGCGCTGGATCGACGCCGGAGACGGCTTGGCGGACGGCATCCTGCGCGCCTCGCCACCAATCTTCCGGCTGCTGCTCGCTCCACAGCGGGCGCGGCGTGAGCAGCGGGTACTCGGCTGTGGCGGTGGCGACGATAACGCCGTGCTCATCACAGACGAGGGCCTTGGCACCCGATGTGCCGATGTCCAGACCGAGCAGAAGAGCCATGGGTCGCTCCATCTATCTAGTACGATGCGTGAACCAGCTGGCGGATGTGCGCGTCGTACACCGCAGCGACCCGCGCCATCGTCGCGTCGTCGAGCGGCGGCAGATCGGCGGCGGCGACGTTGGCTTCGACCTGCGCGGCATTTTTTGCGCCTGGGATCGAGCAGGTGACCGCCGGGAACATGGAGATCCAGCGCAGCGCCAGCTGGGCCAGCGTCGCGCCCGGCGGGACGAGCGGGCGCAGTTCGTCCACGGCGGCCAGCCCGGCCTCGTAGTCCACGCCGGAGAAGGTCTCGCCGCGGTTGAAGGCCTGACCCTCGCGGTTGAAGCTGCGGTGGTCGTCTGTGGCGAACGGCGTATCGGCGCGCAGCTTGCCGGTCAGCAGCCCGCTAGCCAGCGGCACCCGCGCCAGGATGCCGATCTGCCTGGCCTCGGCGATCGGGAAGAAGGCCTCGATCGGCTTGAGCCGGAACATGTTGAAGATGATCTGGACGCTCTGCACGCCTGGGTACTGCGCGGCGCGGGTCGCCTCGTCCACCGTCTCCACGCTGACGCCGTAGTGGCGCAGCTTGCCGGCGGCCACGAGCGAGTCCAGCGCGGCGAAGACGGATGGATCGTCGTAGACCTCGCTCGGCGGGCAGTGGAGCTGGAGCAGGTCGAGCGACTCGACCTCCAGGTTGGCCAGGCTGCGCTCGACGAAGCCGGTGAGGTTGGCAAGATTGTAGCCGCTGGCGATGTGCGGGCTGAGCCGGCGGCCGGCCTTGGTAGCGACGTAGAACGGCTCGCCGCGCTCGCGGCGCAGCCTGGCGATCAGGCGCTCGGAGCGGCCATCGCCGTAGACATCGGCAGTATCGAAGAAGTTGACGCCGAGATCCAGCGCACGGTGCAGCGCCGCCATCGAGGTCGCATCGTCCACATCGCCCCAGCTCCCGCCGATAGCCCACGCGCCAAAGCTGACGGTGGAGACGTTGTAGCCAGTGCGGCCGAGCGTGCGGTAATCCATAGAGATCCTGTTGGTATACATAGATAGGCACAGATAGACGCTGCGCGCTCGTTTTCCGAAGCGCTGCGCGCGGGCACTCCGCGCCAAGGAATGGCTTTTAGCTGCTGCTGCGCAGCTTCGCTGCGCAGCAGCGAGACAGGACTCCCGCGCTGCACGCCAGAGCACGAACGACTATTTTTGCTGCTGCTGTGCAGCAGCGAGACAGGATTTCCGCGCTGCTGTGCAGGCCAGCGCGCTGACGGAATCACGGCGATTTGCCGAGCCAGCTCCATCCGCCATCGACCATGAGCGTGTGGCCATTGATCTGCGATGCGCGATCGGAGACCAGCAGCAGCAGTGCGTCGGCGATATCGTGTGGCATGATCACCCGCCCGGTGGGGATGACCCGCCCCCAGTCGGCGGCGTAGTCGGGATTATCCACCAGGTTGCGGTCGTTGAGCACCGCGCCAATGCCCAGCGCGTTGGCGGTGATGCCGTGGCGGCCGAGCTCGGCGGCGAAGCAGACCGCCATGTGGCGCAGCGCCGCCTTGGTGACACCGTAGGCGGCGAGGCCAGGGGCAGCGACGTTGCCGGTGACCGACGATGAGAAGACGATCCGGCCGCCCTGGCCCTGGTCGATCATCTGCCTGGCTGCGGCCTGGGCGCAGAAGAACGATCCTTTGAGGTTGAGGTCTGCCAGAGTATCCCACTGTGCCTCGGTGGTCTCCAAGATGGGGGCGGCGACGGTGATGCCGGCGTTGGCCGCCAGGATATCCAGCCGCCCGAAGCGCGCCACCGCTGCGGCCACGAGGTCGAGACAGGCCCGGTGCTGCCGCAGGTCAGCATCGATCGATTCGGCGGTGCCGCCGGCAGCCCGTATCTTTTCCAGCGTGGCGGCGGCGCGCTCCGGCTCGCCGTAGTGCGAGATCAGCACGCTGGCGCCCTCAGACGCCAGCGCCATGGCCATGGATGCACCGATCTCACGCGAGGCGGCGGTGACGAGCGCGACTTTTCCGATAAGAGTCTGCATAGCTCTTCACACTCATTCGTCGCGAGCGAACGCTGCGTCGAAGGCGACGTTTGAGGGCGTCAGGTCCATGCGGCGGATCATGGCGCATGCCTCTGGCGCTCCCTGGTCGCGGTTCATGCCGCTGTCCTCCCACTCCACCGAGAGTGGGCCAGTGTAGCCGACGCGGTTGAGCGCGCGGAAGATCTGGTCCCAGTTGGCGTCGCCGCGCCCAGGCGAGACAAAATCCCAGCCGCGACGCGGATCGCCGAAGTTGAGATGCGAGCCGAGGATGCTGGTGCGGCCATTGGTGTTGACCCGGCTATCCTTGACGTGGGCGTGATAAATCCGATCGCCAAAGGTATGGATAAACTCGACGCTATCGACGAACTGGTGGATCAGGTGGCTCGGATCAAAGTTGATACCAAACGCCGGCCGCCGCCCGATGGCCGCCAGGGTCTTCTCGGTGGTGACGATATCGTAGGCGATCTCGGTCGGGTGGACCTCAAGGGCGAACTTGACGCCACACTCGTCGAAGACATCGAGGATCGGGTTCCAGCGGTCGGCGAAATCCTGATAGCCGGCCTCGATCTTGGCGAAGTCATTGGGCGGGAAGGAGTAGAGCATGTGCCAGATCGAGGAGCCGGTGAAGCCATTGACAACGCTGACGCCGAAGGCTTTGGCGGCCCGGGCGGTGTTCATCATCTCCTCGGCGGCGCGGCGGCGAACGCCCTCGGGGTCGCCGTCGCCCCAGACATGCGGCGGCAGGATGCCCTTGTGTCGCTCGTCGATCGGGTCGCAGACCGCCTGGCCGACGAGGTGGTTGGAGATAGCGAAGCTCTGGAGCCCGTTGGCCTCAAGCAGCTCTTTGGTCTCGCGGATGTACTTGTCAGACTCAACCGCTTTGCCGACCTCGAAATGGTCGCCCCAGCAGGCGAGCTCGATACCATCATAGCCGAAGCCCTTGACCTTCTTGGCCAGCTCGGCACGCGGCAGATCGGCCCACTGGCCGGTATATAGCGTAACAGGACGCGCCATTGCTTGATTCTCCTGTGTCGTTTGCACGGGCGGCGGCGCAGCCGCCGCCCGTGCCGGAAAGATTATTTGGGGGCTGCGCCCCCAAGCCCCCACACGCGCCGCCCCGGACGGGCGAAGCACGCGCTCGGCATCGCATGCCTCCAGGGATCGATCGGGCGCGCGCTTCGCCCCTACCCCCGCCCCCGCTCCCCCGCACGCGCCGCCCGCGTGGACGTCGTTCGCGTGCCGTATGCGCGAAGCACGCGCTCGGCATCGCATGCCTCCAGGGATCGATCGGGCGCGCGCTTCGCCCCTACCCCCGCCCCCGCTCCCCCGCACACTCGAGTCACCCACACATTCCACGGCGCTATCATACCAGATCCGAATCACACGCCGGGCGGCACCACCACGCAGCCGGGGATATCGCGCAGCCCACGCTCGGGGCCAGCTGGCGAGTAGACGACGATCAGACGCAGCGGCTCCCAGCCGACGTTGATCGTCGAGTGATAGATATCGGCTGGGATGTAGATGCTCGCGCCGGCGCGCACCCGCACAGCCGGTTGGTCGTCGACCATCTGCTCACCCTCGCCGGACATGACAAAGATGATCTCCTCGCACCCATGGTGGTTGTGGCGGTCGTGGCCCTTGCCCGGGGCTAGCACCACCATGCCGAAGCTGAAGCGCTCGGCCCCGGTGACGAGCGGCTCGCTGAGAAACTTGATCGTACCCCAGTCGAACATCACGCTATCGACCTCTTCGCCATAGATAATGTGTCCACTGCCGACGCGCATATGCCTCATCCTTTCGCTTTGCATCGCCCCACTGCCCCGCGCTTGCTTCGCCCCACGTTCGTATGGGCGAAGCAAGCGCACGCATGCCATTCCTCCCGCAATCGATCTGGCGCGCTTTGCCCCTACCCGCGCCGCCCCGCGACGCACCGCCGATCATCGCCCCGCCGCGATCCCCTTAAACCGCCGGGCATTCTCGGTGATCGCCACCTCGGTGGGCAGCCGCTCCATGCTCGATGCGCCGAAAAAGCCGACGATCCCGCGGCAGTGGCTGAGGATGTAGGCTGCATCCTCCGGCTCGGCGATCGGGCCGCCATGGCACAGCACGAGGATATCCGGCCGAACCGCCGCCGCCGCGTCGCGCATGGCCTGGATCCGGCCGACGCAATCGTCGAGCGTCAGCGCGGTTTTCGCCCCGATCGCGCCTTTGGTAGTCAGGCCCATGTGTGGCACCAGCACGTCGGCACCGGCCTCGGCCATCGCCACCGCGCTCGCCTCATCGAAGACATATGGGCAGGTGAGCAGATCCTGGCGGTGGGCCTCGGCGATCATATCGACTTCGAGGCCATATCCCATGCCGGTCTCCTCCAGCCCGACGCGCATGGTCCCGTCGATCAGACCGACGGTGGGAAAATTCTGGACGCCGCTGAAGCCGATCTCGCGGATCTGCCGCAGAAAATATGGCATCAGCCTGAATGGATCCGTGCCGCAAACACCGGCCAGCACCGGGGTGTCGCGTACTACGGGCAGCACCTCACCGGCCATCTCCATGACGATCGCGTTGGCGTCGCCGTACGGCATCATCCCGGCGAGCGAGCCGCGCCCGGCCATGCGGTAGCGCCCACTGTTGTAGATAATGATCAGGTCGACGCCGCCAGCCTCGGCGCATTTCGCCGAGAGCCCGGTGCCGGCGCCTGCTCCGACGATCGCGCCGCCAGTCTCGACGACTGCGCGGAGCCTGGCGATGGCCTCAGCTCGTTGCATAGAATCTCCTTTTTGGTCGCTGCGCGCCGTCTCAGTCGCTGCGCGCCGTCTGGCTTCGCGCGCTGCCGCTCCACCGTGGCTGCGCTGCCCGGCCTACTTGCTACTTGCTACTTGCTACTTACTACCCGCTCCTGGCTCCTGGCTCCTGGCTCCCGCCTTCCAGGATCATCGCGTGCAGCCGCTCGGCCATGGCATCAGCGAACGATGGGTCGTTGATATCGGCGTCGAGCTCGTGGAGCTCGACGTTTGGGCCGATGCTGGTGCGGACAGCTTCGAACAGCGCGGCGTCGGCGCTTGCGTCGTGAAACGGCGCGCCCTCGGTGGCGATCATCGAGATGCCGCGTAGCGGGATGAACAGCGCGGTCGGGCCGGTGGCGGCGCTGAGCTTGCGCCCGATGACCCGCCCGAGCTCGGCGCACTCCTCTGGCGTGGTCCGCATCAGGGTGACGGTGGCGTTGTGGACGTAGAGGTTACGCCCGGCGAACTGATGGGGCACGGTCTCGCGCGGGCCAAAGTTGACCATATCGAGCGCGCCGAGCGAGACCACCTGCGGCACGCCCCGCCGCCCGGCGGCGTCGAGCCGCTCGGGGCCGGCGCCGAGGATGCCGCCAATGAGCTCATCGGCCCACTCGGTCGTCGTTATGTCAAGCGATCCGACGACGAAGCCGCCGTCGATCAGCGCCTCCATGCTGCGGCCGCCTGCGCCGGTGGCGTGGAACACCAGCACCTCGTAGCCGTGCGCCTCAAGCTGCTCGCGGGCGCGGGTGACGGCCGGCGTGGTGACGCCGAACATTGACGCGACGATCAGCGGTCTGCCGGCCTGATGCGGGGCGAACTCGGCGTAGCCGCGCGCCATGGCGGCGATAGCGTTTGCGGCGTTGGCTAGAATGCGCTCGGAGAGCGAGTTGATGCCGGCGATGTCCACCACCGAGTACATCATCGTCACATCGCTGACACCGACGTACGGCCGGGTGTCGCCGGCGGCCATGGTGGAGACGATCAGCTTCGGCACGCCGATCGGCAGGGTCCGCATCGCCGCCGCAGCGATCGAGGCGTTGCCCGAGCCGCCGAGCGAGACGATGCCGTGCAGCCGTCCGGCGGCGAACAGCCGCGACACCACCTCGGCAGCGCCGCGCGCCATGGCCGCCACCGCAGCCCCCCGATCGCCGGCCGCCGCGAGCTGCGCCGCATCAGCGCCGCCGGCCGCCGCCACCTCGATATGGTCGATGTCTGGCGTCGCGCCGCGCGGCCCCATCACCCCGGCATCGATCAGCAGCGTCTCGCAGCCGGCCGCCGCCACACGCTGACGCAGGTACTCGTGCTCGACTCCCTTGGTATCGAGCGTGCCGATGACCACCACGACCGGGGTCACGCCGGCACCAGCGCGTCGAGCTGTTTGATCATCCCACGCGAGAACTCGGCGATATCGCCCCAGACCCGCGAGCTGACCATGTTGCCATCCTCGACGAGCGGCTCGTCGCGGTAGATACCGCCGGCGGCGGTGATGTCCGGCTCCATCATTTCGTAGGCCGCTACCTGCCGCCCAGCGATCACGCCAGCGGCGATGAGGACTTGCGGCGCGTGGCAGATCGCCGCCACCGGCTTATCGTTGGCAAAAAAGTGGCGGGCGATCGCCTGCATGTGCTTGTCGCGCCTGATGTACTCCGGCGCGCGCCCGCCAGTAATAACCAGCTGGTCGTAGGCGGCAGGGTCGACATCGGCGAATGCGATATCGCTCTGCATCCGGTAGCCAGGCAGCTCGATGTAGGTCTCCACGTCTGGGTCAAAGTCGTGCAGCACCAGCTTGAGCACCTTTTTGGTCGGCGATCCGACGTGGACGGTGTGGCCGGCCTCGCGCAGCCGATAGTAGAGGTACATGACCTCAAAAGCCTCGCCGGCATCGCCGGTGGCGATCAGGACGGTTGCCATTGGATTATCCTTCTGTGCCAATCTGTGGATGCGCGAACGCTACCCAACCCGCGCGCCATCGGTGCCGAAGAAGTGCAGCCGCTCGCTGGCGATAGCGAAACGCACCTGCTCGCCGGCGCGCATCGGCGAGAGCCCAGGCACCGTGCTGACCAGCGTCTGCTGGCCGCTAGCGATATGGACCACGGTCTCCACGCCGAGCGGCTCGGTCAGAACCACGGTCCCGGCGAATGGGCCATCGCCCCCCGGCACAATATCCTCCGGCCGAACACCGAGCGTGAACGACGGCGGGAGCGTATCGAGCGGCGGTGCCACGAGCGCGATATCGCCACCTTCGAGCCAGATCTGCCCGGCGCTGCGGTGGGCGGCGAATAGGTTGATGCGCGGCGAGCCGACCAGCTGCGCCACAAATGTGGTGGCCGGGCGGTCGTAGATATCATGTGGGCGGCCGACCTGCACCAGCCGGCCGCGGTCCAGCACAGCGATCCTGTCGGCCATGGTCAGCGCCTCGATCTGATCGTGGGTGACGAACAGCGTGGTGCTGCGGCGGGTCTTCTGCAGGTGCTTGAGCTCGACGCGCAGCGACTCGCGCAGCTTGAAATCCAGGTTGGAGAGCGGCTCGTCCATCAGAAAGATCCGCGGGTCGCGGACGATAGCGCGGCCGATCGAGACCCGCTGCATCTCGCCGCCCGAGAGCTTGGCGGTCTTGCGGGTCAGCAGGTGGGCGATGCGCAGCACCTCGGCGGCCGATGTCACCTTCTCCTTGATCGCGGCCTCAGACAGCCGGCGGCCGGGGGCGCGCAGCGGAAAGGCCATGTTATCGAAGACCGACATCGTGGGGTAGAGCGAGTACTGCTGGAAGACGAAGGCAACATCGCGCTCCGGCGGGGCGAGGCTATCTGCGGGCTGCCCGTCGAAGCTGACGCTGCCGCTATCCTGGGTCTCCAACCCGGCGATCACCCGCAGCGTCGTGGTCTTGCCGGCCCCTGACGGCCCGAGCATGACAAAGAACTCGCCGTCGTTGATGTCCAGCGAGATGCCATCCAGCGCGGTGGTCTGCCCAAAGCGCTTGGTGATCGTGGTGAGCGTGACATCGGCCATAGTATCCTCACAGGCTGGCGGAGCGACCGAGACGGAGAACCAATGAACCAGACGGCGCGCAGCGACCATTACAGAGACACAATCGCGCGCTCGGTGGTTGGGTGGAAGAAGCGCAGCAGCGACGGATCCAGGTCGAAGTTGATAGGCGTATCGATCGCGACGGTGAGCTGGCGGCCGGCGCGAGCGTGGACGATCGTCCGCTGGCCGTCGAGATCCAGGTGGAGCATGGTGTACGGTCCGTGCAGGTCATCGGCGTAGACCCGCGCCGTCAGCGGCCCGGCCCCCACCCGCGCCGCCTCGGGGCGGAATCCGAGGATCGCGCGGCGATCGGGCAGGTTGGCGTCCGCCAGGGCCGAGCGCCAGCGGGCCGGCAGCGGCAGGCGATTATCGCCAGGCAGCAGCAGGTCGTCGCCGTCGATCTGGCCATCGACCAGGCTCATCCCTGGGCTGCCGATGAAGCGGGCGACGAACAGATTGGCCGGCTCGGCGTACACCTCGTATGGCGTACCGATCTGCTGCACCACGGCGGCGGACATCACCACGATTCGGTCGCCCATCGCCAGCGCCTCGACCTGATCGTGGGTGACGTAGACCGTGGTGGCGTGCTGCGCCAGGTGAAGCTTCTTAATCTCGGCGCGCATCACCTCGCGGAACTCGGCGTCGAGCGCGCCGAGTGGCTCGTCCATCAGGAAGGCGGCCGGGCGGCGCACCAGCGCGCGGGCCAGCGCCACCCGCTGCCGATCGCCGCCGGAGAGCGCGCGCGGCCGCAAGTGCTGCAGGTGCCCGATCTCCAGCATCGCGATCACATCGTCCACCCGGCGATCGATCTCGGCCTTCGGCGCGCCCTGGGACTCAAGCGGGAACGCGACGTTCTGGCGCACGCTCATCTGCGGGTAGAGCGCGAATAGCTGAAAAACCATCGCGACATCGCGCTCGCGGCCGCGCAGGTGGGTCACGTCCTGATCGTTCAGCAGGATCTTGCCGTCGGTCACCGTCTCCAGCCCGGCGATCATACGCAGCGTGGTGGTCTTGCCGCAGCCAGACGGCCCGAGCAGCGCGACGAACTCGCCATCGCGGATGGTGAGATCCACTGGGCGCACGGCGTAGACCTCGCCGAAGCGCTTCTCGACCTGTTTGAGCTCGATAGTTGCCATGTTATTCCTGAAAGTGGCTCACGACGATGAACATGACCGTGCCGGCGAGAAAGGTGATGAAGCTGTACGTGAACAGCGCCAGCACGAATGGCTGAAACATCATCAGCGCGCCGAGCGCCATGATGCCCATGGCAATGGCTTCGAGCCGACGCTTGCGGGCGCGTGGGGTCTTCGTTTCCATCATCGTCCTTTCGGTTCTTTTGGGCAGATCGTCCACAGATAGCCATAGATTCCGGGCAGCTAGAGCAATCATGCGTGCGTAGTAAATACGCGAAGCGGGGGTTTGGGGGTGCAGGCCCCGATATTCCCCTTTTCTCCTCCGAATAGTCAATCGTCAAGCGTCACTGGCGCAGCGCACCGAAGGTGATCCCGCGCAGCAGGTAGTCGCGCAGAGCGAAGGTGACAAGCACGACCGGGATGAGGAACAGCAGCGATCCGGCGGCGATCGCGCTCCACTCGATGCCGGCGGTGCCGAGCACAGTGGGGATGGATGGCGGTGCGGTGCGGGCATTCTCGCTGGTCAGCATCAGCGCGAAGGCGTACTCATTCCAGGCGAAGATCAGGCAGAAGACGGTGGTGGCGGCGATGCCGGTGATCGACTGCGGCAGCACGATCCGCAGAAACGCCTGCCAGCGCGAGTAGCCGTCCACCAGCGCCGCCTCCTCGTACTCGCGCGGGATCTCGTCGATGAAGCCCTTGAGCAGCCAGACCGAGAGCGAGAGATTGAAAACGGTGTAGAGCAGGATCATGCCAAGGTGGGTGTCATACAGACCGATCTGGCGGTACATCAAAAAGATCGGGATGGTCACCACCACCGGCGGCAGCATGCGGGTGCTGAGAATGAAGAACTGCCAGTCTGCGGTGCCCTTGACGCGGAAGCGGCTGAAGGCGTAGGCCGCCAGCACGCCGAGGATCACGGCGAGCGCGGTGCTGAAGAACGCGATGATCATCGAGTTGACCAGCCGCCCGCCGTACTTGCTCGGCCCGATGATCCTGAGGCCGCGCTCCAGCATGAGCTTATCGGCCCAGGAGAGGTTGGGATCTTTTTCGAGCTTGGCCTGCCCCATTTTGGTGAGCGTGCTGCGCTGGGTGAACAGGCTGACGAAACCTTCCAGCGACGGCCTGAAAAGCGCGCGCGGCGGCACGGCGATTACGTCCTGGCGCGGCTTGAAGGCCGTCATCAGCATCCAGACCACCGGGATGAGAAACAGGATCGTCAGCAGCGTGGCGGTCACCGCGCGCGCCGCCGTGAGCGCTCTGGCGCGGCCGGGGTTCTCAACTTTGGCCATGGCTCACCCCTGTTTGATCTGATTGAGGTACTTGACGTACAGATTGCTGACGCCGGTGACGATGATCAGGATGATGTAGGCCAGCGCCGATGCCTTGCCGGTCTGCCACTGCGGGAACGCCAGCCGGTACAGGTTGACCGCCGCCAGCTCGGTGGTGTCACCAGGGCCGCCGCCGGTCAGGCCCATCACCAGGTCGAAGGTTTTGAAGGCCTCGATGGTACGAAACAGCACGGCGATCAGCAGCAGCGGCGCGACCATCGGCAGCGTGACCCGCCAGAAGGTGTACAGGCCGCCTGCCCGGTCGATCTCGGCCGCTTCGTAGAGGTAGTCTGGGATAGCCGAGAGCCCGGCGAGGCTGAGCAGCATCACGTACGGCGCCCACATCCAGACATCGACGATCACGACCGCCCAGATCGCGAGCTGCGGGTTGCCGAGCCAGTCGGGGCCGCGCCCGGCGGCGTAGCCGAGCAGATAGTTAAAGATGCCGTAGCTCGGGTTGTAGATCAGCTTCCAGAACAGCCCGACCACCACCGGCGAGAGCATCATCGGCACCAGGATGAGCGTCGTGATCAGCCCAGAGCCAAAGAACTTGCGCCGCAGCAGCAGCGCCAGCCCGAAGCCGACCAGAATCTCCAGCGAGACCGACGCGACGACGTAGAACCCGGTGGTGCGAAAGTACTCCCAGATCTGCGCGCTGCCGAGCAGCTCCTGGTAGTTCTGCAGCCCGATCCAGTTGGCAGGCTTGTTGGCCACCGCCGAGAAATCGGTGAAGCTGAGGTACAGGCTGTAGAGCAGCGGGAAGATATTGAACGCGATCAGCAGGATAAGCGTCGGCCAGAGGAACAGGATCTTGAGCGTGTTGTCGCTGAGCCCGGCGCGACGCCGGACCGGTATCGATGAAGGTTGTTCGCGCGCTTGAGCCACACGTCCTCGCTTGTGGTGCGGCGGCTGCGCCGCC
>JAYUUK010000437.1:0-8381 GCA_043754595.1 Roseiflexaceae bacterium | reverse complement strand
AGTTGTGATGGTTCTGGATCACCCGCAGCGCGCCCAGCTTGCTGCGCTTCAGAAACGCCGCGTGGATCACCTCGTGGTTGGCGCGGGCGAAGTCGCCGGCCAGCTCCATCGCCTGCCAATACTCCTGCCCAGCCTCGCTGTCCAGCGTCAGCCACTCGTAGTATTTTGGCACATCGCTGTGGCGCGCGGTCTCCTGTGCCGCCAGCCGCATGTAGGCGTTGGCGATGGCGAAGCCGACCCCGCGCGAGCCGCTGTGGGTCAAGAGCGCGCTGAAGCGCTGCGGCACGCCGCCGGCAGTCTCCGGCGCGCCGAGCCACTCGCCGACCATCAACTCGGCGAAGTGGTTGCCAGCGCCGCTGGTGCCGAGCTGAGCGGCGGCCTTCTGGCGCAGCCCGCGCAGCTGGCTCGTCAGCCCCCAGCGCCCATCTTCGAGCACGTCATGGTCGGCGCGGCGCTGCCGCGACTGCCCGGTGCCGAAGACCGTCTCAGCGCGCAGATCGGCGAGCAGGGCGGCGCGGCGGGCGAGCAGGGCGTCAGGCGGCAGATCGAGCACGGTAAGATGCATGCGGCAGCCGATATCGACGCCGACCATGGCCGGGGCAACGGCGTTGTGGGCGGCGAACACCCCGCCGATCGGCAGCGCGTAGCCGGGGTGAGCGTCCGGCATCAGCGCGCCGGCGATGGCCACTGGGGTGCGCAGCGCGAGGCGCAGCTGATCAAGCGCGCCAGGCTCGATATCGCTCCCGACCTCGCCGAAGACGGTGAAAGGCGCAGGGGCATCGCGCAGCCTGGCGAGCGTGGCTGGCGCGCCGAACTCATCGGCGATGGCGGCGACGATCTGCGCCGCGTCGCTGCCGGACTTCTTGAGCTCGGCGGCGCGCTTGGCGATCGCGGTGAAGCGCTTGTCGCCCTTGTAGGGCGCGATCAGCTGGTGTGGTTTCATGCGGGGTAGCGTAGCACGCGCCGCGCGGCGCGGCAATCGTCTGTTCGGCGGATTGCGGCACCGCCCGCGCCACCCGCGCCGCCACGACCCATGCCATGCCATGGCCCGTACGGGCGAAGCAAGCGCAGAATGCGATCCCGCCAGGCGATCGATCCGGCGCGCTTCGCCCCTACCCCATCGCCCCCCATCGCCCCTACCTCATCGCGCCCGCGACGCCCGGCGTCGCTGCGCAATGCCCGCGTCAATCGTCAATCGTCAATCGTCAATTGCTCAATCGTCTCGCTCTCCGCCGCCTCGCGCGCCAGGATCTGCCGCTTGCGCGCCACGCCCCAGCGGTACCCGCTCAGCTCGCCGCTCTCGCGCACCACCCGGTGGCACGGGATCACCAGCGCCACCGGGTTGGTCGCGCAGGCCCGCGCCACCGCCCGCTGCGCCGTCGGCCGCCCGATCGCCAGCGCCACCTCGGTGTACGAGCGCGTGCTGCCGTAGGGGATCGCCCGCAGCGCCTGCCATACCTGCCGCTGAAACGCCGTCGCCTGGATGTCCAGCGGCAGGTCGATCTGCGGCCGCGCGCCGTCCAGGTAGGCCAGGATCGGCGCGGCCCACGGCGCCAGCTCGGCGTCCGCACGCTCGCGCCGCGCCGCTGGCAGCTCGCGCGCCAGCTCGTCCACCAGCGTCGCCTCGTCGTCGCCCAGTGCCACCTTGCACAGCCCGCGCTCGGTGGCGGCTAGCAGCAGCCAGCCGAGCGCGCAGCCTACCACCGTGTAGCGGATGGCGACGTCGGCCCCGCCCCTGCGGTAGCTCGTCGGCGTCATGCCGAGCGCGTCGTCCGCGCCGCGGTAGAAGCTGCCGGCCGAGCCGTAACCAGCCCCGTAGACCGCCGACGTCACCGGCTCGCCCTGCGCCAACTCGTCGCGCAGCCGCCGCTGCCGCCCCGCGTCGGCGTACTGCCGGGGCGAGACGCCGACGATCTTTTTGAAGCTGCGCTGGAGGTGGAACGGGCTGAGGTGGAAGCGCGCCGCGAGCTCGTCGAGCGTCGGGGTGCGCGCGTGCTCGGCTTCGAGAAAGCGGCAGATCTGCGCCACCACATCGCGCTGCGGGTCTTCGCCCATGCTCAGCGGCCGGCAGCGCTTGCAGGCGCGGAACCCGGCGCGCTCGGCGTCTGCGGCGCTGGCGAAGTAGCGCACGTTCTCAGAGTTGGGGCGGCGCGCGGCGCACGAGGGGCGGCAGAAGACGCCAGTGGTGGCCACGCCGAAGAAAAATATCCCGTCGAACTGGCCGTCGCGCCTGACGATCGCGTCGTACCAGTCGCGGTGGATGGCGGGGGGGTGGGTGGCGGGGGTGTCGCTGACTCGCATACTGTGCTCCTTGCTACAAGTACCTGCAGTATAGCCAGCCCTTCCACTCCCCGCCACGCGCTTCTTGCGCTCGAATTCGACTACGGCTTGGGGGCGAGCGTCCAGCTGATCTCGCTATCGCTGATGCTGACGCTCACCACTTGGCCGTTACCAGCCTTCTCCTTGGCGTAGCGCGCCCACGAGCTGCTGATCCGCTTCTGGATCTGCTCGAACAAATCCTGCGATACCGGCTCGCCATCCCTGGTGGCCGAGACCAGATTCCAGGTCACCCGGCCGTCGGCCACAGTCGGCGCGATGGTGACCACGAGCGTTGCCTTTTTGCCTTTGGGGAAACTCAGCTCGCTGGTGATAACCACCTTACCAGGCTGGAGGTCCACGCTGCGCATAGTGACGGCACGGTTACGCGGGCTGGTGATGCGGTAGCTGGCGTTGATCTGGGCCTCGGTAACCGTCCGGGTGATGGTGGCTGGCGTCTCAGCGGCATAGCTCGGGGTGGCGAAGTGGGCCAGCAGCGCGATTAGCGCCATCGCGGTGAGCAGCGGGCGGAGCGAGCGGCGAACGAAGCTGATATCCATAGCGGTGTCTCCTCGGGGTGCGGCAGCGACTTCTGCCACTCGTAGCATAGCCCGGCGGCGCTATCGGGGCGAGTGTCGGCCGTCAGCGCCAGGGGTGACGCGCGTCATCCCCGGCGCTGACGCGGCGCACAGGCGCGTGGCATAGCGGCGTGCTATGATGGGGCTATGGAAAGCAGCACAGCGCCAGCCGAAGACCCGATCGAGCACGACCTGCTCAGGATATTTCGGCTGTTCGCCGGACTGCTGTGGGCGCTGCTGAGCGTCAGTCTGGCCATCGCGCTACGGCGGCGCGCGCTGCCGCTCGATCTGTTCATGCTGGCGAACTGGGGGCAGACCGGGGCGCTGACGCTGTACCTTGGCTGGCCGAGGCTGCGCGCGCTGCTCGGGGCAGCCTACCTGCCGATCGCGCTCATCGTCGCCAGCATCGTGCCGGTTGTCGGCCACGGGCTGGACGCAGCGCTGAGCGCCGCGCCGCTGCGGGCGCTCGGGGTCTCGGCCGATCTCAACCGGCTCTATTTCTGGCTGATGTTCCCGCTGGTGCTGGTGGCGGCGCGCTACAGCTTCCGCGCGGTGCTGCTGTTCGCCAGCGGCACCGCGCTGCTCTCGGCGCTGCTGGCCCTGCCCACGCTGCGCGGCGTCGAGCTGTGGCTCAACCTCCAGTACGCCGGGGCCCGCTGGCTGCTGTTCGTGCTGGCCGGCTACCTGATCGCGCGGATCGCCGAGCAGCAGCGGGCGCAGCGCGCAGCGCTGCTGCTCAGCAACGCCGAGCTGAGCCGTTACGCCGCAGCGCTGGATCAGCTGGCCACCAGCCGCGAGCGCAACCGGCTGGCACGCGAGCTCCACGATACGCTGGCCCACACCCTCAGCGCCATCGACATGCAGCTCAAGGCGCTCGATGTCCAGCTGGTGGCCCAGCCAGATGCGGCGCGCGCCACGCTGCGGCAGACCCAGGAGCTGACCAGCAGCGGGCTGCACGAGGCGCGGCGGGCGCTACAGGCGCTGAGGGCCTCGCCCGTCGAGCAGCTCGGGCTGGCGCTGGCGCTGCGGCAGCTCGGCGAGCGGACGGCGGAGCGCGCCGGGATCGCGGTCGATATCGCCATCGACGACGTGCCGCTCGCGTTGCGGCAGGATATCGAGGGGCAGCTGTACCGTATCGCCGAGGAGGCGCTGCAGAATAGCGTCCGCCACGCGCGGGCGGCGCGCCTGGCGCTGCGGCTGGAGCGGCGCGGGCCGCTACTGGCGCTGCATCTCAGCGACGACGGCACCGGCTTCGATGTCGGTGCCGCCGCCGCCGGACGCTTCGGGCTGCGGGGCATCCGCGAGCGCGCCGCCCTGATCGGCGCGACGGTGGACATGCGCAGCGGCGCAGGCGGCACCCAGATCGATGTGACGCTGCCGGTGAAGCGCGAGGAGCGAGGAGTCAGGAGCCAGTGGAGCACTCCTGAGTGATTTGTACATTGGCTCCCCTCGCCTGCCGCAGCGGGAGAGGGGCTGGGGGTGAGGGTCATGCGCGACTCGGGTACGAACGACTGCTAAAGCAAAGCAGCGAGTAGTCAGCATCGTGAGGCCAATAGCAAGCATAGCGAAGCCGCAGCGCGCGACGGCGGCGGGGCGACGGAGCGACGGCGGCGGGGCGGCGGGGCGACGGCGGCGGGGTAGGGGCAAAGCGCGCACGATCGATCGCGTGCAGGTGATCGACCCGCGCTTGCTTCGCCAATACGGACGCGGCGGGGCGGCGGGGCGACGGCGGCGGGGTAGGGGCAAAGCGCGCACGATCGATCGCGTGCAGGTGATCGACCCGCGCTTGCTTCGCCTGGGGGATCGAAGGGGGAGAATCCCCCTCGCGGGGGTTCCAAGGGGGTCGGCCCCCTTGGGCCACGCGCAGCGGCCCACGCCGCCCGTGCTACGATCGCACATCGCGTAAGCGGACAGGCACCGCGCAGCGAAGCGGCAGAACGCGACGGCGGCAGGCGAGTAGCGCCGTGCCAGCACAGATGCTTCGCAGCAGCGGTCTATGGTCGTCAGGCAGCCCAGCGGGAGCCGCTCAGCATGCCATGCGACGGCGGGAGAACATATCAGCACGGGCGCGCTCGAAGCGCGAAAGCAGGACCAGGGGCGCAGCCCACAAGCAGCCAGGAGGCAGAATGATCCGCGTGCTCATAGTAGACGACCAGCGCATCATCAGCGAGGGCTTGCGCGTCGTGCTCGGCGCGAGCGGCGCGGTGCAGGTGGTGGGCACCGCCGCCGATGGCGCGGAGGCCGTGACACTGGCGCTGGCGCTGCGCCCCGAGTTGGTGCTGATGGACCTCAATATGCCGCTGATGAACGGCATCCAGGCCACCGAGGCGCTCCGCGCCCAGCTCCCCGAAGTACCCGTGCTGGTGCTCACCACCTACGACGACGACGACTGGGTGCTGGACGCGGTGCGCGCTGGGGCGGCCGGCTATCTGCTCAAGGATGCCAGCCCGGACGCGCTGGTGGCGGCGATCGAGGGCGTGATTGCCGGGCGCACCCCGGTGGACCCGGCAGTGGCCGAGCGGCTGTTCACCTACGTCCGCCAGGGCGCGCCGCCGCGCGCATCAGCCGTGGCGCAGCTCAGCGAGCGCGAGCGCGAAGTGCTGCGGCTACTCGCTAGCGGGCTGACCAACCCCGCCATCGCCGACCGGCTCGCGCTGGCGGAGGGGACGGTGCGCAACCATCTCTCGGCGATTTTTGCCAAGATCGATGTGGCCGACCGCGCCCAGGCCACCGCCTACGCCTGGCGCTACGGCCTCGTCCAGCGCTGATCGCTCCATCGCAAGGCTGACGCCGTGCCCCGGTGCGCTGTGCTACACTCAGCGAGCACCTCATCAGGTGCCTTTTTTGGTGTCCCGGACGCCGCGAGCCACAATGGGGTGTGTATGTCGCTTTCGATGCGGGCGCGCCAGGCCGCCGCGCAGATCAGCCCGCCAATCTGGCGGATCTTGACCCACAGCTTCATCTTCGGTCTCGCCGCCAGCTTCGCCGATGTGCTGTTCAACTTCTACCTCGTCAGCCTCGGCTACCGCGCCGACGTGGCCGGGCTGATGTCCACGATCTTTCGCATCGCCGGCGTGGTGCTTGGCCTGCCGATCGGCATCCTGATCGACCGCGTCGGGGCGCGGCGGGCGGTGATGATCGGTGCCGTGACATACGGCGCGGCCTGGGCGCTGGTGCTGGTCTCCGAGCCGATCTGGCTGCTGGGCGCGACGTACTTTATGGCGGGGGCGGCCAACATCCTCACACTCACTGCCGTGGTGCCACTCCTGACCGGGGTGACACCGCAGGCCAACCGGCCAGCGATCTTTGGCTATAACGCCTTCGCCGCGCTGGTCGTCGGGCTGCTCGGCAGCGCCATCGGCGGCGCGCTGCCGGCGGTAGTGGGCGGCGCGCTCCGCGTGGACCCGCAGGCCACAGTGGCCTACCGCGGCGCGCTGATGAGCGTGGTGGCGCTCGGGCTGCTGGCTATCATCCCGCTGCTGCGCGGCATCCCCGAGGAGCGCCGCATTGACCGCGCCGCAGCGGCGAGCCCGAGCGACGGACGGGCGCTCGGCAGGCGCGAGCTGCTCATGCTCGCCATCCCCGCACTGACGCTCGGCGTCGGCGGCGGGCTGATCCTGCCGTTCCAGAACCTGTTCTTTCGCCAGCAGTTTGGCATGAGCGACGCGGCGGTCGGCGTGACGCTTGGCTGGGCGGCGGTGGGCATGGGCGTCGGCGCGCTGCTCGGCAGCCCGGCGAGCCAGCGCCTCGGCATGCAGCGCGCGGCGGCGCTGCTCCGCCTCGGCACAGTGCCGGCGATGCTGCTGATGCTGGTGCCCGTCCTGCCGATCGCCGGGTTTGGCTTCCTGATGCGCGGGCTATTTGTGGCGGCGAGCTTCCCGCTGATGGATGCGCTGACGATGACGATCGTCCCGCCGCGGCAGCGCGGCACCGCCGTCAGCCTGACCAGCGTCTCGTGGTCGCTCGGCTGGGCAGCGTCGGCGGCCGTCAGCGGCTGGATTCAGATCCATCTCGGCTTCGGACCGGTGATCGTCGCCGCTATCGTGGCCTACGGCGCGTCTGGGCTGGCTATCTGGTGGCTGCGCATCGAGCGCTGATCGCCGAGCGCCACCAGGCCGAGCGCCGCCACATCCGGCGCGCCGGCGTCCAGGGTTGTGACGTTTGGCAGCCGCGCGAACCAGCCCTTCTGCCGCCGCGCAAACGCGTGGGTGTTGAACTTCAGCCGCTCGACACAGGCCGCCAGCGTAGATTCGCCGGCCAGCAGCGGCCGGAACTCGCGGTAGCCGAGTCCACTCATCGCCGGCAGATCCCAGCCGTAGCCGGCGCCCACCAGCCGGCGCACCTCCGCCTCCAGCCCGAGCGCCAGCATCGCGTCCACTCGCGCATCAATGCGAGCGTAGAGCCGCTCTGGCGGCAGCGCCAGCCACAGCGTGCGCGCAGCGTACGGCGGGCGCTGCATGGTCCGCTGCGCGCTGATCGGCGCGCCGGTGAGCGTGTAGACCTCCAGCGCGCGGATAACGCGACGTACGTTGGTCGGTAGGATGGTCGCTGCGGCGTCTGGGTCCACCGCAGCCAGCCGCGCGTGGAGCGCGAGCGCTCCAGTTGTCTCGGCCTCACGCTCCAGATCGGCGCGCACCGCCGCATCGGGCGGCACCCGCGGTAGCTGCCAGCCCTGGAGCAGCGCCGCCAGGTACTGCCCCGTGCCGCCGACGACGATCGGCAGCCGGCCGCGCACCCAGATCGCGGCGATCGCCGCCTGCGCCAGATCCTGAAAGAGCGCCAGCGAGAACGGCGCGTCCGGCTCGACGATATCGATCAGGTGATGCGGCACCAGCGCGCGCTCCGCCGGCGTCGGCTTGGCGGTGCCGATATCCATCTGGCGGTAGATCTGCCGCGAGTCGGCCGAGACGATCTCGCCGCCGAGCCGCTGTGCCAGCGCGATGCCGAGCGCCGTCTTGCCGACCGCCGTCGGCCCCACGATTGCCAGCAGCGGGATGTCAGGTTCGCTCATGTGTGCCTCGCTCCGCTGTGTCCCCCGCCGAGTATCATACCCGACATCGCGCCGCGCGTGGGGGGTTGGGGCGCAGCCCCAATACGCATTAAGCTTGTTTTTCTGAGGCGCTGCGCGCGGGCGCTGCGCACCATGGAGCTGCGCAGCAGCAGCGCCATGGTGCGCAGCAGCAGCAAAAACAGGAAGTTCCGCGCTGCCGCAAGCCAAAAAGCGCGTGCGCCAGTGCAGAAAACCCGTTTGCTGCGGTTGAGATTGATGCGCGTTGGGGGGTTGGGGCGCAGCCCTCAAGATCCTCTTTCCTACGAGGATCGCTAGAGGAACGTGGCGCGATGCCGCGACGTGGTACAATGGAAACATATGGGTAGCAGCGGCGGGGATCGCATCAGCACCAGCGGATCAGTGCCAGGAGATACGATGCAGACCATACTGATCATCGAGGACAACGAGCTCAACTGGGATATCCTCAGCCGCCTGCT
>JAYUUK010000436.1:0-2835 GCA_043754595.1 Roseiflexaceae bacterium | reverse complement strand
GCCTTTCGCGATCGTCGGCTCGCCACGCTCTCCGGCGGCGAGCGGCAGCGGGTGGCGCTTGCCGCCGCGCTCGCGCTCGCGCCGCAGGTGCTGCTGCTCGATGAGCCGACATCGCAGCTCGACCTGGATGGGGCCGATACGATCCTCGCCGCGCTCGCCGCGCTCAACCGCCGCGACGGGCTGACGATCCTGATGGCAGAGCATCGCGTCGAGCGGGTGGCGCGCTTCTGCGACCGGACGATCGCGCTGCCGCCGCTCTACCCCGCCACGCCGCCAGCCCCGCTGCCGCCGCTGCCGCCGCCCGGCCAAGAGCTGCTCGCCGTCTGCGGGCTGCGCGCCGGGTATGCCGGGCGCGCCGTGCTCGATGGGGTGGATTTCGCGCTGCGCGCCGGCGAGGTCGTGGCGCTGCGCGGGCCAAACGGCGCTGGCAAGAGTACCCTGCTGCGCGCCATCGTCGGGCTGATCAGGCCAAGCGCCGGCAGTATTAGGCGCGAAGGACGCGAGATCGTCGGCATGGACACCGGCACGATCTGTCGCGCGATCGCCTATCTGCCGCAGAACCCAGGCGCGCTGCTGTTCGCAGACACCGTGGCCGAGGAGCTCGGCATCACGCTGCGGAACCACGGCCTCGGCCAGCTCGCCGCCGCGCGGGTCGGGCCGCTGCTCGAACGGCTCGGCATCGCCCGCTACGCCGCGAGCTACCCGCGCGACCTCAGCGTCGGCGAGCGGCAGCGGGTGGCGATCGGCGCGGTGGCCGTCACGCTGCCGCGGCTGCTGCTGCTCGATGAGCCGACCCGCGGGCTCGATGGGGCGGCCAAACACGCGCTCAGCTGCCTGCTGCGCGGGTGGGCGGCCGACGGCAACGCCATCCTGCTCGTCACCCACGACACCGCATTCGCCGATTCGATCGCCGGCCGCCACCTGCGCATCGCTGATGGGAAGGTCACGGCACCAGATTCGGGTTGACGACGTAGCGCCACCAGTTGTTCGCCACGCCGTAGCGCTCGCCAGCCACCCGCGGCAGATGGCGCAGCCACCACAGATGGTGCAGCCGCATATCGCCGCCGCCCCACTCGCTGCAGCGCATCACCCGGCCGCCGCCGCGCAGATCGGGGAAGTTATACCAGTCGTCTGCGGCGCACATCACGGCGCGCGGGTTGCCCCAGTCGTAGTCGCGCGCGCTGCTCGGCGCGAAGTGGACGTTGCCGCACTGCGATGCGTTCGGCGCGCGCTGCTCATAGCGGGTGAAGAGCTCCCATAAGTTCTCATCCAGCGGGTGGCGCTCGAAGACGTGGCTCATCACCGACTCGACCCGGTGGCCGAAGTTCTCCAGCATACAGTCCACGCCGCGCTCGTAGTTGAACGCCATCATAATGAACCGCGCGTCACAGTGCTCGGTGTTTGGCACCGGCGGCGAGTTGCACCAGAACGCCCCGCGGCCAACCATCGTGCTCTCGTAGTCGCCGACGTAGGGAAAGGCGAAGAACCAGACCTCATCGAAGTCGCCGCGGTTGTAGCGCTCGATCAGGTCGAAGGCGCGCACCTGCTGCTGATAGTCGATCCGGTCTGGCTCGTGAAACTGCCGCGTCCGCCAGGCGCGCACGAAGCTCTCGCCGGTGTAGGCGAAGCCGTCGATCTTGGAGGGAAACCAGTCGGCGTCGATCCGCTCGACGATCTGATACTGGAGGTAGCCGCCGCTGGCGTCGGCGAGATCGGCGATGTACTGCCGCGCCAAGGTCTCTGGGTCGTTCCAGCCAAAAATCTGGTGCAGCCGCCGCCCGCCCTCGCTGACCACCGGCGGGTTGTGGACGATCATGACCACCCGCGGCGTCACCGGCGCGTCGGCCGGCGGCGGCGCGCTCGGCTGGAGCAGCGGCGCATGCGGCGCATCGGCGGGCGCTGTGGCGCGCCGATCGGCGAATAGGGAACGAATCAGTTTGAACATACGTTATAAGCCTGATGCTCGTGCGGCGACGCGGTGCCCTAGTATACGAAGAAGTGACGAATTTGTCATCTTCTCCCGGCGGCCGGCGGATCTCAGCCGCGCCTCAGGTAGCTGGCCGATCGCATCTGCTATACTCTGCGATGTACATTTTTGCAATCGATGAGGGACGTTTCTATGCGTCGTTTGCTCTCAGCGCTGCTCGCCGTGCTCACGCTCGCCGCATGCTCCGGCGTCAGCCAGACGCCTGGTGGCACAACCCCGACGGTTCCGGTGGCCAATACGCCGACGCCGGCTGCCGGCACGGTGACGATCTCGTTCGCGGCCTATGACTACGAGGCCGAGACCTACCGCGCGCTCGCGGCGAAGTTCAGCGCCGAACACCCGGGGATCACGGTCGTCATCGTGCCGCTCGACGATCTCCTCACGAGCCCCAACAACCCCGGCCCTGAGTCCAGCACGGCGGGGCTGCGCAGGGTGGTCGCCGGTGCCGATACTGCGCCGGGCTACTTCGTGCAACCCGAGGCCTTCGACAGCGCGCTGCTGCTGGATCTGACACCGCTCATGGACGCCGATGCAAACTTCAAGCGCGACGATTTCTACCCAGGCGCGCTCGAGCGCACCGCCACCAAGGGCGGGCAGTGGGTACTGCCGCGTTCGTTTTACGTCCAGCTGCTGAGTTACAACAGCGACCTGTTCAAGCTTGCCAACCTGCCCGAGCCCAAGATCGGCACCACCTGGGCCGATCTGCTCGCGACATCTGAGCAGATCGCCGGCTCGGCGAGCGGTACCTACGGCATGCTGGACGTCAGCAGCGGTCTACTGCCGCTGCTGACGTTCGTCAAGGGGCAGGGCGGCGACCCGCTCGCCGCGTCGCCGTCCGATCTGCGACC
>JAYUUK010000435.1:0-2849 GCA_043754595.1 Roseiflexaceae bacterium | reverse complement strand
GGCATGGCCCCTTCGTCTCGGGCAGCGCGGCGGCAGCACGCGAGGCTGGTCGCTCACGATTGGCCTGCGCTGGGGCGGCACGCCGGGGCGCTGGCGTGAGCGTCACCTTTGGGGGTTCGAAGGGGGATTCTCCCCCTCGCGGGGGTTCCAAGGGGGCTGGCCCCCTTTGGGCCACGCGCAGCGGCCCAGGCCCGAGCGGCACGGGCAGGCTCGAGCGGCACGGGCAGGCCCGAGCGGCACGGGCAAGCCCGAGTGGCACGGAAGGTGGAGGCGCGCAGCGCAGGGGTGCGGAGGTGTAGCTCCCGTGGGCACCGCGCAGCGGCCCAGGCCCGAGCGGCACGGGCGCGCTCGAAGCACGAACGCGGAGACGCGCAGCGCGGGGGGGCGGGGACGCAGCCCCCGCGATCCTCCATTTTGTTCCCCAATTAGGAATGCTATAGTACATCCACGCGCACAATCAGCGGAGGATCGCAATGACACAGCAGTATGACACGATCGTGGTCGGGCTCGGCGGGATGGGCAGCGCTGCGGCTTATCAGCTCGCGTCGCGCGGGCGGCGGGTGCTCGGCCTGGAGCAGTTCACGCCGGCTCACAGCCAGGGCAGCAGCCACGGCAAATCGCGGATCATCAGGCAGGCCTACTTCGAGGACCCATCCTACGTGCCGCTGCTCCAGCGCGCCTACGAGCTCTGGGATCAGATCGAGCGCGAGAGCGGTCAGCGGCTGCTGACGCCCACCGGCGGCCTGATGATCGGCACCGCCGATAGCCGAACCTTCGGCGGCAGCCTGCGCAGCGCCCAGACCCACGGGCTGCCCCACGAGGTGCTCGACGCTGGCGACCTGCGGCGGCGCTACCCGATGCTCAGGCCCGATAGTGACACCATGGCGCTCTATGAGACCCGCGCCGGCGTGCTCGACCCGGAAGCCACCGTCTGGGCTCACCTCCAGCGCGCCATGGCCAGCGGCGCGGATCTGCGCTTTGGCCAGAGCGTCACCGGCTGGGAGGCCGATGGCGATGGCGTGCGCGTCATCACCGCCGGCGGCACCTACCGCGCCGAGACGCTGGTGCTCACGCCTGGGCCGTGGGCGCCGCAGCTCATGGCCGATCTCGATCTGCCGCTGACCGTGACGAGGCAGACGTTCTACTGGTTCGCGCCGATCGGCGGCGGCGCGCCGTTCGCCATCGGCCGCTTCCCGATCTTCATCTGGGAGGTTGAGGATGGCAACCAGATCTACGGCTTCCCCGAGCAGCCTGGGCAGCCTGGCGTCAAGGCCGCGCCGTTTTACCATGGCCCAAGCGGCGACGCCGACACCATCGACCGACTGGTGCGCGATGCCGATGTGGACTACGCGCGCGCCCTGCTCTCGCGCTATATTCCGGCGCTCGGCGGCGATGTGGTGAACACCGCCACCTGCCTCTACACCGAGACGCCGGACCACCACTTCGTGCTGTCGCTTCACCCGCGCCACCTCAACGTCGCCATCGCATCGCCGTGTAGCGGCCATGGCTACAAGTTCTGCAGCGTCATCGGCGAGATCCTGGCCGATCTGGCTACCACCGGCACCACCGGCCACCCGATCGGGCTGTTCGACCCGGCGCGGTTCGCGGCGCGTGTGTGAGCGGCATTGCTATAGCCAAACGCCGCTGCGCAGTACTCGCTGCGCGGCGGCGTTCGTCAATCGTCAATCGTCAATCGTCAATGTTACAGGCCGGAGAGCATCTTGTTCTTGGCGATGAAACTCACCCACTGCTCGGGCACCGAGTCATCGGCGTAGATCGCCTCGACCGGGCACTCCGGCTCGCACGCCCCGCAGTCGATGCACTCGTCGGGGTTGATGAAGTACTGGTCGCCGCTCTCGTAGATGCAGTCCACTGGGCAGACTGCGACGCACGACGCATCCTTGGTGCCGATGCACGGCTCGGTGATAATGTAGGCCATTGCCATACTCCTGACAGACGCGGATAGCAGCTCTTCATTGAGGTGCTTTCGATGATACCCGATGCGGCTTTTACCTGTCTGTTACTTTTGTCACACTCGCTACGGCTCGATCAGCCGCCGTAGCCCATCGCCATCGAGCACGATCACCCGCCCGCGCTCCAGCCGCACCAGCCCCTCATCGGCAAGCTGCCGCAGCGCCCTGCCGGCGATCTCGCGCACCGTCCCGGCCCGCTCGGCCAGCTCCTGATGTGTCAGCTCGGCCGTCCCGCCCTCGGCCGCATGCAGCAGCTGCCGCGCCAGCCGCTCGCGCACCGAGCGAAACGCCAAATCCTCCACCAGCACCATCAGCTCGCGCACCTGCCCGGAGAGCTCGCGCAGCAGGGCGATCGACAGCTGCGGGTGGCGCGCGATCAGATCGAGCAGCGCTGCGCGCGGCAGCAGCAGACACTGGACCGGGCTCATGGCCCGCGCCGTGGTCGGGTTCGGCTGGTCGTCGAACAGCGGCAGCGCGTTGAAGGTTTCGCCGGCCGCTACCATCGCCAGGACCTGCTCGCGCCCATCCGGCGCGGTGCGCGCCAGCCTGACCCGCCCCGAGCAGAGCATGTACAGCCCATCTGGCGCGTCGCCCTCGAAGAACAGGTACTCGCCCGGCCGGTAACGGCGCTCGATCACCCGCTGCGTGGCATCGCTCAGCGTCGCCGCGTCAAGCGCGCCGAACAGCGAGAAGACCTGGAGGTCGGTGGGGGTGATCATCTGGCAAAAATCGCCATCTGGCTCGGCGCTCCCACCTCGTCATCGAGCGGGCCGATCGGCAGGTATCGCACGCGGTAGCCATAGCGCGCGGCCACGTCGTCGCCCCAGGCGGCGAGCTCGGACCGCGTCCACTCGAAGCGGTGGTCGCGGTGGCGCA
>JAYUUK010000434.1:0-8477 GCA_043754595.1 Roseiflexaceae bacterium | reverse complement strand
TGACGCGCCGTCAGACGGAGCGCACTGACTGAGACGGAGCGCGAGGATGACGACATGAAGGGGTGATCTGCTAGGCATTCGCGCAGCTTAGCGAAGATGAGTGGATCGATGTCCAAACATCCGCCATAGACGAAGTGAGCCACGTGAAAAAAACCTGGACTCTGATCGCCACCGCACTAGCATCGAGCATGGCCTTCATCGACGGATCGGCGCTCAACGTGGCGCTCCCGGCGCTGCAGCGCGATCTCGGCGCATCAGGCTCTGATCTGCTCTGGATTATCAACGCCTACCTGCTGATGCTCGCTGCGCTCATTCTCGTCGGCGGGGCGCTCGGCGACCGGCTCGGGCGGCGGCGGGTCTACATCGTCGGGATCGTGGTGTTCATGCTCGCATCGTTGGGCTGCAGCCTCGCGCTGAGCGCCACCGCGCTGATCGCCATCCGGGTAGTGCAGGGCGTTGGCGGGGCGCTGATGATCCCCGGCAGCCTGTCGCTGATCAGCGCTGTCTACGGCGTAGAGCGCGGCCAAGCGATCGGCACATGGTCGGCGCTGACCACGCTGGCGACGCTCGGCGGCCCGGCGATAGGCGGGGCGCTGGCCGACGCTGGGCTGTGGCGCGGGGTGTTTCTGCTCAACCTGCCGCTCGGTATGGTGGCGCTGGCGATCCTGCTGACGCGCGTTCCCGAGAGCCACAACCCAGATGCCACCGGTGCGCTGGACTACGTCGGCGCGCTGCTGGTGTGCTTCGGGCTGGCGGCACTGACCTATGGCTGCCTGGCCGCCGGCGATCGCGGTCTGGAGGATTGGCTGGTGCTCGCGGCGCTGCTCGGCGGGACGGCTTGTCTGGTGGGGTTCGTCGCCGTTGAGGCGCGCGCCGCCAACCCGATGATGCCGCTCGACCTGTTTCGCTCGGTGACATTTAGCGGCACCAACCTGCTGACGCTCCTGCTCTACGGCGCGCTCAGCATCGGCACGCTGTTCCTCTCGCTCAATCTGGTCCAGGCGCAGGGCTACTCGCAGACCCAGGCCGGGCTGGCGTTCATCCCGCTCTCGCTGACGCTCGCGCTGCTGTCGCGCTATACCGGCAGGCTGGCCGATAGGCTCGGGCCACGGCTGCTGCTGGTGGTTGGTCCGGCGCTGGTGGGCGTGGGCTTCGCCATGCTCGCTCTCGTCGGGCGCAGTGGCGGCCCTGGGGCGTACTGGACCAGCTTCTTCCCGGCGATCCTGGTGTTCGCTGTCGGCATGGCGCTCACCGTCGCGCCGCTGACGGCGGCGGTGATGGGCTCGGTGGCGATGGAGCGCTCCGGCACGGCGTCCGGCGTCAACAATGCGGTCTCACGGATCGCCGGGGTGCTGACGATCGCGGTGGTTGGCGCGCTCGCGCTGGCGACGTTCGGGCAGAGTCTCGATGCGCTGACCCTGGCGGCCAGGCTGCCCGAATCGCTGCGGTCGGCGATGCTGGCCGATGCGTCGCAGCTCGGCGCGCTCGCGCTGCCAGATGGGCTAGACGCGGCGCAGCGGTCGGCGGCGACGGAGGCCATCAGTGGATCGCTGATCGCCGCCTACCAGCGCGTGCAGTGGGTCTGCGCCGGGCTGGCGTGGTGCGGCGCGCTTGCGGCGGGGGCGCTGGTCGGGCGTGAGCAGCGGACGTGAGCCAGCAGTGCGCGTGTGTTATAGCAATCCTACGTGAGTTGTAAACGCGCGAAGCGCAACGCGGGGGTTTGGGGGCCGGGTACCCTCTGGGTGTCCCCACGATCATCCCTTTTCTCCTCGTGTAGGATTGCTATAGAGACGGAGCGCCAGCGATCAGGATGCCATGCACGGAGCACGGAGCACGGAGCGCAGCGACCGAGACGCGAAGTTAAGCAGGCGACCTATGCGCGCTCGCTTCGACCACACGGACGCGCAGCCGAGACGAAGCGCAGCGAACGAGACGCGAAGCTAAGATGGAGCCAGACTATGAACACTACTCAATCCGATGCGCTGTTTGCCGAGGCCAAGACCTTGCTCCCAGGCGGTGTCAACTCGCCGGTCCGCGCCTTCCGCGGCGTCGGAGGCACCCCGCGCTTCATCGATCGCGGCAGCGGGCCATATCTGTTCGATGCCGACGGCAACCGCTACATCGACTATGTGCTCTCCTGGGGGCCGCTGATCCTCGGCCACGCGCACCCCGATATCGTCGCGACTATCGCCGAGCAGGCGGCGCGCGGCACGACGTTTGGCGCGCCGACCGCGCTGGAGAGCGAGCTCGCCAGGCTGGTGATCGCCGCGATGCCGGCGGTCGAGATGGTGCGCTTCGTCTCGTCCGGCACCGAGGCGGCGATGTCGGCGATCAGGCTGGCGCGGGCCTACACCGGCCGCGAGAAGATCATCAAGTTCGCCGGCTGCTACCACGGCCACTCCGATGGTCTACTGGTGCAGGCTGGCTCCGGCGTGGCGACGCTCGGCCTGCCGGATAGCCCAGGCGTCCCGGCGAGCGTGGCCGCCAGCACGCTGACCGCGCCGTACAATGATCTGGATGCCACCGAGGCGCTGCTGCGAGCCAACGATGGCCAGGTGGCGTTGATCGCCGTCGAGCCGGTGGTGGGCAACATGGGGTTTGTGCTGCCCAAGCCGGGGTTCCTCGAAGGGCTGCGCACGCTGGCAGATCGCTATGGCGCGCTGCTGCTGTTCGACGAGGTGATGACCGGGTTTCGGGTTGGCTACGGCGGGGCGCAGGGCCGCTACGGTATCACGCCCGATCTGACCTGCCTTGGCAAAGTGATCGGCGGCGGACTGCCGGCGGCGGCCTACGGCGGCCGGCGCGAGATTATGCAGCTCATCGCGCCGGCCGGGCCGGTCTATCAGGCGGGGACGCTCTCCGGCAATCCGCTGGCGATGGCGGCTGGGATCGCGACGTTGCGCCAGATCGGCGAGCCAGGCGTCTACGAGCGGCTGGAGGCCACCGCGCAGCGGCTGTGCCAGGGTCTGGCGCAGGCCGCCGCCGCCGCCGATGTCCCGCTTCAGGCCGGGTTTGCCGGCAGCATGTGGGGGTTCTTCTTTGCAGACGCGGCGGTGACGGACTATGAAAGCGCGAAGCGATCGGACGCCGCGCGCTACGCACGCTTTTTCCACGCGATGCTGGAGCGCGGAGTCTACCTTGCGCCGTCGCAGTTTGAGGCGGCGTTTCTCTCGGTGCTCCACGACGACGCGGTGGTGGCGGCGACGCTCGCCGCAGCCGTAGATGCGCTCGGCACGCTACGCGGCGTGTAGCCGCGCCGCTAGCGCAGGGTGAGCGCGGCCAGATTGTCGGTCTCGTCGGTCTCGATCACCGCGCCGCGCCCGCCGCTCTGCCGCCCGTCCCAACTATCCACCGTCAAGTAGAGCGCCAGCGTCCCTGCCGGTATCCCGCCGGGCCAGTTACTGTACTGCGGCGCGTAGGCGTCAGACGTCAGCTCAACCGACTGCCCGGCTGCCAGCCCGCCGACGCCCCACGTCAGCCCGTAGCACGGCTGCCCCTCGCACTGCTGCTGCCAGATCTGCGCGCGCGGCGCGCGCGGCGCGGCGGCGCTGGCGTAGAGATCGACCCAGAACGGCGGCGCATCTCCCGCGCCGCTGTTGCGGATTGTCACGATGACGCGACCGCCCTCCACCCGCAGCGCCCCGCTCAGATTTGGTAGCGCGGCGCTCCCGACCTGCGGTAGAAATATGCTCCGCCCAAGCACCGTCGGCGCGAGCAGCGGCTCGCTGCTGACATTGCCGGCGCTGTCCACCACCTCGACGAATCCGTTGGCCGCATCGCTCAGCGCCGTCGCCAGCGCCGCAGCATAGCTCCCATCGCCGGAGAGCTTCAGGGGCTGCCGCTGCCAGCGCTGCCCGTCTGCGGTATAGGTGACCCAGACAGTGCGCAGCGCGCCGCCCGCCGTATCGAAGGCGCTGACCTGAATTTGTGAGCTGTACGGGTCGACGTAGCTGCGTTGTCGCGCGATGGCCGGCTTGCCGCGCTCGGCGCTGACTCCGGCGCTGAGCGATGGGTCGGCGTAGGTGATGGCGAACACCATCTGGGTGAACGCCTGGAGCCGGCCGCCGCTCCGGCTCCGGCCATAGAGCTGCGCGGGCATCACCAGCAGCTGGTCGACGGCGGAGCGCCCGTCGTCGCTGCGCTGCACCGCGTAGGGGATCTCGGGCAACCAGCGGCCGATGGTGCGTAGGTCTGGCTCGGGCGGCGCGCTGGCCAGGACGTCGGTCACCGGGCGCGTGATGCGTGGGTTGTAGGGGTCCGTGATGGCGCTCTGCGCTGCCAGCAGCCGCACGCCGCGCGCCTCTGGCGGCTGCGCCCCCGCTGCCGATGGGGCGAGGGTGATATCGTAACTGATGAGCGGCAGGTTTGGCCGCCCGATCAGCGTCTGCGATACGCCGATGACGCTGCGCTCGCCTGGCACGAAGCTGTCCTCGATCCGCGCGGCGACCTGGATCGGCGCGTCGTCGGTCGTCGGCGAGAAGGTGTTGGTCACCGTGATCAGCCGGGTGTACACTCCATCGACCGCCGTCAGCCGGATCGACGCCGGTACCGCAGCCGGCATAGGGTCGAAGCTCGCGCCGTATGCCGGGATGGACGGGTTCGGGAGCTTGACGCGGACAAACGGCAGCCCATAGAGCGTCCACTCGCTCAGCACCTTCTCGTCCGCCACCGAGAAGCTGCCCGGCCCGCTGGTGCGAAGATACTCGCGTTTGGCGCGCGCCATGCTCTCGCCGATACTCGCGCCGATATACTGCCCCTGCCCGTCGGTCACCTTGCGGCCGATCGACTCGGTGAACAGCAGCGAGAGCCGCTCGGAGTACCCGACGATATCGCTATCGCCGTAGCCGAAGCCGGTGTTGCCGATCCAGTTCCCGCCCTGCTTCATCGTGGCCTGGGCGAAGTCCGCCTGAAATGCCGGTGCGGTGAACGCCTCGTCTGGCGCGCTCAGCCCGCTCTGGCAGCCCACCGAGTAGAGCAGCGTCGGCCGGTTGCTCCCCTTCTGCCCGCCGTTGAAGAACAGGGCGCTGCCAAGCGCTGCGGTGGGGGTGTAGACCCGCTCGGCGGGGAACAGCGGGGCGGTGAGATCGGCCGGGATGGCGCCGAAGTGGGTGAAGTGGCCGTTGATCGAGAGCAGCCGCGTCTGGCTCGCCGCGTCGGTGTACGCAGACGTAAGCTGACCGAGCTGGCCGCTGAACCAGCCGTTCGCCAGCGCGTCGCTCTTCCACCCCTGCCCGATCAGCGTCGCGATCGGCGGTCCGCTGTCCCCCACCTGCGCCGCAAGCCCTCGGGCGCGCAGCTCGCGCACAATCGCGGTGGCCTGGTCGGTCAGGAAGTCGTAGCCGCTGACGAATGCCCCGCTCTCGCCGCCCACATCGATGGTGTAGCTGCCGCCGATGTAGCTCTCGAGATAGCGCACGATATCCGCCGGCTGCTCGACGAGCCGGCCGATGCCGTAGTCTGGCAGGTAGAGGCTACGGCCGCGCCACGCGATCGGGCTGAAATCAGCGAAGTAGGCGTCGGTCTGAATAAAGCGGTAAAAAGTGCTGCCGTAGAGCGCGCTCTTGGGCGCGATCGTGCTGCCGACAAGCTTGAGCTGGGCGAGATAGTCGGCCTCGTTGCCCAGGGTATTTTCGTCCGGGGTGCGATAGAACGGCAGCACGCCGTCGCCGCCCACCAGCACAATGTCGGTGGCGTTCGGGTAGACGCGGGTCGTCGCGTCGCGCAGCAGGTTGCGCACGGCGTGCGCCACTTCATTGGCGTACAGCGGCTGGTCCGGCGCGGCGTCCCACTGCGCGTACAGCCGCGCCAGCAGCTCGCGGTCAGTTGCGGCGATCGTCGGGTCACCGAGGTCGAGCCTGACGCCGCCGCTCGCCGCCAGCAGCGCCGAGCCAGGCTGGAGCAGACGGTCGAGCGCGACGACGTCGCGGGTCTGCTGTGGGTAGCGGCTCGCCATGCGCGCGATGTTGCTGACATAGATCGTCCGCACCGCGGCGTTGGGTGCGGCGAGGAGACGCTGCGCCGCCGGTGCGACCAGCGCGGGGAGTCGCGGCGCACCGTCGAGGTTGAGCTGCACGTCGAGCTGGTAGGAGCGCTGGTAATCGCTCGCGCCGTCCACCCCGTAGACCACCAGGTAGTAGCGGCCGCCGGCCGGGAGGAACGCCGCGATCGACTCGGGCGCCGTGCCGGGGTTGGAAGAGACGGCGGTGATCATCTGGCCGATGAGGTCGCGGCCGATGAGATCGCGGCCGATGAGGTCGCGGCCGATGAGGTCGCGGCCGATATCGACGATGCTGCTGAGATCGACCGCATCGGTGAGCGTGTCGGTGTCGCTGATCAGCGGGTCAGCCATGAGCGCGAGGTCGAAATTGTTGGCGAGATTGGTGAGCGTGATGCCGATCGTGGCACCGGGCGGCACATCGATGCGGAACAGGTCGGTGTCGCCGGCGGGTGGCACCGCGACGATGCTCGCGCCGTTTGGGAGGCTCGTGACGGTGCCAGACGCGCGAAGCGACCCGTTGCGATCTGGCACGAGCGGCGTGGCCTGGTCGATGGTATCGTTCGGCTCGATCTCCGGCTGGGTCGGCGCGCCGACCTGGGCGGAGATGGTGAATGGCTCGCTGCGCGCCGGCGGGAGCAGGCCGCTCGGGTCTGTGGCGACGAGCACGTAGCCGGCGCCCGGCCGATCGATGACTACGTTGATGAACGCGCCAGGGAAGTCATTGCTGAGCGTAAGCGCGGCCCCTGCCGTGCCGCTCGCCGGGTCGATCGCGAGCGTGACCGCACGGCTGGGGAGGGTCTGTCCAAGCCTGTTGCGCGTCTGCACCGAGACGAGCGACAGGTCCCCCGATCCGTCGGCGTTGAGCGTCGGCCGCGGGAGCGCATCGAAAACCATGGTGAACGGCGTGGTATCTGGCTGGATTGCGCCGATGGCGCACGATGCGGCGCGCGGCCGCTGGAGCTGGTCGGGGGTACACGGGGCTGCGGGGAAGGTCATCACCGGGCCGGTGGGGAGCGGTGGCGCGATCGGCAGCACCTCACCGTAGTCACCGAAGGGTTCCACGCCCGGCACCCCCACATCGATAAGATCGGTACTAGTCCAGCCGCTCGACCCGCCGATGCTCTCTAGCAGGTTGCTGCCGCCGCTGTTGAAAACGCCGGCGACATCGGGCGATCCATCGTCGGCGCTGTTGTTGACCACGATCGACGCGGTGATATCCACCAACGCCTGGGCGCTTATACCGCCGTCGGTTGCGGTGATGGCGAGCTGGTTGGTTCCGGGAGCAGCGACCGATCGGTTCTCGACGATCGTCGAGTTGATGATCACCGTCGGGGCGAAGCTGATCAGCGCGCCGCCAAAGCTACCGCCAGAGAATGTGGCGTTCGAGATCGCATCGTTGAGCGCGAGCGTGGAGTCTTCGATGCGGGCGCTGCCAAACGAGATCGCCAGCGCCCCGCCGCGTGGTGCCTGTCCGATGGCGCTATTGCCCCAGATGCTCGATCGCTGGATCAGCAGCGTGGTGCCGAAGTGATGGATCGCGCCGCCCGCCGTCCCGAGACTCGACATCGGGCTGCCGAGCGCCTGATTGCCGTGGATCTCGCTGTCGCGGACCGTCAGCGCGCCCTGGTTGGAGATCGCGCCGCCGCTGAGCGCGGTGCAGTCGCGTATGATCACCCGCTCGATGGTCAGCGTGCCTTGATTAAGAATCCCGCCGCCATCGCCGGTGGTCTGCCCATCGGTGATGGTCAGATCGCGCAGCGTCACCGTGGCTCCTGGGTCGATCGAGAGCGCGCGGTTCGCCAGCCCTGCGTCGAGGATCGTCGTCTCGCGATCCTCCCCCTGAAGCGTAAGCGTCGTGGTGATCGTCGTATTTTCGACCGAGTATGTGCCTGCGGCGAGCTGGATGGTGGCACCCGGCAGCGCCTGGGTCAGCGCGTAGTCCAGCGTGGCGCACGGCGTGGTCGGCCCGGCACAGCTGCCGCCATCGCTGCCAGCCGGCGCGATGTAGACAACAAGCGATGCTGCGGCGGTCGGGTGCGGTATGGTGAACAGCAGCGCCGGGAGCAGGACGAGTTGGATGATTCGGGCGAGGCGTCGCAGCGGCATGGTGATCCCCCGGAGTGCGTTGACGAACACGCTACGATTGTACGACGTAGCTGCTCGGATCGCAACGGCCCGATGGGGGCCATGGCAAGTGTATCGCCCGATGCAGTGCGAAGCGCGGAGGCTTCGAGGGTTACGTCTTAACTTCCCCCAAGCGGGCGACGCATCGAGCCGCAGCGCGTCGCGCCGAGCTTCAGGGGGCCATCTGTCGCAGCCGCTCGACGATCTCCAGGTGGCCCTGCTCGGCGGCGAGGTCCAGCGGCGTCCGCCCATCGGCGAGCGCCGGGTGCGGCGGCGCTTCGTTGTCCAGCAGCAGTTCAACGATCGCGAGGTTGCCGTTCTGGGCCGCAGCGTGCAGCGCGGTGAAGCCCTCGCC
>JAYUUK010000433.1:0-2854 GCA_043754595.1 Roseiflexaceae bacterium | reverse complement strand
CAGCGCGCGCAAAAGAAGTCCTTTTTGGAGGGGAATCCTCCAAACCTCCACGCCGCACACACGGCATCGTGTGATGCAATTGCCGTGGCGGCGCTTGGCGAGGATCTTGACGCGCGAACCCAACAATGCTACTATGTAAGTGCTTTTATCAAAAGGAGTTACATATCGTGTGGGCTAGGCGCGGTGCCGCTTCGAACTGGATGCGGCGACCTGGATCCATTCTTGCTACGTTGCGCTGATGCGTGAGATCCCCACACATCCGAGCCACGAGCGCACGCTTCAATTCGCAGTTTTTGCGGTGGAGGTGGCTGGCCGCAGCATCGCCTGAACTGCGCGCCTGCGGTGCGTCGGCACCACTGAAAGGAGGTAGAACGAGCGCTATTCACTGTCCTCATTCGTTTGCGACGTGTCGCATCAAAGCTGATTCAGACATCAAGGAGTAGACCAGGTATGCGTTCTCGAAGATTCTCGATCCTGTTCCTGGCGCCGATCGCCAGCCTGATCCTCGCCGCCTGCGGCAGTGGCACCGCCACCGCCCCGGTTGCGACGACGGCCCCGGCCGCCACCACCGCCCCAGCCGCCACCGCCGCCCCAGCCGCCACCGCTGCGCCTGAGGCCACCGCCGCCCCAGCCGCCACCGCTGCGCCTGAGGCCACCGCCGCCCCGGCCGCCACCACCGCGCCAGACGCGATGGCTGGCCCGACCGACTACAGCAAGATCGGCCCGGAGTTGGTGGACGCGTTCGCGGGCAAGTACAAAGGTACCACCGTCAGTCTGGCCCACGGCCTATCGGGCGACGAAGAGGTGAAGTTCCAGGCCACCTTCAAAGATTTCCAGGACAAGACCGGCATCACGGTCAAGTTAGTCCCGGCCGGCAACACCCCCGAGGCGATTAGCGTCAAGGTGCAGAGCGGCACGATCGAGGATATCGTCAACTTCCCGCAGCCCGGCCTGATGGGCACCTACGCCAAACAGGGCAAGGTCGTCGATCTCAACAAGGTCATCAATCCGGACTGGCTGAAGCAGAATTATAATCAGGGCTTCATCGATACCAACACCGTGAATGGCGCCGATGGCAAGCCGATGCTGGGCGGCGTGTTTGAGCGCATCAATCTCAAGAGCATCGTCTGGTACCCAAAGAAGGCGTTCGACGAGGCCGGCTACAAGATCCCGACCACCTGGGATGAGCAGCAGGCGCTGATGGACCAGATCGTCGCCGATGGCGATACGCCGTGGTGCATCGGCATCGAGAGCGGCGGCGCGACCGGCTGGGCTGCGACCGACTGGGTCGAAGATATCATGCTGCGCACCACCTCGCTGGAGAACTACGATAAGTGGACCAAGGGCGACCTGCCCTTCACCTCGCCAGAGGTCAAGAAGGCCGTCCAGACGATGACCGATATCTGGTTCAACGACAAGTACGTCTATGGCGGCCGCAAGTCGATCGCCACGACGAATTTTGGCGATGCGCCGACGCCGATGCTGCAGGACCCGCCCAAGTGCTGGATGCACCGCCAGGGCACGTTCATCACCAGCTTCTTTGAGAAGAACAAGCCTGGTGTGAAGGCCGGCGTGGACTACGACTTCTACTACCTGCCGCCGATCGACCCGCAGTATGGCAAGCCAGTGCTGTTCGCTGGCGACCTATTCAGCATGTTCAACGACCGCCCTGAGGTCCGCGCGCTGATCCAGTATTTCACCACCTACGAGTCGATCCAGCCCTGGATCAAGCTCGGCGGTGGCGCGATCTCGCCGCACAAGAACGCGATCCTCGCGGACTACACCACGGATCTGGAGCGCAAGGCGGCCGAGACGATCCTCAAGGCCGACAGCGCGCGCTTCGACGGCTCGGATCTGATGCCGGGCGAAGTTGGCGCCGGCAGCTTCTGGAAGGGTATGACCGACTATGTCAGCGGCAGCGCCGACCTCGATCAGGCGCTGAAAACAATCCAGGACGGATGGGCGAACGTCAAGAAGTAGCGTAGCGGACCGGCACGGCGCGTACATGTGCGCCGTGCCGGTCTCAGCATAGGAGATCGAGGATGATCCAACAAACGCGCGAGGCCGAGAAACGGCGGGCGTCGTCTGCGATGGATGGCTGGAACCCAGGGCAGTTCGTCGTCGCGGTGCTGGGGCTTGCGGTGGTAATCGGTCTGCTGATCCTCGGATTTATCTATCTGCGCGGCACAAAGACGGCCAGCATCGTCAATGCGCTGGTCGCCATCGTCTGGGGCGTCGGCGGCGTCGCTGCGCTGTTTGGCGTCGCTAATATGCTGATCGAGTCGCTCCCAAGCATCTGGCGCAGCCGGATACTCCCATTTCTGTTCTTTCTCCCCGGCGTGGGCATCCTCTTCTTATTTTTGACGATTCCTGCGATCATTACGCTGTACCAGAGCTTTTTTAATAACGATTCGACCCAGTTTGTCGGTTTACAGAACTATGTTGCCACGTTCACTGACCGATCGATGCTCGAGTCGTTTCGCAACAATCTGATCTGGCTGTTCTTCGGCACTGGCTTCTCCGTCGGCTTTGGGCTGCTGATCGCGGTTCTAGCGGATCGGAGTCGGTTCGAGACCGTGGCCAAGGCGATCATCTTCCTGCCGATGGCGATCTCGCTGGTGGGTTCGAGCGTGATCTGGCGTTTTATGTACGCCTATGCGCCGGCAGATCAGCCGCAGATCGGGGTGCAGAACGCGATCCTGACGATGTTTGGCATCGAGCCGCAGTCCTGGCTGACCCTCCAGCCGTGGAATAACCTGTTTCTGGTGGTGGTGATGATCTGGGGCTCGACCGGCTTTGCCATGGTGCTGTTCTCGTCTGCGCTCAAGGGCGTGCCAGGCGATATCGTCGAGGC
>JAYUUK010000432.1:0-8494 GCA_043754595.1 Roseiflexaceae bacterium | reverse complement strand
CCGGGCGGCATCACGCTGATCGACGCCAGCATCCCGCCGTCCGGCAAGCGGATCCTGGCGCAGGTGGGGCAGCTCGGCAGGCAGCCGAGCGATGTCAGACGGATTTTGATCACCCACGCCCATCCAGATCATATCGGCAGCCTGCCAGAGCTCAAGCGCGCCACCGGTGCCGAGGTGCTGGTCTCGGCGGCCGACCGCCCTTTCGCTGATGGGTCGCAGCCGCCGCCGAGCATCCCGCCGCAGAATCGCACTGGTCTGGCGCGCTACTTCGCGCCGACGCCCGCGCTGATGCCCGGCACCCCCATCGACCGGTCGATCGTTGGCGGCGAGACGCTGCCGGTGCTCGGCGGCCTCCAGGTGATCGATACCCCCGGCCACTCGCCTGGCCACGTCTCGTTCTGGCAGCCGCAGCTTCGCCTGCTATTCTGCGGCGATGTCCTGTTCCACCTGCTCGGGGTGTCGCTGCCGCCGAGTTTCTTTACCTACGACATGGCGCAGAATAAGCGCTCGATCACGACGATCGCCGCGCTCGACCCGAACATCGTATGCTTCGGCCACGGTCCGCCGATCGTGACCAACACCGCCGCCACACTGCGGGCGTTCGCTACGAAAATGTAGCATATCTGTGCTATAATAGGAATACTATGACACCAGCCGACAGCCGCGCGCTGCGCCTCGCGCTCCAGCGCGAATTCCCCGATCTCGAACTCTCGAAATGGTATTTACAGTATCGCGAGATCAAAGCTGGCTACACCGATGCGGTGCTGCTCTACCGATTCGGCGACTTCTACGAGACCTTCGACGACGATGCCAAGCTGGCGACTGAGCTGCTCGATGTGACGCTGACGTACAAGGACTTCGCCGCCGCGCGACGCGGCGAGGCCAAGCAGCGCTGCCCGATGGCCGGGATGCCATACCATTCTATCGAGGGCTATGTGGCCAAGCTAGTGGCGGCCGGCTACCGGGTCGCCATCGCCGAGCAGATCTCGGAGACGGCTTCGAGCAAGGCTGACACACGGCCGCGCTCGGTGTTCGCCTCGGGGCTGGAGCAGAGCGCCAGTAGCGGCAAACTCGTCGAGCGCAAGGTGGTGCGGGTGATCACCCCTGGCACCGTGATTGACTCGACCATGCTGGCGGCGGAGCAGAACAACTATCTGGCGGCGCTGATCGCCGAGGGCGACCGCGTCGGGCTGGCCTACGCCGACCTGACCACCGGCGAGTTCTGCGCTGCCGAGCTGAGCGGCGACCGGGCCGCAGCACAGGCCCACGGCGAGCTGGCGCGGCTGCGCCCGGCCGAGGTGCTGGTGCCGGATAAGGCTGAGCTGCGGCTGCCCGGCGTCGAGCCGGCCAGCGCCAAGCTCGAGCAGGATCTCGAGTTCCTCACCAAAGAAGAGCGCGAGCTGCTGCTCCCCGGCGAGCGGGTGGCCAGGCGCATGGATCGCGAGAACGCCGCGCGCTGGGCCAACGGCGCGGTCACGGCGCTACCGCTATGGCGTTGGGAGCGGCGCACCGCCGCAGACGCGCTGTTGCATCAGTTTCGCGTCGGCTCGCTAGCCGGCTTTGGCCTCGCCGACCGGCCGCTGGCCGTCAGGGCCGCCGGCGCGCTGGTACAGTATATCGCCGAGACCCAGCCAAACGCCCGCATCCCGTTCACCACGCTGCGCGCCACTAGCGTCGGCGAGGTGATGTTCCTCGACCCGCAGACGCGGCGCAACCTTGAGCTGCTGGAGGGCAGCGGCGGCAAGGAGAAGGGCTCGCTGGTCCAGGTGCTCGATCATACCCGCACGCCGATGGGAGCGCGGCTGCTCAGGCGCTGGGTGCAGCAGCCGCTGCTGTCGCTCGATGCGCTCGCGCTGCGCCAGGACGCGGTGCAGCACTTCGTCGACGATACAATGCAGCGCGCCGTCGTCCGCGACCAGCTGCGCCACGCCGGAGATATGGAGCGGGTAGTCAACCGCGTCGTCCAGGGGGCTGGCGTGGCCACCCCGCGCGATATGGCCAGGCTGCGCGAGGGGCTGCGCTCGCTGCCGGAGATCGTCGCCGCGCTCGGCGGCTGGCTGCCGGCCCAGCTGCCAAGCGCGGCGCCCAGCCCGGCCGCGGTGCATGACACACCTGACGAGCCGCCCGAGGCCGATGCTCCGCTCGCGCTGGAGCCAGCGGCCGCCGCCCGCAGCGCGCCCAGCCTGCGCGAGCGCCGCGAGGCGCAGCGCGTCGTCGTCGCCCGCCACGACGATGACCTGTTCGGCGAGGACGACCTGTTTGGCGATGACGATCCCTTCCCCGCCGCTGCACCAGCCACGCTGCCCGCAGCGCCCGCCGCCAAGATCGCGCCGATCGCCGATGCCGCGCCGATCGCCGATGCCGCGCCGGTCGCCGATGCCGGGCCAGAGTCGCTCGACCCGTGCGCCGAGCTGCTGGCGTTTCTGGAGCGCGCGCTGGACGACGACCCGCCAGCGCTGCTCGGCGCGTCCAACTATCTGCGCGCCGCCACCGATGGCGAGCTGCCGCGCCGGGTCATCAGGCCGGGCTTCGAGCCCGAGATCGACACGATCGTGCGCGGCAACCGCGAGGCACAGCGCTATATCTCCGGCCTCGAAGCCCGCGAGCGCGAGCGCACTGGCATCAAAAGCCTGCGCGTCGACTACAACAAGGTATTTGGCTACTACATCGAGGTCTCCAGACAGCTCGCCGACAGCGTCCCGCCCGACTATATTCGCAAGCAGACGCTCAGCACCGGCGAGCGCTACTACACCGAGGAGCTCAAGCAGGTCGAGGAGGTGCTGACCCACGCCCGCGAGCGGCTCGTCGAGCTTGAGCGCCGCGCCTTCGCCCAGATCTGCGAGGGCGTCGCGGCCGACGCCGACCGGCTGCTGCGCACTGCGCGGCTGCTCGCCGAGATCGACGGCTACGCGGCGCTCGCCGAGGCGGCGGTGCGCGGCGGCTACGTCCGCCCGTCGCTCCACGATGACGCGCGGCTGCAGATCGTCGCCGGCCGCCACCCGGTGGTCGAGCAAAACCGCGAGGTCGCGTTCGTCGCCAACGATACCGCGATGGACGCCGACGACGAGGCGATCCTGATCGTGACCGGGCCGAACATGAGCGGCAAGAGCACCGTGATGCGCCAGATCGCGCTGATCGTGTTGATGGCGCAGATCGGCTCGTTCGTCCCGGCGGACAGCGCTGCGATCGGCCTCGTCGACCGGATCTTCACCCGCATCGGCGCGCAGGACGATATCGCCACCGGCCAGAGCACATTCATGGTGGAGATGACCGAGACCGCATCGCTGCTGGCGCAAGGTACGCACCGCAGCCTAGTGATCCTGGACGAGGTCGGGCGCGGGACGAGCACCTACGACGGCATGGCGATCGCGCAGGCCTTGATCGAGTATCTGCATAACGAGCCGCGCCTCGGCTGCCGCACGCTGTTCGCCACCCACTATCACGAGCTGACCGAGCTTGAGCAGCAGCTGCCGCGGGTGCGCAACTACTCGATGGCGGCGGTCGAGCAGGACGAGCGGGTGGTTTTCCTCCACGAGCTGCGCCGCGGCGGGGCCGACCGGTCGTACGGCATCCACGTCGCCGAGCTCGCCGGCATCCCGCGCCAGGTGACCCGCCGCGCCAGCGAGCTGCTCGCCACCTTCGAGCTGCCAAAGACGGCGGCGCCGCCCGCTGCGGCCATCGCCGCGCCGGTGCCTGACGCATCAGCCTCCGGCGCGGCGACGCAGCGCGGCCAGCTCTCGCTGTTCGACCTGGCCCCCAACCCGGTGATCGAGATGATCCGGCAGATGAATCTCAACGAGCTGACCCCGCTCGACGCGCTCAACCGGCTCTACGAGCTCCAGCGCGTCGCCAAAAAGCTGTAGGGACGCAGCTCGCTGCGCGCGCCCGCGCGGCGATAGCCGCAGAGGTGTCTGCGCAATGCCAAACCGCACAGATACTGTAGGGACGCAGCTTGCTTCGTCCGTGCTGCACCTCGTCCTGCTGCGGCGCAGTAGTAAGACGAGGTGCTACCACGCTGTCGCAGGCCAAAAAAGCGTGCCGCAGGCCAAACAAGTGGTATACTCAGCGAGTTCGCCCGGCGCGCGGTGCGCCGGCCAGGAATGGGGGGCTGTGGATACCTATCTGATCACTGGCGGCGCTGGCTTCATCGGCTCGCACCTGGCGCAGACGCTGCAGGCCGCCGGCCACCGCGTACGCGTCCTCGATAACTTCGCCACTGGCAGGCGCGCCAACCTGGCACTGTTCGCCGAGGATATCGAGATCGTCGATGGCGATATCCGCGACGCAGACGCCGTGCGCCGCGCCATAGTCGGCTGCGAGATCGTGCTGCACCAGGCCGCGCTCGCCTCGGTGCAGCGCTCGATCGATGACCCGCAGCTCAGCCACGATGTCAACGTCAACGGGACGCTCAACGTGCTGCTCGCCGCCCGCGATGCCGGCGTGCGCCGGGTGGTCGTCGCCTCGTCGTCGTCGGTCTACGGCGACACGCCGACGCTGCCCAAAGTCGAGACCATGCCGCCAGAGCCGCTCTCGCCATACGCCGCCTCCAAGCTCGCCGTCGAGGCCTACGGGCGGGCATTCGCCGCCGCCTACGACCTGCCGGTGATCGCGCTGCGCTACTTCAACGTCTTCGGGCCGCGCCAGGACCCAAACTCCGAGTACAGCGCCGTCATCCCGCGCTTCGTGACCCGCATGCTCGCCGGAACTGCGCCGCTGATCTACGGCGATGGGATGCAGTCGCGCGATTTCACCTTCGTCCAGACGGTCGTCGAGGCCAACTTGGCGGCGGCCGTCGCCCCGGCAGCGCTCAGCGGCAGCTTCAACGTCGCCACCGGCGAGCAGATCACCCTGCTCGATCTGCTGGAGGCGCTCAACGAACTGCTCGGCACGGAGTTCACCGCCGAGCACGCCCCGGCCCGCCCCGGCGAGGTCCGCCACTCGCTCGGCGATGCGCGCGCGCTCCGCGAGACGCTTGGGGTCCGCACCCACGTGCCGTTCATCGATGGCCTCGCGCAGACCGTCGCCGCGTACCGCTCACTCTATTGACGATTGCCTGGTGAGCGGAGAAAGGGATAGTGGGGCTGCACCCCAAACCCCCATACGCATCACGCGTGTTTTTCTGAGGCGCTGTGCGCCATGGAAGCGCATTTTCTTGCTGCTGCGCAGCTGCGCAGCGGTATACACAGCAGCTACCGCGCTGCCGCAGGCCAGAAAAATCGTCAATGCATAAAGGACTCGTCTATGACTGCATCGATCTATCAGACGCTCCTGGCCCGCATCGCCGACCGCAGCGCGCGCGTCGGGATCATCGGCGCTGGCTACGTCGGGCTGCCGCTCGCAGTGGTCTTCGCCGAGGCCGGCTTCCGCGTCACCGCGCTCGATCTCAGCGCCGAGCGCGTGGCGCAGATTAACGCGGGCCAGAGCTACATCGCCGATGTCCCAGGCGAGACGCTGGCTCGCCTGGTGGCCGCTGGCCGGATCGATGCCACCGCTGACTTTGCCACGATCGCCGATCTCGACGCGCTTAGCATCTGCGTCCCCACCCCGCTGCGCAAGACCCGCGACCCTGATATCTCCTATATCATGAACGTCAGCGACTCGATCGCGACCTATCTTCGCCCCGGCCACCTGATCACGCTGGAGAGCACCACCTACCCCGGCACCACCCGCGAGGTCATCTTGCCGCGCCTCGAAGCCCGCGGCATGCGCGTCGGCCAGGATTACTTCCTCGCCTTCTCGCCAGAACGCGTCGACCCTGGCCGCACCGACTGGACCACCTACAATACGCCAAAAGTTCTTGGCGGCGTGACGTCCGAGTGCCTCAGCGCCGCCCGCAGCCTGTACGAGGCCGCCATCGACCGCGTGGTGCCGGTGAGCAGCCCCGAGGCCGCCGAGATGGTCAAGCTGCTGGAAAATACCTTCCGCGCCGTCAACATTGGCCTGGTCAACGAGGTGCTGCTGATGTGCGATAAGCTCGGCATCGACGCCTGGGAGGTGATCGACGCCGCTGCCACGAAGCCGTTTGGCTTTATGAAGTTCACCCCCGGCCCCGGCCTCGGCGGCCACTGCATCCCGATCGACCCGCTCTACCTCTCGTGGAAGATGAAGACGCTCAACTATACCGCGCGCTTCATCGATCTGGCCAGCGAGATCAATACCAACATGCCGCACTACTGGGTGCAGAAGGCCCAGGACGCGCTCAACGACGCCGGCAAGGCGGTCAATGGCAGCGATGTGCTGATCGTCGGCGTGGCCTACAAAAAAGACGTGGACGATGTGCGCGAGAGCCCGGCGCTCGATATCATCCATCTGCTCCACCAGAAGGGTGCGCGCGTCAGCTACCACGATCCATTCGTGGCCAGCGCCCTCGTCGAGGAGACCCGCTACACCAGCGTGCCCGATCTCGGCGCCGCGCTCGCATCCGCCGACCTAGTGATGATCGTGACCGACCACAGCGGCTACGATTTTGCCATGATCCGCGAGCGGGCGCGCGCCCTCGTCGATACCCGCAACACCCGCTAGCACATTGACTATTGAGCAATTGACTGTTGACTGCTGCCGCGCGCCGGTGGGGCAAACAGGCGCTCGTGCGTTGCGCCGTCGGCGTGCCGCGCCCCGCACCGATCGTAGCCTGCGCTCAGCTGCGGGTGCTGACGCACGGCGCAGCTCGCGCCATCACGCTTGTTTTCTGAGGCGCTGCCGCAAGTGGGGTGTTTGGGGCACAGCCCCTAAGATCTTCTCTCCCTACTTTATTTGGAATTGCAATAGTCAATAATCAATAGTTAATTGCCCTACGGCCGCTCTGACGACGCCGCCAGCACGATCGTCGCCGTCGCGCCGAGCCCGATGCCGTCGCTGCTGAGGGTCAGCGTCCCGCCGTGGGCCTCGACGATCGCGCGGGCGATCGTCAGCCCGACGCCGCTGCCGCCGGTGCGCCGCGAGCGTGACGGGTCGGCGCGGTAGAAGCGCTCGAACAGGTGTGGCAGATCTTCTGGCGCGATGCCGCCGCCATTGTCGCGCACGATGATCGTGGTCCGCCCATCGCGCTGCGTGGCCACGACCCGCACCGCGCCGCCGCCGGGCGTGGCCCGCAGCGCATTGCCGAGCAGGTTGATCAGCACCTGCGCCATCTTATCGGCATCGACGCGCACCGCCCCCGGCGCGCTAGCCGCGTCGGCGCTGAGCGCCACGCCTCTCTCGGCGTACTGCGGCGCGATCACCGCCATGGCTCGGTCCAGCAGCTCGTGCGCCGGCGTCGGCTGAATATGGAGCGCCAGCTGATGCGATTCGGCCAGCGACAGGTCGCGCAGCGCGTCGGTCAGCCGCGCCAGACGCGCCGCCTCATCGCGCAGCAGCGCCCACGTCGCGGCGTCGGCGGCCACCACGCCGTCTAACAGCCCCTCGGCGTAGCCTTGGATGGTGGCCAGCGGCGTGCGCAGCTCATGGGCCACGTCGGCGATCAGCTCGCGGCGGCGGCGCTCGGTCTGCTCAAGCTCCTGGGCCATCGTGTTGAACTGCGCCGCCAGCGTCAGCAGCTCGGCGTCGCCGCGCTCAGGCACCCGCTCGTCGTAGTGGCCGGCGGCGATCCGCTGGCTCGCGCCGAGCAGCCCGGCGATCGGGGCGACGATCTGGCGCGAGGTGATCAGCCCGGCCAGCAGCGCCACGGCCGCCGCCACCGGCGCGGCGATCAGCAAACCCTGGATCATCGCAGCCCGGAACGCATGCTCGGTCGCGCTGGCCATGGCGGTCATCTCGCCGAGGTCGTCGTGGAGCGGCACGCCCATCTCGGTCATCAGCCGGTCGTGGATGGTCGGCGCCAGCAGCAGCGCGACGAGCAGCAGCGTGGTGAGCGCGGCCCCCACCACCAGGCAGTGGGCAATCAGCAGCCTGGCGCGCAGCGGCATCAGCTGCCTCCGACGAAGCGATAGCCGGCGCCGCGCACTGTGGCGATCCACTCCGGCGCGCCGAGCTTGCGCCGCAGATTGGCGACGTGGACATCGACGACGTGGTCATCATCGGCGTAGCTGGTGCCCCAGACTTGCTCGAGCAGCTGCGCGCGGGTCAGCACGCTACCCGGGTAGGCGGTGAGCGCCAGTAGCAGACCCAGCTCGATCGGGGTCAGCGCGATGACCTGGCTACTCACCATCACCTCGCGCGCATCGATGGCGATCTGGAGCGGGCCGAAGCGCCGCAGTTCCGGGGCCGCCGCTCCCTGGACAGCGGAGCGCGGCCGCCGCAGCAGCGCCTTGATCCGCGCCACCAGCTCGCGCGGCGAGAACGGCTTGGTCAGGTAGTCGTCCGCGCCGAGCTCTAGACCCACTACCCGGTCGATCTCGTCGCTCCTGGCGGTCAACATCAGGATGTAGGCATCGGAGAAGCTGCGGATCTGGCGGCAGACCTCCAGCCCATCCAGCCCCGGCAGCATCACGTCCAGGACGATCAGGTTCGGCGGCGCATCGAGCGCCTGCTGCACCCCGCTCGGGCCATCGGCGGC
>JAYUUK010000431.1:0-8513 GCA_043754595.1 Roseiflexaceae bacterium | reverse complement strand
AAGCTGATGCCGATCAGTCAGATTGTCCTGCTCGATCCGTCTATCCAAGCGCCCTTCGACGCCCAGGACATCGGACGCGCGCGGCTGCGGCGGCGGCTCATCGCGGTCTATGGCCTCCCCGACCCGGCGACTGGTACGAAGCGGCCGCAATGCGCCTACTACGGCACCACCGCGGGCGTGTTCACCATCGACCACATCGTCCCGCGGAGCAGTGGCGGCACCGACGCATGGAACAATTGTGTGCTCGCGTGCCGACGGTGCAATGCGCAGAAGGGCGACCAGACGCTCGCCGCGGCGGGGATGCGCCTGCGGATACGATTGCGCGCCGCGCCACAGGCGAACCGAGCGGGCGCGTATCAGCGCGGGACCATGCGGCTGCTGGCGCGCGCCACGGGGCGAAAGGTCTGGTGGGTCGGGCGGGATGACGACGCGATCGGGGCGCTCGCGCCGGCGCTTCAGGCGCTGCTCCACCAGCCCGCCGGCGCAAGCGTCCTCGTCGCCAAGCCGATCGGCCGCGCCAGCAAACAGCGCTTCAGCGCCCGCAACTACCCGCGCAGCACTGCGCTCACCGCCGGCTACGTCCGCTACCGCACGACCATCAAGCGCCGCATCACCATCAACCGCGCCGTCGTCATCGAGCCTGTCACCGGCAAGGTGACGGTCATCCCCGCCGAGACCGGCGGCGCGCTGCCGGCGAACGCGTTACGGCGCGGGATGCTCGTGGACGTCCAGCGCGACGGCGGCGTGGTGCGTGGCATCATCAGCGCACTCCACTCGACCGGGCGTGTCACCGTGCTGTGCTGCGCCGGGGCGAGCCCGGCAGGCATCACCTGGACCCGCATCGCCGTCCACCCGCGGCATATACAGCGCGCCATCGCCTCAGGTGTTGTCTTCCTCCACTTCCCCACATCCCGCTGACGAACTCGCTCTGGTGGTCATGCTATACTTCCATGAGGGCGGGTTTTAGCGCACAAAAATGGTTCCTGCAAAATAACACCACATCTTCTGCAGCTGAAAGTCTACGCCCACAGCAACGTAGCCCTGTGCGTTGACTCTTGAGCGATCGGCTATTGTCGATTGCCGCGTCGCCGGCAAACGTTCGCGCGATGTGCACAACGCAGCGCGAAACTGCGCTAGCTCGCCGATCGCGGCAGCGGAACGGTCGCGACGATGATCGTGCCGCCGCCGATGCGCGACTCGATTGCCAGCGCGCCGCCGATCAGCGTGGCCCGCTCGTGCATGCTCAGGATGTCAAGGCTCTCGCCACCTACCGCGCGCTGTCGCATCGCCGCGATTCGCTCGAGCACCTGATGCGTAGGGCTGACCCACTCGGCGGCGTCGATCAGCGTGGCCGTCTACTGGTAGGCCGTGCCGCTCACCGCCGTCAGCAGCAGCAGCCCCACGCCAAATCCCACGAACATGAGGCGATCGCGCAGCCAGCGCACATCGGCATCGTGGTGTGGTCGCATAGCGCGAATCCTCTGTGGAAGCAGCTACATACGTCTTCGGCGCTGTCATCGGCCCAAAGATACTCGCCTGGACGGTAAAGGACGATGCAGCGACACAGCACCAATCTCTAGTGCTGTGTCGCTGCATCGATGATGATGGTACGCCAGCGCGGGGCGCGGCAGGCGCGGCCGATAAAAGGCACTAGGCTGCCGCGAACGTCGCCGCCTCTGCGATCCACTCCTCAACCTGCGCCACCGTCGGCGCGTGATGCGTGATGTGGTGCTCATCGTTGGCGGCCTTCAGCTTCGCCTGCAGGTTGGCCGCGACGCGGTGCTGCAGCTCTTTGCACGAGTCCACGCCGCACTCTTCGAGCAGATTGGCGAACTCAGTGCCGACGCCCTTCAGCCGCATGAGATCGGCGCGGTTGATCCACTCAGTGAGCATCTTCCCATCGACGCCGACCTTCGCCGCGAGGGCCGTGCGCTTGGCAGCGGTGCCGGCCTGCTCAAGCAGCTGCTCGACGGTGGTGACGCCGGATTCGGCGAGCTTCCCATGCAGCGCGGCGTCGAGGCCCTTGATCTCGCTGATTTTGTGTGCCATATACTCCCTTTCGTAATGAGATGCGCTTCGAGCTAGCGCGAGCCAAATATGCCGCCGTGCAGTTGCTGTGCCTGCCCGGCAATATCGCCGCCCGCCTGACCGCCGAGGATGCCGTCGACCTGCGCAGCGATCGGTGCCGGCAGATTGCGCTTGAGATACTCGGCGACTACCTGAACCGCCTGCGTCGCCTGCTCCGTCGAGATGCCCGTCCGCTCGGTGATCGCGGTGGCTCTGGTATCATCTCGCCTCGCTCGCTAGACAACCGCGCTTCCGTGTCCCAGACAAGCATACACCATCGTCGGCAGCGCCGCTAGTAGGGAAACTTCTAGGGCGAGGCGAGCGATAACCTTAGGATGGACGCCCGCACCTGTGGTATGCTCGCTAGCACCGCTACAACGACAATCTGGGCGATCCTGACGACGCACGGGCGAAGGGGATGCCGATGACCATATCGCCGGCCTGGTGCGCTACGCCATCCGTTCGGGCGTGGCCGCCGCAGACGCGTGATGGCGACCCGCCACCTACCCCATCCGCATTAACGTGACGAAGCGGGTCTGCAGCTCGAAGCCAAACGCGGTGTAGAGCCGGATCGCGCTGTGGTCATCCTCGAAGGGCGTGACCAGCGCGGTGGTGGCGCCATGGGCCTGTAGCCGCCAGAGCATATCGAGCACCAGCGACCGGCTGAGCCCGATCCCGCGGTGCTGCGGGTGGATACCGAGCGGCTCGATCTGGCCGATCCCGCTCCGAGCGTCAAGCCAGCCGATGCTGAACGCCGCAGGCGAGCCATCGGCAGCGGTGACTAGGATGTCCAGCGCCGGTAGATAGGCGCTCGACCGCATCATCCGTCGTCGCCACGACATCGGGATCGCCGCGCTGCCGAGCGTGATGCTCGCCAGCAGCACGGCCGCCGCAAGATCGGCCTCGCGCAGCGGCCGCGCCTCCCAGCCAGCCGGCAGCCCAGGCGTCGGGATGACGTCGTTGAGGTGGCGCAGGTAGATGCTCGCGCGGTTCGCAGCCGGCACAAACCCGTTCCGCGCCAGCATCGCCAGCAGCGTGGTGTTATGGTCGGCCACATCGATGAACAGCGGCTCCTGCGGCTGCCCGCGCGCCGCGCGCCGATCCAGCAGCTCGGCGATCCATAGCATCAGCGGCTCGGCCAGCAGATGCTCATCGATCCTCGGGTGGATGGCGTAGTCCAGCGCCCGCCAGTGCTCGTGGACGTGGGTGAAGGCCAGCAACTCGCCATCGTCGCCCTGCCACAGCGCGATCGTCGCCGTCTCGGGGCGCTGGATCGCTGAGAGCCGGTAGGGCAGCGCGATGGCGTGCGGGTACTCAAGCGGCTGCCGCCGCGCAAGTGCCACCATGCGCGCCGTATCGTTCTCGTCGCGATAGGCGCGAAGTGTGATATTCACCTGTATGAGTTCCTGGCAACATCGATGATATAGCGGATCACAGCCGAAAGATCGCGCTCGCCGTAGCCCGCCGCCGTCGCCCCGGCGAACTGCGCCAGCGCCGCCGACCCGGTGGGCGTCGGGACGCCAACATCCTGCGCGCTCGCCACCATCGCCAGCAGATCTTTGCGCACGCCGGTCACATCGAAGGCGACATCCTGCTCGGCCCCGAGCAGCAGCGGCACCTTGCTCCTGAGCGCCGGCAGCGCCACCGGCGAGTCCAGCACCACATCGAGCATCTGCGCCAGATCCAGCCCGCGCTGCGTCCCGATCGCCAGCGACTCGCCCAGCGCGGCCCAGAAGATCGCCATCGGCATGTTCAGCGCGATCTTCATGGTGGTGCCACTCCCGCTCGGCCCAAGATGGACGATCCGGCGGCAGCAGGCGTCCAGCACCGGCCGCGCCCGCTCCAGATCGGACGCGCTTCCGCCCACCAGCGCCATCAGCTGCCCGTTGCGCGCCGGCTCGACGGTGCCAGACACCGGCGCGTCCAGCAGCGACGCACCGCGCGCCGCCACCAGCGGCGCGAGCGCATCGATCGTGGCTGGGCGGATGGTGCTCATCTCGATGAACAGCCGCCCCGCCGCCGGCGCGCTCAGCAGCCCATCTGCGCCATTGTACACCTGCTGCACCGCCCGATCGTCGGTCAGAATCGTCAGCACCATCGTCGCCCGCGCCACCAGCGCCGCCGGGGTCTCGGCCAGCTGCGCCCCTGCTGCTACCAGCGCAGCGGCGCGTGCCGGCGTGCGGTTCCAGACCACGAGCGGGAACCCGGCGCCGAGCAGCCGATCGCCGATCGCCTGGCCCATTCGCCCGATCCCGAGTAGCCCGACGGTCTCGCGTCTCGCGACGCTCGCTGCTTCTCCACCGAGCAGCCCAGCGGCCTGGCCTGTCACATCGCTCATTTCTTCGGTGCCTCAAGGATGGCCTGCGCGGCGGCGAGCCTGGCGATCACGATCCGGTACGGGCTGCACGAGACGTAGTCCAGCCCAGCGCGGTGGCAGAATTTGACGCTCTCCGGCTCGCCGCCGTGCTCGCCGCAGATCCCGGTCTTGATCGCAGGCCGGGTCTTGCGGCCGCGGGCCACACCCAGCTCGATCAGCTGCCCGACGCCCTCCTGATCCAACACCTGGAACGGGTCGTCGCGCAGCAGCTTCTGCTCGACATAGCGCGGCAGAAAGCGCCCCGAGTCATCGCGGCTCATCGCAAACGTCGTCTGCGTCAGATCGTTGGTGCCGAACGAGAAGAACTCGGCAACGGCGGCGATCTTATCGGCAGTGAGCGCGGCGCGCGGCACCTCAATCATCGTCCCGATCTGATAGGTGATCGGCTGCCCGGTGCGGCTCATGACCTCGTCGGCAGCGCGTCGCACGATATCGGCCTGCATCTTCAGCTCGCTGACATCGCCGACGAGCGGGATCATGATCTCGGGCAGCACCCGCACGCCTTCGGCCAGACAGATGGCGGCGGCTTCGAAGATCGCCCGCGCCTGCATCTCGGAGATCTCGGGGTAGACCACGCCGAGGCGGCAGCCGCGAAACCCGAGCATCGGGTTAGCCTCGCGCAGGCTCTCGACTTTGGCGGCCAGCCGCGCCGTGGGGATATCGAGCTGCTGCGCCAGCGCCGCGATCTCGGCCGGCTCGTGCGGCAAAAACTCGTGCAGCGGCGGATCGAGCGTGCGGATCGTCACCGGCAGGCCGTCCATCTCGCGGAAGATCTGCGCAAAATCGCCGCGCTGCAGCGGCTCGATCTTGGCCAGCGCCGCCTTGCGCGCCTCGGGAGTCTCGGCCACGATCATCTGCCGCATCGCGTCGATCCGGTCGCCCTCGAAAAACATATGCTCGGTGCGGCACAGCCCGATTCCCTGCGCCCCGAAGCGCCGCGCCGTCCGCGCGTCGGCCGGGGTGTCGGCGTTGGCGCGCACCCCGAGCGATCGGACGTCGTCGGCCCAGCCGAGAAACGTGGTGAAGTAGTCGTAGAGCGTCGACTCGTGCTCGGGTCGCTGCCCGGCGATCACCTGCAGCACCTCGCTGTCCTGGGTGGCGATCCTGCCGCCGTAGACCAGCCCGGCGTGCCCGTCGACGGTGATGTGGTCGCCGGCGCGCAGGGTTACGCCGCTGCCGGTGAGGTGGATGGTGCCAGCCTCGCGGTCGATCTCCAGCTCGTCGCAGCCGCAGATGCAGCACTTACCGAGCTGCCGCGCCACAACCGCGGCGTGCGATGTCAGGCCGCCGCGCGCGGTGAGGATCGCCGCCGACGCCAGCATCCCGTGGAAGTCCTCGGGCGAGGTCTCATTGCGCACCAGGATCACCCGCTCGCCGCGCGACGCCCGCTCCACGGCGATGTCAGGGTCGAGCACAATCCGCCCTGCCGCCGCGCCAGGCCCGGCCGCCAGCCCTTTGGCCAGCAGTTGCGCGTGGGCGGCGGCCTTGGGGTCCACGATCGGGAATAGAAACTGGTTGAGCATCTCCGGCCGCACCCGCATCAGCGCGGTGTGCCGGTCGATCACGCCCTCGCGCACCATGTCGACGGCGATCTTGACGGCGGCGATCCCGGTGCGCTTGGCCGTACGGGTCTGCAACATCCAGAGCTTGCCGCGCTCGATGGTGAACTCCATATCCTGGACATCTTTGTAGTGGGCCTCCAGCTTGCGCGCGATGGTCACGAACTCATCGTACGAGGCCGGCAGCCGCTCGCGCATCTGCGCGATGCTGTGCGGCGTGCGGATACCGGCCACGACATCCTCGCCCTGCGCGTTGGCCAGATACTCGCCGAACAAGTCGCTCTCGCCGGTGGCCGGATTGCGCGAGAAGGCTACGCCGGTGGCGCTGTCATCGCCCATGTTGCCAAATACCATCGCCTGGACGTTCACCGCCGTCCCGAGCGTGTCGGCGATCTTCTCGTGGCGGCGGTAGTCGATGGCGCGCCGGCCCATCCACGAGCGGAAGACCGCAGCGATCGCCATATTCAGCTGCTCATACGGGTTCTCGGGGAAGTCACGGCCGGCGTGGTCCTTGATTAGCTGCTTGAAGCGCTCCGCGATCGTCGTGAGCTCATCGGCGCTCAGGTCCGTGTCCTGCCGCTCGCGCCCCTTGACGCTCTGGAGCGCGTGCTCGAACTTCTCGCTGTCTACGCCGAGGACGATCTTGCCAAACATCTGGATGAAGCGCCGGTAGGCGTCCGCCGCGAAGCGCGCATTGCCCGTCTGCCGCGCGATCCCCTCCAGCGTCTGCCGGTTCAGCCCGAGGTTAAGCACCGTGTCCATCATGCCAGGCATGGACTCGCTCGCCCCCGAGCGCACCGAGACCAGCAGCGGGTTTTCGGCGTCGCCGAACTTTTTGCCGACCTGGCGCTCGACGGTTTTGAGCGCCTCGAGCGACTGCGCCCACATGCCTTCAGGAAACTCTTTACCATACTCGTAGAACGCGTTGCACGCCTCTGTCGAGATCGTGAAGCCGGGCGGGACGGGGACGCCGGTGCGGGTCATCTCGGCCACACCGGCACCCTTGCCGCCGAGCAGCACGCGCATGCTGGCGCTCCCCTCGCTGAAGAGATAGACCCACTTCTTCGCCATCCTCCCACCCTTTCTCCATACCATTGGTGCCTGCCCGCACGACGCATCCGCCAGACCGATAATCTCAGCGCAGCGCCGCTCCGTCGATTATAACGTATCGCGCAAAGTGCCGCGCCGGCCATAGCGCCGCCATTGCCGGCTGACAGCATCGCGGTAATCTGTCGCTTGTTGAACGGATGTTTTCTTTCTGCTATGCTATAGCTATCCTACGTGCGTTGTAAACGCGCAGTGCGCAGCGGGGGGGGTGGGGGCCGGGTACCCTCTGGGTGTCCCCGAGATCCTTCCTTTCCCTCTCTGATAGGAATGCTATAGCAATCCTAATTTGGTTCTAAATCCGGGAGATACATGCGTAACTTTGGGAAGTTAAATGAGATCGTATTTATTGCTTCTTCAAAAAGATCGGTAACGCTCTGAAACGTGTCTTGGCAGCGATGCCACTGGTGACGTATATATTGTTTTGCACGTAACCAGACATGCTCGATCGGATTTTGCTCGGGGGCATAGGGTGCAAATTGAATACAGGTCAGCGGCCAGTCCTGTCGCGCATAATGCAGATTGGTGCCTTCAAGATAGTCACGCATGTCCGTACTGCGATGATAGGATGCACCATCCCAACAAAGAATAAGTCGCTTTTCGGCGTAGTGTTGCCGAAGATATTCGACAAAGACAATGGTCCACTCGGTATCACCGGTTGGGAGTGGTATCACACAGAGATCACCCGTGAGCGCGTCGATTGCTCCATAATAGGTTTGTCGCGCACGCTGGTTCCCAATCGGAAGTGCGATACGTCGATCACTCGGCCCCCACACATAGCCGCACGCATCATCCCATGTGAGATGACATTCGTCAAGGTAAAGGACGACCACCTGTTTCTCGACAATAGCGGGTGCGAGCGGCGTTAGGATGGCGTCGATCTCTTTTTTTTTGCGGCAATCTGCCTCACATCCTTTGCTGGATTCGTCTGGTGTGCTTTTTTGTACGTGATACCCGCCGCAGCGAGCAAGGTGTAATAACTCTGTTCTGATCGATACCGGACGTTATACGTCGTTTCGAGATGGGTCTTGAGGGATTCAACCGACCAGGCCGCCTGCGTGCGCAGCCAGTCAAGCACATGTTGTCGTTCATCGACCGAGAGATAGGGATGACGACCGGTATAGTTAAGTCGCAATCCGGCAACACCGGCACGCAGATACGCCGCTTTTGCCTGACTGATAAAGCCTGGCGTCACCTGTAACATCTCGCTGATCGCCGCATACAGATAGCCTTGAAAGACCAGTTTCACGGCAAGGCCGCGACGATACTCGCGCCTATCACACGGCGTTTCCAGAAACGCCACCAAATCGTCAGGAACAGGCGCCATCATCCACCTCATGTGTCTATGCCGTCGAACACCCACGAACATGTGCATCAGTATACCACACTTTATAACCTAGATAGGA
>JAYUUK010000430.1:0-26142 GCA_043754595.1 Roseiflexaceae bacterium | reverse complement strand
GCTACATGCGCGGCGACTCGCGCCCGACCCGCTACTTCGCGGCGCTCAACCTGTTCGTCTTCTCCATGCTGATCCTGGTGATGGCCGAGAATATGCTGCTGCTGTTCCTCGGCTGGGAGGGCGTCGGGCTGTGCTCGTTCCTGCTGATCAGCCACTACTTCGACCGCGAGCGCGTCGAGCCCGATCTCAACCCAAGCGCGGCGGCGATGAAGGCTTTCGTCGTCAATCGCATCGGCGATGTCGGCATCCTGCTGGCGATGATGGCGATCTTCTCGCGGCTCGGCTCGCTCTCGTTCATCAGCCACCCGGAGCTCGGCATCACCAGCTTCCTGGACCGCGTGCCGGAGCTCGGCTTCACCACTATCTCCGTCGGCAACCTCGGCGAGATCGGCGTGACTACCGCGATCGCGATGCTGCTGCTGCTCGGCGTGACCGGGAAATCGGCGCAGCTGCCGCTCTACGTCTGGCTGCCAGATGCCATGGCCGGCCCCACGCCGGTCTCGGCGCTGATCCACGCTGCCACTATGGTCACCGCCGGCGTCTACCTGATCGTCCGCACCCACGTCCTATTCGACTCGTCGCCGTCTGCGGCCGGGCTGACGGTGACGATCGGGTTTGTGACGGCGCTGCTCGGCGCATCGGCAGCGCTGACGCAGTTCGATATCAAGCGCGTGCTCGCCTACTCCACCATCTCGCAGCTCGGGTTCATGATCGCCGCCGTCGGCATGGGCGGCTACGTCGCGGCGATGTTCCACCTGCTGACCCACGGCATCTTCAAAGCGCTGCTGTTCCTGGCGGCCGGCGCGATCATTCATGGCACCAACGAGACCCAGGATATGCGCAAGATGGGCGGGCTGCGCACTAAGATGCCGACGACCTTCATTATCTATCTGATCGGCGCGCTCTCGCTCTCCGGCATTTTCCCATTCGCCGGGTTTTGGTCCAAAGATGAGATCATCATCCGCGCCTGGTTTGGCGTGCAGAGCATCGCCGTCGGCTTCATGCTCATCGTGGCATCGCTGCTGACCGCGTTCTACATGGGTCGGCAGCTGGCCCTGATCTTCTGGGGCAAGCAGCGCGACGCGAGCTATGAGGCGCACGAGACGCTCATCCCGCTCGGCAGACAGCCGGCGGGCAGCCACGCCCACCCGATCCCGGCGATGTCTTGGCCGATACTGATCCTGGCGCTCGGGGCGATCCTCGGTGGGCTGATCAACGCGCCTGGGCTACACTGGCTCGGCGATTTCCTCAAGCCTGTGCTCAACGAGCCTGAGACGGTCTATGAGCTCTCATACTGGGTGCTGGCGGCCGTGGTCACGCTGCTGAGCGCCGGGGCGATGTACCTCGGCTGGTGGATCTACGCCAAACCGGCACAGGGGCAGATCCGCCCAGGCCGGCCAGACCCAGCCGAGCACTATACGGGCGATATCTGGAAGGGCGCGGAGATCGGCTGGGGGCTCGACTATCTCTACGATCGACTGATCGCGCGGCCCTACCGCGCGTTCGCGGCCGTGCTCGATGAGCAGGTCGACCGCGATGGCATCGATGGGGTGCTGGTCGAGGGTCCCGGGCGGGTGTTTGGTCAGATTGCCAACGGCCTGCGCGCCGCCCAGAGCGGCCTGGTGCGCAACTACGCGCTCGCGTTTCTGGTGGGCGTGATCATGATCGTCGGCTACTTCGCCCTGCGCCCATAGCATTAGAGGATACTGTGAATCAACTTGCTGGCTTCCCGCTGCTCTCGCTGGTGGTATGGCTCCCGGCCATCGGCGCGCTCGCGCTGCAGCTGCTGCCCACGGCGCAGACCCGGCTCATCCGCCAGGTCTCGCTGGCGTTCGCGCTCGCGGCATTTCTGATCTCGCTGCTCGTGGTCTTCGGCTTCGACCGCCGCACCACCGGGTATCAGTTTGTCGATAGCCTGCCGTGGGTGCCCGGCTGGGGCCTGAGCTACCGGCTCTCGGTCGATGGCATCAGCCTGTGGCTGGTGATCCTGACCACGTTCCTCACGCCGATCTCGCTGATCGCGAGCTGGGACACGGTGGCCAAAGACGAGCGGCTATTCACCACCCTATTGCTCCTGCTGGCGAGCGGGATGACCGGCGTGTTTGTGGCGCAGGATATGCTGCTGTTCTATGTTTTCTTCGAGCTGACGCTGGTGCCGACAGCGCTGCTGATCGGGCGCTGGGGCGGCGAGGGGCGAGTCGCGGCGGCCACCAAGTTCTTCCTCTACCCGTTCGCCGGGTCGGTGTTCATGCTGGTCGGCATCATCGCGCTCTACCTGGCCCACGGCGCACAGACCGGCGTCTATAGTTTCGACCACGCAACGATCCTGGCGAGCATGCAGCTCGGCAATCTGCGGCTAGATCAAACCACCGAGCGGGTGCTGTTCTTTCTATTCCTGGCCGGCTTCATCGTCAAGGTGCCGGTCTGGCCGTTTCACACCTGGATGCCGCAGGCCCACGAGGCAGCCCCGAGCTCCGGCGCGGTGGATGTGGCCGGTATGATGATCAAGATCGGCGCGTACGGCCTGATTCGCTTCAACATCCAGCTCTTCCCGGCGGCGGCGGTGTGGGCCGGCCCGGCGCTCGCCACGCTGGCGGTGATCTCGATTTTGGCGAGCGCCTGGACCGCCGCCACCCAGCGCGATATGAAGCGGGTGCTGGCCTACGGCTCGATCTCGCACCTCGGCTTCATCGTGCTCGGGATCTTCGCCATCCACCCGCTCGGCATCGCCGGGGCCGTGCTGGCGATGGTCAACTCTGGCATCACCATGAGCGCGCTGTTCCTGATCGTCGGGATGCTGGCGCAGCGTGGCAACAGCCGCGACCTGGCCGATTTCAGCGGCGTCTGGAAGGCCGCGCCTATCCTCGGCAGCCTGGCATTTGTGATGATGATGGCCTCGATCGGGCTGCCTGGCCTCAATGGTTTCATCGGCGAGTTCAGCATCATGCAGGGCGCGTGGCTCTCGCCGAGCATCGGCTACGGCTTTGTGACGTTCGCGGCGATCGGCGTGATCCTCTCGGCGGTCTACATGCTGCGGATGTTCCGCATGGCGTTCATGGGCGATGTCAACGGCATGCACATGCCGGATCTGACGGCGCGCGAGGCGGTGCTGCTGGTGACGCTGCTGGTGCCGACGATCGCTATCGGGCTGTACCCCAACCTGATCTTCGGCCCGATGCAAACGTCGGTCAACCAGTTCGCCGAGCAGTTCGGCGCGATCGTCGCCTCGCGGTAACGAATTGACGATTAACTATACGCACGACGTATAATCTCCTTGCCCTGCTGCTGCGCAGCTCCGCTGCGCAGCAGCAGATAAACAGTTGTTCCGCGCTGCCGCAGGCAAAAAGCGTCAACCGAGTGAACTTCAAATGATTGCCTAGGAAACGCTATGCCAGATATTCAACTTCCCGCAGTGGACATCGCCGTCGTCGCGCAGCTGCTGATCATCTTCGGCTGGGCGGTCGGGCTGACGGTCATCGACCTGTTCATCCCCGCTGGAAGTAAGAAGACCACCGGGTACCTGGCGATCGTTGGCCTTGTGGTGGCGGCGCTGGCCGGCGTGCCGCTCTGGGGCAGCGACCGCACGACGCTCAGCGGCTCGATCCGGCTGGATAACTTCGGGCTGACGATCAGCTGGATCGTGCTGGCGATCACCATCATCACCATTCTGATCTCGCTCGACTATCTGGCGCGCCACGGGATCGAGCGCGGCGAGTACTACGTTCTGCTGCTGCTCGCCACCGGCGGGATGCTGCTGCTCGGGCAGGGAAACGATCTGGTCGTGATGTTCATCGGGCTGGAGCTGCTCTCGATCACGCTCTACGTGCTGGTGGGCTTCGCGCTGCCCAAGATCGCCTCTGAGGAGGCGGCGATGAAGTACCTGCTGATCGGCGCGTTCGCCACCGGCTTCCTGGTGTTCGGCATCGCGCTGGTCTACGGCGGCACTGGCAGCTCCAACCTGGCCACCATCGCCGAGTACCTCTCGCGAGCGACGCTGGTGGCCGAGGATCACAGCTATCTGCTGGCCGGCGCGGCGCTGGTGGTGGTCGGGCTGGGCTACAAAGTCTCGATCGCGCCATTCCAGATGTACACCCCAGATGTCTACGAGGGTGCGCCGACGCCGATTACCGCGTTTATGTCGGTGGGCAGCAAGGCGGCGGCGCTGGCGGCGCTGGCGCGCTTCCTGATGGGCGCGCTGCCGACCGAGCGGGCGATATGGGTACCGGCGCTGGCGGCGCTGGCGGCGATCACGCTGCTGTGGGGCAACATCGGCGCGCTGGCGCAGCGCAACGTCAAGCGCATGCTGGCCTACTCCAGCATCGGGCAGGCCGGCTACCTGCTGATGGCGCTGCTCGGCAATCCCGGGCGGGCGAGCGAGGCGCTGCTCTTCTACCTGGTCTCCTACGCGCTGACCAATCTGGCGGCCTTCGCGGTGCTGATCGCCCTAGAGCAGCGCGGCGAGGCGGCCTGGGATATGCAGGATCTCGCCGGCTTGGCGCAGCGCCACCCCGGCCTCGCCGCCGCCATGAGCATCGCCATGCTCTCGCTGGCCGGCGTCCCGCTCACCGCCGGGTTCCTCGGCAAGGTGTACGTCTTCTCGGCGGCGTGGGACGCCGGGCTGGCCTGGCTGACGGTGCTGGCCGTGGTGGTCTCGGTGATCGGGGCGTTCTACTACCTGCGTATCGTCGTCACCATGCTGCTCCGCGACCCGTCGCGCGAGATGCCGAGCGACAGCGGGCGCGGCGTGACGCTCGGCATGGGCATCGCCGCCGCAGCGATCGTGGTCTTCGGCATTATCCCGACGCCGGTGATCAACCTGGTGCAGCAATCCGTCCTGGCGCTGACGAAGTAACCTCCGTCTCCCCGCAGCTACCAACGTGGCCCGGCATCGCAGCGTGCGGTGCCGGGCCACGATCATGGCGATGCAAAGAGCGGGTCGATGGCGCGGCGAATCCAGGCGTGAAATTCTGGCGCATCATACGTGCCAGCCCACTGAGGATCAGGTATCAGACGCGGTATCACTACGGCTACCGTATGGCCGTCATCGGGGTCGCGCGGCATGCGGCTGGTGCGGTACACGGTTAATGCGTGCGGCCCAAACTTGCGCTCACCGATGAGCTGAAGTTCGATCAGATAGCCGTTGGACAACCGCGCTTTCGGTGAATAAGGGTAATTGCGCGCCAGTGTCAGCGTCTGCATCCCATCCCGCAGCTGAGCTCCAGTCAGGATATGCGGCTTCCCCACCACCTCTCCTTCCTCATCGAGCGCGCTGACGCGAATCGCCGCGATCTGTGCGAGGTCGACGCGAGCGCGAAGCGATTGGCTGAGACCAGCGATCAGGGCAAATGTAAACACCGCACCTAAAAGTACAAGCACCAATCCCATGCCAAACGGCTGTATCGTAGTAAAATCAATATTTGTACGATGCTTCGATTGATTCGAGGTATAAAATGCCAGTGCGCTGAGCAGCAGCAAGATAGGCCCAGCCACAAGCATGAGATTATGATGCCCAATGAGCTGCCGGGTCGTTGGAAAAAGCACACGTGTCTCCAGGTATTGCTAAAATAACCCCTCATAACGTCTTGGTACGTCACGAGGGGTTGTACGTGATAGAAGTGTGTGGCCCAGCCAGCCCGCAGGGCTTCGCCTGCCGCAGCCGCGGCATTCAGACCGCCGGCGGGGGACGCCTCCACCAGCCCGAAGGGCTTCGCTACTTGACGCCCTTGAGGGTGTAGATCACTGTCCCCGTGCCGCCGAACTGCGTCGCGTCGATGGCGCCGACCACCAGCGATGTGGTGCCGTGATCGTAGCCGCTGAGCAGGTACGGTGCCTTGACGCCAGGCATCGCCGAGACCCGCATCCAGCCTTTATCCACCAGGCTGTTGTAAAATGCATTGAGCTCGTCGAGCGACGCCGTCGAGGTGTAGACTTTCTCTAGCTTGCTCTCGGCCTTGACCCCGTCCTTAGTCATCTCGCCCCACGCGCCGGTCTGCCACCCGGCGATCACGCCGTCGATCTTGGCATTGGCCCCTGGCGCGTACACCGCCGACTTGGGCGGGTCTGGGACGGTTGTATCGCCGCTGGCGCCACACGCGCTCAGCACGGTGGCGAGGAAAAACAGCATCACGAGTTTGCGAACCATTGCTATCTCCTGCTATAGTTACCGAAGGGCTGCATTATACCATTCCCATTATGATCCATATCTACACCGACGGCGCGAGCCGCGGCAACCCAGGGCGCGGCGGCTGGGCGGCCATCATCCTCGAAGCGACGACGGTCACGACCATCGGCGGGGCCGAGGCGCGCACCACCAATAATCGTATGGAGCTGCTGGCGGCCACCGAGGCGCTGCGCGCAATCCCCGCCGACGTCGCCGCGACGATCCACACCGATAGCCAGTATCTGATCAACGGCGTCACCAAATGGATCAAGGGCTGGAAGAAGAATGGCTGGCAGACCCGCGATGGTCACGCCGTCGAGCACCAGGCGCTCTGGCAGGAGCTCGACGCGCTAGCCGGCAAGCGCGCCGCCTGGATCTGGGTGCGCGGCCACGATGGCGACGACTACAACGAGGAGGCCGATACGCTGGCGACGCGCTACGCCGACGGAGCGACGCCGCAGCGCACCACTAGGCCGCGCGAGGCGGCACTGCGCGCAGCGCCGCTACAGGCGCGGCTCCCCGCCGAGCGCGCTGCTCTGGAGCAGCATACGCAATCGCAGCGGGCACCATCGCAGCCGGCGTCGGGCGATGCACCAGCGAGCGGCTACCCGCGCTACCTGAGTCTGATCGGCAGCGGCCTGGAGCGCCACGCGACCTGGGCCGCGTGCGAAGCGCGGGTCAAGGGCGTCTCGGGGGCGCGCTTCAAGAAGGTGAAATCGGCGAGCGAGGAGCGGGCGACGCTGGCGGCCTGGGATGTTGCGTCATGAACGCGCCGATTAGTTCGTTTCGCTACGAGTCGCTCCCCGGCCAGGTGATTTTTGGCGCTGGCAGCAGCCGGACGCAGCTCGCGCCGGCGGTGGCGCAGCTGGGGCTGCGGCGGCTGCTGCTGCTGGCGAGCGAGCGCGAGGCGGCGCGGGCGGAAGGCATCCTCCAGCCGCTTGGCGAGACGATCGCGGGCAGTTTCAGCGATGTGGTGGCCCACATCCCGCAGCAGGTCGCCGACGCGGCGCGGCTGCGAGCGCGGGAGACTGGAGCCGACGGGCTGCTGGCGATCGGCGGCGGCGCGGCGATCGGCGTGGCCAAGGCGGTTGCGCTGGATCTGGCGCTGCCGATCGTCGCCGTGCCGACGACCTACGCCGGCTCGGAGATGACGCCGATCTACGGCATCACCAGCGACGGGCGCAAGCAGACCGGACGATCGGCGCAGGTGTTGCCAAAGCTGGTGATCTACGATCCTGAGCTGCTGCGGGCGCTGTCGCCTGGCGTGGCCGCGCCGAGCGCGATGAACGCGCTGGCCCACAGCATCGAGGCGCTCTACGCCCCAGGGCGCAACCCGGTCACAGCAACGCTAGCGCTGGAGAGCATCGGCCGGCTGGCGCGCGGGATTGTGCGAGTCATCGAGACGCCCGACGACGCGGATGGGCAGGCTGAGGCGCTCTACGGCGCGTACTTGGCCGGCGCGGCGCTGGCGGTGGCCGGCACCGGCATCCACCACAAGATCTGCCACGCGCTCGGCGGCGCGTACAACCTGCCACACGCCGCGCTCCACGCCGCGCTGCTGCCCCATACCGTAGCATTCAATGCTGTGGCGCTCCCCGAGACCATGGCGCAGATCGCTGCGGCACTGGGCGCGCCGGGCGGCGACGCCGGCGGCGCGCTCCACGCACTCGCGCTGCGGATCGGCGCGCCGACATCGCTGGCCGTCGTCGGGCTGCGCGCCGAGGATCTTGACGAGGCGGCGGCGCTCGCGCTGGCAGCCGTGCCACCAGACAATCCGCGCCGCGCCACCCTCGCCAACATCCGCGCGCTGCTGGAGCGGGCCGCTCTCAAGGGCAACGTTTTTGCGTAGCGAGCGGCTCGCTCGGCATCGGGGCGCGGAAAATACACTTGTCACGCCGAGCGTAGCTATATGTGTCGTCATGTGTCGTCGGCAACAGCCGACGACCGCGTGGTAGAACGCCCGCGCCGCGTCGTTGTCGGGCGTCATAAGATCGAGCCACGTCGGAGTCCGGCCGGCTTCGGTTGGAGATGGGTGGTCATTGCTTACTCCTTCGATAGCGCCGCTGCGTTACGCTCGTGCTGCGGCCGCGATATACGCCTCATTTTCGGCGCGCCAGACCGCAGGCGACCGCCACTGTGGGTCTGGCGATGGGCCGATAGAGCCCCACAGCTGGATCGCCCACCAGCCGAGCACGATCGCCTGGAGTCTCGCCAGATCCGGCCCGGCGGGCGCGCTCAGCCCCAGCCTCGCCCGAACCTCCGCCTGTCTCGCGATCAGATTGCGACATCCCAGCCGCGCCGAATCCGCGTTGAGGATCTCAGGCTTAGCCGGCTCCCAGGCCCAGGGCATACGCGTCGGGTGATGGTCGATCAGCAGCGCTACGCCGTCCGGCGGCCCGTCGCGGCAGAGCGCGTTGGCCATGTGTAGGTCGCCGTGGCACACCTCCCGCTCACAGACATCGTTGACCCACGTCCAGTCGGCGGCGAGGCGGGCGAGCACATGCTCGGCTGGCCCGGGCGCGGCTCGGCTGACGCCGCGTTCGATCGGCACCGCGAGGTCGGCCAGCCGCAGCTCAGCGATGGCACCGGCGGCGAGCGCGCGGGACGCGAGCGTGCGGGACGCGCGCTGAAACTGCACCCCGGCATCGAGGAGTATGTCGAACTCGCGCCCGCGCCAGCCGCTATGCAGCCCGCCAGCTACACGCTCCCACAGCACCCAGCCGAGCGCCTCGCCGCCGAGATCCTCGCCAGATGCGTAGACCTCGGGCAACAGCTCGGGTCGCTCCTGCGCCAGCGCGCGGGTCCACCACAGCTGCCCAGCTGCCACGTTGACTTTGAGCAGCGCGGCCGCACCAGAGTCGCGCGCGCGTGCCGAGAAATGCAGCGCGCTCGACCCCCAGCGCTGGGGGTCGAGCGCGACATCCGTGGCCGCGGCGGCGATCGTTGCATCGGCGGCCACCAGGCCGATGATGCGCGCCACCACAGCGTCAGACCTGATGATACACCCGTCGTCATCGAGCAGCAACATAGATGCTCCATCCGTCAGACACCCACCGCTCGCCGCTCAGCATGATAAGGCGTGGCGGATCACGGTCGCCGTGTCATCTCTTCACGCGCTCCCTGTCTCGATGTCTCCCTGTCTCCCGGTCATCTTTTCACACGCTCCCGGCCTCCCGCTCGCTCGGTCTCGCAGCGCCGTGCCAGTACAGATGCTTCGCGGCGCAGGTCGGGTGGCGAGATACCAGCGGGAGCCGCTCAGCATGACAGACGGGGATGCTACCTTCAGCCCTTCATCTCGTCATCTCTTCACGCGATCCTCCGCTCTCCTGTCACCCCTTGACCGGCGGCTTGCTGGTCATGTCGGTGGCGATCAGCTTGGCGAGCATCGGGGTGCCGGTGGGCACCAGCGTGATATCGGTGTTGGCCTCGGCCATGCGCTGGTACTCCAGGATCTCGAACAGCGCCTCGGCTACCTCCGCATCGGCTGAGATGGTGTGTAGCGCATCGCCAACGATATGCGGCCGGATCGCCTGCGCCTTGGCGAACTCGACAGCCGCCTGTCGCTCGGCCGTCGAGGTGATCACGCTCACCTGGTTGGCACCGGCCTGCTTGATCGCCGATGTGACCTGCCGCAGCCGGTTGACCACCTTGGCCTCGATCTGCGCGATCATCATGCCATCACGGAAGTGAACCTTGCGGGTGTAGACCGATCCGAGCTTGTAGCCCCACTCCTCGGACTTGGGCGAGACCTCCTCGCGCACCGACCGGCTCATGGTGTGGCGGTCCTCAAGCATGCGCTCCAGCGGCAGGTTGGAGAGCGTGCGCACCACCGCGCTGCCGACGTTGGCCGCCAGCGAGCCCTGCGGGTCGGCGTTGCGAAACAGATAGGCGACTGGGTCGGAGATGAACATCTCGTACCAGACGCCAATCCCCATCGGCGCGCCCTCCTCAGAGTTGACCGCCTGCGAGCGCAGGTAGCGCTGGTCCAGCCGCATATCCAGCTCGTGCTTCTGGCCGAGCCAGCCAACTAGAAACGCGTTCGGGCCAAGCTTGATCGGCAGGATGTACAGCCCAGGCTCGCGCAAAATACCGATCGTCTTGCCGAACAGCACGAACACCTGACACTTGCCCTCCTCCACGATGGTGTACAGCCCGAGCATCCTGGCGATGCCGAAGAAGATCGGCACGAGGATCGACAGGACGATCATCGCCCCGAACAGCCCGATGAAGAACTGCCCGAGCGAGCCGAAGATGGTGTCGATGATATTGTTCATTGCTTGATCTCCAGGATGGCGCGCCGCGCCTGGCTGAACGCCTTGAGCCGCACCGATCGGACATAGGCTGGCAGCGCGCGCGGGCCGCTCCGCTTCAGATCGCCGAGCTGCGCCGCGAGTGCGACGAGCGGCTCGACCTCGGCCTCGGCCTTGAGCGTCTCGATCTCGACGGCGCGCTTGGACTGCACGATCTTCTGATCGGCCGAGGCGTGCGCCAGCGACATATCGGACGAGACCTGGTTGTGGGCGGTGTTGATCGCTGCCAGCGCGCTCTCCACATCGGCCGGCGGGTCGATGGCGGTGATCAGCGATGCGTCAAACGTGATCCCGTAGCGCGCCTCGGCCGAGAGACACTCGCGGTCCATCAGCTCGTTCAGGTCGCGCAGGTTCTTGCGCAGGTCGTTGATCGAGATACCAACCACCAGCCCGCCGGTCGGGGCGGCGGCGATCGGGACATCGGCCGCAGAGACGATGCCGAGCTGCTGCGAGAGCACGTCGGTGTCGGTGGTAGCGATCGGCAGCACGGCCGGCTGCGGTGCCTCAAAGTTGGCGATCCGCTCGCGCAGGATGGAGATGAAGTAGCCCATCACGTGGACCACCGGGTTCTTGACGGCGAAGATGTAGGCGTACAGATTGCGCTCGCAGACCTTGTAGCGCACCTGGCCGGAGATGCCGATGTTGAGCTGGTCCTTGGTGACGGCATCCAGAACCGTGCCGTTGAGATTAGCCTTGGGGTCCTCCAAGTCAAGCGCCATATTCATCGTCTGGGTAGCCACGGTGACCTTGTAGATCCGCTCCCACGGCCACTTGAAGTAGGGGCCGCCAGGCGGGATGACCCGCACCTGCGGGTAGCTGTAGCGCTCGCGCTCGTCTGGCCGAAGATATTCGGAGAATGGATCCTCTAGCGTGGTCTTATCCAACCGCTCGGCGCGCCCGAATACAGTCTTGACCGCGCGCTCGTTCTGGTCTACGGTGTAGACCCCAGCGACCAGATAGCGCAGCAGAAACCAGGCGACCGCGCCAAACAGAATGCCGATCAGGGTTACCATCATCGCTCCTTGTGTGATACCACCAGCCCACTATAATCAGATACGCGCCCGTGCTGCTCAGGTTCCAGCGCCGGCTCAGGGCCGCGCCCCGAGCGCGATGACCAGCGGCGTGGCGCTGCCGGCCCAGGTCTCGCCGGCGTCGGTCAGGATCGCGCGCGCCGTTGCCCAGTCCTCGGGGGCGCGCGCCGCAAACGCCGCCACACCGCTGAGCAGCAGCAGCCGCGGCCGCGCCGGGAGCCAGCTCAGGTCGGCCAGGCACTCCTCAAACGCGTCCCAGTTGCCGCCGAAGTAGGGCGGGAAGCCGAGCGCGGCCGCAGCGGCCGCCAGAAATTCCGGCTTTCCGGGCAGCTGTTCGCAGGCGAAATGGAACGTCTGCCAGCCCGCCGCCTCGGCGCGCGCCCGCAGCGCCGCCACGTCGTGCAATGCCCGTCGCTCGATGACGCGCCCGGCGCTTGAACCGGTGATGGTCTGCGCCAGCCAGTCGCGGCGCGGCGCGGCGCTCACTGCATCACCTCTGCGAAGCTGGCGTAGTGGTCATCGGTGTAGTAGCGCTCGCCGCCGTCGCCGGCGATGATCCGGCGCGGGCCGCGGTCGCCCTCGCCTGGGGTCATCACTGTGTACTCGTGATAGTAGCCGCGCGGCTTGGAGGGCAACAGGCGCTCGCGGTTCTGGAACACCGCGCCGTCCTTGGCGTAGGGGAATGGGCCGCCTCTGGCGATCAAGAGCAGCAGATCGCGCGCCTCAGCGGGGAGCTGAGACGCATCGACGGTCGGCAGGCCGCTGCGCTCCTTTTGACCAGCGGCGGTGGCGGCAGGGGCGGCGGTAGCGCGGGACACAGCAGTGGCGCGGGACACAGCAGTGGCGCGCGGCGCGGCGAGCTGCGTGGCTGGCGCGACGGACGCCTGACCGCGCGCCCCGCCGAGCTGCGAGGCGACGGCGAGCAGCAGCAGCACGCCGAGCGCGCCGAGCAGATACGACATGGTCTGTTTGCTCATAGCTGGCATTATAGCCCATCGGCCGGGCGGGGTGGTATAATGAAAACCACATTCAAACGTTTCAGGAAAGGATCCGGTCGATGACCGCGAGCGCACCGCAGGTTGTTCAGCTCACCTGCCCCAACTGCCGCACGCCGATGCGGGCGCAGATTATCACGCTGATCGATGTCGACCGACAGCCGCAGCTCAAGAACATGCTGCTCGCCGGGCAGCTCAATATTGCCGTCTGCCCGACGTGCGGCAACCCGGCGATGCTGGCCGCCCCGCTGATCTACCACGACGGCACAAAGCAGCTGTGCTTCGTCCATTTTCCGCAGCAGCTCAACGCCCGCAAGGATGAGGAGGAGCGCTACATCGGCGACGCGACGTCGGCGATCATGCGCGCGCTGCCGCCAAATGCGCCGCGCGGCTACCTGCTGGCGCCGCGCCGCTTCCTGACGATCAACGCGCTGATCGACGCGGTGCTGGAGGCCGACGGCATCTCGCGCGAGACGATCGAGCAGCAGCGGGCCCACGTCGAGCTGATCTCGCTGCTGGCCGACGCCTACGACCAGGGCGGCGACCTGCTGGCGCAGACCGTGGCACAGGTGCGGCCGGCGCTGGACGACGCCTTCTTCACGACGCTCGCGACCTTCGCCGATGCCAGCGTGCAGGCCAGCCGGCCGGACTCGTCCGAGCTCCTGATCGAGCTGCGCGACGCACTGCTCGAACTGCTGGCGCTGCCGGAGGGCGAGCTGCCGGAGGGAGCTGGCGGCGAGGAGGAGGAGGTTGATCTGGACGCGCTGGTGAAGCAGCTGGTGGCCGCGCCGGAGGCCGAGCTGGACGCGATCATCCAGGAGGCGCGCCCATCGATCGACTATGGGCTGTTGGCGCGCTGGACCGAGCGGATCGATGCGGCCGAACAGGCAGACGACCGCGAGCTGGCCGATAGACTGACCGAGCGGCGCTCGCTGGTGCTGGCCAGCGTCGAGCGCATGGATAGGGAGGCGCAGGAGCTGTTCGAGCGGGCGGCGGCGCTGGCGCGGAGCGCCATCGAGAGCGACGACCCCGAGGCGGTGTTGCGCGGCGATGTGGCGGGGCTGAACGACGCGTTCTTCCTAGTGCTCCAGAGCAACGGCGAGGCGGCCGAGCGCGCCGGGCGAGGCGATGTAGCCGAGCGGCTGATGCAGCTCGGCGACCTGGCGCAGCGGGTAATCGAGGACTCGCTGACGCCGGAGGACCGGTTCATCAACCAGCTGATGGCCGTCGAGAAGCCGCAGCAGGCGACGCAGCTGCTGCGCGAGCAGTTCGCAGCGATCACGCCGGCGCTGATCAAGCGGCTCAACGAGCTCTCTGCCGAGATGGAAGCGGCCAGCAGAGCTGACGAGGCGACGCGGCTCAAGCAGCTGGCGCGCGAGGCCGGCGCGATGCTGTTCTAGCTGGCGTGCAGCTCGGTGCGCGCCTGCTTCATCAGCATCTCCAGCCGGCCGTTGACGATTTCCTGCCACTCGGCGGACTCGTGCTCCTCAAGCGCGCCACCGCCATACTTCAACTCCATAGCCATATCCCAACCCTTGCGCTCGGCGAAGCGATCGAGCTCCGCCTTGCGCTCGGGCGTCCAGCGATCGATAAAGCGCTGAAATGCGCGCCCCAGGATCCCCGAGCCATCGGGGTTGAGCGACGGGAGTGAGAATGTATCGTGGGTGGTGTGAGTGGCGTCCGGCTTTTTGGCCGAGGTGAAATAGATTGCCTGACAGGTGCGGCAGCAGCGATACTCGCCCGCCCCATCAAATGCGCCGGGGTTGCTCGCGATCGCCCCGATCAGCATACGGTCGGTAATTGCCATGGGTGGTCTCTCGGCCAAACTATCCACAAATAGCGTCTCAGATACTCGCAAGCATAGCATACAAGATGTGAATATTGCAACATCGCGCGAGCGCCATCTGACGCAACTTCGTGCTATAATCGCACGATAGCGCAATGTTTCCGCCAACTGGCGGCGGTGCTGGCGCACGTAAGGTGGAGATCGACATGAACCTCTGGCACGATCTGGAGCCCGGGCCGAACGTCCCCGACGTAATCCAAGTTGTCACTGAAATTCCAAAAGGTTCGCGTAACAAGTACGAGTACGATAAAAACACCGGCGCGTTCAAGCTGGACCGAGTGCTCTACTCGGCGGTCCACTACCCAGGCGACTATGGGTTCATCCCACAGACATACTATGACGACAACGACCCGATGGACGTACTGGTGGTCACTAACCTGCCGACGTTCACCGGCTGCGTCGTCGAGGCGAGGCCGATCGGGCTGTTCCGCATGATCGACAAGGGCGAGGCCGACGATAAGGTGCTCGCGGTGCTCCACTACGACCCATTTTTTGCCGATTTCAACAACTACACCGATCTGCCGGCACACTACTTGAAAGAGGTCGAGCACTTCTTCGCAGTCTACAAAGATCTTGAGGGCGGCAGGGTCGAGCCGGTGGGCTGGGAGAGCGCGACGGTTGCGAAGGAGCGGATCCGCTACGCCGTCAACCACTACTGGGATATGCGCGCCGGGAGACTCCCCAAGCGCGTCTAGGAGCAGCGCACGCAGGTCATGACAGCACCACGTCACTCCACAAAAAACCTACGTGTCGCGTACTCGGCCGGCGGGGTCATCTATCGAAATAGCGGTGCCGAGCTCGAAGTGGCGATGATCGCCACACAGAACAGCCGCCGCTGGGGCCTGCCAAAAGGTCATATCCGCCGCGGCGAGGCGGCGCAGGACGCGGCCGCGCGCGAGATCGCCGAGGAGACCGGTCTGTTCGGCGATGTGACGCAGCACCTGACCACGATCGAGTACTGGTTCCGCGCCGAGAAGATCATGGTGCATAAGTACGTCGAGCTGTTTCTGGTGCGCTATGTCTCCGGTACGGTACTGCCGCAGCAGAGCGAGGTGGACGACGCGCGCTGGTTTTCGATCCGCGAGGCCATCCGGTTGGCGAGCTTCCCGCGCGAGCGGGAGGTGCTGGTCGAAGTCGAGCGCATGAGCATCGCCGGCGATATCGTCTGAGAAACTCCGCGCCGGTAGCTGCTCTTTTTGCTACTGCGTAACTCCTCTGCGCAGCAGCATGAAATCGATTATATTGACGAGCCCTGCCAACGCCACACCGCCAGCCGAGGTGCCGATCGATGCGGCGCTGGTGGCGGCGCTGGTGGCCGACCAGCACCCCGACCTGGCCGATCTCCCACTCGCCCCGCTCGACGCCGGCTGGGATAACGCCATGTTTCGCCTCGGCGAGAGCATGGCGGTCAGGCTGCCGCGCCGCGTCGCCGCCGCCGATCTCATCTTGGGCGAGCAGCGCTGGCTGCCGACGCTCGCCCCGAATCTCACGTTACCCACCCCAGCCCCGCTGCGGGTCGGGTCGGCGGGGCGCGGCTACCCGTGGCGCTGGAGCGTGCTGCTGTGGATGGCCGGCGCGCCGGCCGACCGCACCCCGCCTGATTCGTCGCAGGCCGCCACGCTCGCCGCATTTCTACGCTCGCTCCACCGCCCAGCCCCCGCCGAAGCCCCCGCCAATTCATTTCGCGGCGTGCCTCTCAGCAGCCGCGCCGCTACCCTGGAGCCGCGCCTCGCCCGCCTGTCTGTCGAGCTGGTGGGCGGGGGCGTGGCCGATCTCTGGCGCAACGCGGTGGCCACGCCGATCGACCTACCGCCGACGTGGATCCACGGCGACCTGCACCCGCGCAACGTCCTGACCGGCGGCGGCGCGATCGTTGGCATCATCGACTGGGGCGATCTCACGGCGGGGGACGGCGCGACCGACCTGGCGGCGGTCTGGATGCTGTTTGGCGACCCGCAGGCGCGACGCGCGGCGCTCGCAGCCTACGGCGCGTCTGCGGCCACCGAACGGCGGGCGCGCGGCTGGGCGATCCTGTTCGGCACCATGCTGCTGGAGACCGGTCTGCGCGACATGCCGCGCCACGCGCTGATCGGCGAGCGGACGCTGCGGCGGGTGGCCGAGCCGATCTAGCGCCGTTTCAAGCAGTATTGTTGCCATTGCACAGACGTTCTTTGGCATCAGGACGCTGCATTCGGCAATACCCAAGAGTCAATTGCTCAATCGTCAATGCACTAGTGGGTCAGCGGCGTCATGGAGATCTTGCCATCGCCAAATGTGGCGCTCAGCCACAGCACCACCGTCGGCAGCGCCACTGCGGCGGTGAGCGCCCACGCCCCAAGCGCGCCGAGCCGGCCGCGCGCCGCCAGCCAGCCGAGCGCCAGCCCGATACTGGCAAGCGCCAGCGGCAGCAGGAAGTAAAAGTAGCGCACCTGCACATTCAGCGTCAGGTCGATCAGCAGGTAAACCAGGAGCGTGCCAAACATCGAGAGCGGCACGACGCGGCGCGCCAGATCGCCGCCGACGCGGCCGACGGCCAGCACCAGACCGGGGATGAGCAGCGCCAGACCGAGATCGCTGTAGGCCAGCCGCGCGCCGCTGATGAGCAGCCACCGAAAGCCGGGGAACAGCGAGCGCTCGCTGGCGGGGAGGATAGCCGCGCTGGCGTGGCTGAGCGTCTGCTGGACGATGAAGATATAGAGCATCACCAGCGCGAGTGCGGCGCAGCCAGCCACGCCGAGCCACATGCGCCAGGCCACGCGCCGCCTGACGATCGTATCGATCAGCAGATACATGCCCATCCAGCCAAACGCCAAAAACGCCACGCCGATATGCGACAGCGCGGCGAATAACAGCAGTATGAGCGTCGTCGTCCACAGCGCTCGCTCGCGCCCGGAGGCGGCCCCGCCGATGCCCAGCAGCAGCAACGCCATCGGCGCGGTGAACCACTGCCCGTAGGTCTGCGCCGAGAAGCTGTAGACCAGGCAGGCGAAGGCGGTGTAGCTCGCGGCGTACCAGACCAGCGCGAGGCGCCCGGCCGCGGCCGAGCCGCCGAGCCGCCGAGCCAGCAGCGCCACAAACAGTGCGCTGAACCCATCCATGATCGCCAGCGCCCCCTGCAGCCAGGCCTCGTAGTCGCCGCTCACCACGCCGAGCGGCATCAGCCCGAGGTACGGACCAGGCGGATAGATCGTCAGCCCCTTGGCAAACTCGCCCGATGGCGCGATGATCACCAGCTGGCCGCCGATGGTGGTGAACAGACGGTCCAGGTTGCGCCCCAGATCCTGCCCGCCGAACGTCGGGTAGAGCACCGGGACGAGCCTGAGCACTACAGCGCCGAGCGTCAGACCCCACAGCAGCCTGGCCTCGCCTGCGCCTCCATAGTCCAGCTGTCTGACGAACCAGCGCTCGAAGGGTGGGAGCACGGCGATGGTAATTCCGGCAAGCGCCAGCGCGGCGAGGGCGATACGCGGCAGGTAGGCGTGGGCCGCCAGCAGATCGACGGCCGGGACGGATGCCAGCCCGATCGCGCCGGCCACGATCGCCAGCGCCAGCAGCCAGCGCGGCACCAGCAGCCGCAGCAGCGTCAGGGTCAGTAGCAGCAGCGCGGCGTACTGCGCCACAAGCTGCGCTGGCAGCGGCGCGGCCAGCGTGCCTCGTAGCAGATCGATGCCGACCGCATCGATCTTCACCCCCAGCCGGCGTGGGTCGCCAGGCGGCTGAAACGTCTCGCTCTCGATGCCGATCAGCAGGCTCTGCGGCGGCCGGGGCGGGAGCAAGAGACGGTACTGGCGCGGCGCCACCTCGGCGGTCAGGTTCGCCCATGGCACCCCGGCGATGCTGAGGCGAACTTCGCCCGGCGCTGGCCGCCCGCCGAGATGCAGCGTGAGCGCGGCCTGGGCGACGCCGACCCCATCGAAGCTGAGCGCGCTCCTGGCCCGGGTCCAGCGGTAGCTCGCGCCATCCAGCGTCTCCTGGCGGTAGGTATCGTAGAGGTAGAACTTATCGCGGAATGTGCCGACATCGACGCGGTAGCGGCCGGGGAGCGCATTGAGCAGGGCGAGATCGGCGAGCAGCAGCGCGGCCAGCGCCAGCAGCGCGGCGGTCAGTATCTGGCGCGTTGGGGTGTGTAGCATGCGTTGGCTATCGATCCGGGCAAGTGCGCGTCACCGTTTGGCCACAGCCCGGACCTGGCGGGATCCGGGCTGGCGGCGGTGGAATGCTCAGGCTACTTCGTACCTTTGATCGTGGCGATCAGCAGGTCGCGGTTCATGCGCGTGATCACATCGAGCGAGATCTCTTTGGGGCAGACGGCCGAGCACTCGCCGATGTTGGTGCAGCCACCAAAACCCTCCAGATCCATCTGATTGACCATCCGCACCGTGCGGCGTTCGCGCTCAGGCTGCCCCTGCGGCAGAATATTGAGGTGCGACAGCTTTGCGCCGGTGAACAGCATGGCCGAGGCATTCGGGCAGGCTGCCACGCACGCGCCGCAGCCGATACACGCCGCCGCGTCCATCGCCAAGTCGGCGTTCTGCTTCGGCACCGGCACCGCGTTGCCGTCTGGCGCGCTGCCAGTGGATACGCCGATGAAGCCGCCGCTCTGGATGATCCGATCGAAGGCGCTGCGGTCCACCATCAGGTCTTTCATGACCGGGAACGACCTGGCGCGCCACGGCTCGACGGTGAGCGTATCACCGTCTTTGTAGTGGCGCATATGCAGCTGGCAGGCGGTGGTGCCGCGCTGACCGCCGTGGGCCATACCGTTGATGACCACGCCGCACGAGCCGCAGATTCCCTCGCGGCAGTCGTGCTCGAAAGCGATCGGCTCATCGCCCTTGAGGATCAGATCCTGATTGATGATATCGAGCATCTCAAGAAACGACATGTCCTCGCTGATCGCAGACGAGGTATAGGTGACGAACTGGCCTGGCGCTTGGGCATTCTTCTGCCGCCAGACGTTGAGCGTGATCTTCATTATTTATAGCTCCGCGTTTGGAGATGGACATCCTCAAAGTTGAGCGGCTCTCTGTGCAGCACCGGCTTGGCGCCGAGCTCGGTGAACTGCCAGGCCGCGACGTATGCGAAGTTCGCGTCGTCGCGCTTGGCCTCGCCGTCATCGGTCTGGCTCTCGGTGCGAAAGTGGCCGCCACAGCTCTCGGTGCGATGCAGCGCGTCGACGCACATCAGCTCGCCGAGCTCCAGGAAATCGGCGACGCGACCAGCTTTTTCCAGCTCCTGGTTGAGGTCGTTTGCGCTACCGGTGATCTTGACGTTCTGCCAGAACTCCTCGCGGAGCTGCGGGATGCGCTGCAGCGCCTGCTTGAGCCCGGCATCATCGCGCGCCATGCCGCAGTCCTCCCACATGATCTTGCCGAGCTCTTTGTGGAACGAGTCCACCGTGCGCTTGCCGTCGATCGCCATCAGCTTGTCGACGCGGCCGTGGACCTCGGCCTCGGTCTCGCGGAACGCGAGGTGGCCGGTATCGATCTTGGCGTCTTTCTGCTGCGCGAGGTAGTCGCCGACGGTGTACGGCAGCACGAAGTAGCCATCGGCCAGGCCCTGCATCAGGGCCGAGGCACCGAGCCGGTTGGCGCCGTGGTCCGAGAAGTTGGCCTCGCCGGCCACGAACAGCCCTGGGATGGTGCTCATCAGGTTGTAATCCACCCACAGCCCGCCCATGGTGTAGTGGACGGCCGGGTAGATCCGCATCGGCTGGGTGTACGGGTCTTCGCCGGTGATCCGGTTGTACATCTCGAACAGGTTGCTGTAGCGTTCGCGGATGACATCGGCCCCCAGCCGTTTGATGGCTTCGGCGAAGTCCAGGTACACGCCGAGGCCACCAGGGCCGACGCCGCGCCCGTCGTCACAGGCCTCCTTGGCCGCGCGCGAGGAAATATCGCGCGGGGCGAGGTTACCGTAGCTCGGATACTTGCGCTCCAGAAAGTAGTCGCGCTCGTCCTCGGGGATATCCTGCGGTCGGCGCGTATCGCCGCGCTTGGTCGGCACCCAGACCCGGCCGTCGTTGCGCAGCGACTCGGACATGAGCGTCAGCTTGGACTGGTAGTCGCCAGAGACTGGGATGCACGTCGGGTGGATCTGGGTGTAGCACGGGTTAGCGAAGTACGCGCCGCGGCGGTGCGCCCGCCAGATCGCGCTGGTGTTGCAGCCCTTGGCGTTGGTGGAGAGGTAAAAGACGTTGGAGTAGCCACCGGTGCAGAGCACCACCGCGTCGCCGACGTGCGACTCGACCTTACCGGTGACCATATCGCGGGTCACGATACCGCGCGCCTTGCCATCAGCCACCACCACATCGAGCATCTCGGTACGCGCGTGCATCGCCACCTTGCCCAGCCCGATCTGGCGCGAGAGCGCCTGGTACGCCCCGAGCAGCAGCTGCTGACCGGTCTGGCCGCGGGCATAGAACGTGCGCGAGACCTGCGCGCCGCCGAACGAGCGGTTGTCGAGGTAGCCGCCGTACTCGCGGGCGAACGGAACGCCCTGGGCGACGCACTGGTCGATGATATTGCGCGAGACCTCGGCGAGCCGATAGACGTTGGCCTCGCGAGCGCGGAAGTCACCGCCTTTGATCGTATCATAGAACAGCCGCTGGACGCTATCGCCGTCGTTGCGGTAATTCTTGGCGGCGTTGATGCCGCCCTGTGCGGCGATGCTGTGCGCTCGGCGCGGGCTATCTTGGTAGCAAAAGCATTTAACGTTGTAGCCGAGCTCGGCGAAGGTGGCGGCGGCGGACGCGCCGGCCAAGCCCGAGCCGACCACCAGGATGGTGTACTTGCGCTTGTTCGTGGGGTTGACGAGCTTCATCTCGAACTTGTGCTGCTCCCACTTGCCCTCCAGCGGGCCGAGCGGAATCTTCGAGTCAAGCGTCGGGACGGCGTATTCGGTCAGCGGTCGCACCGCCGGTTTAATATCGGTGACGGTCATCTTGCCCTCCTACCTGACGATCCCGGCCAGTACCGCGATCGGGACCAGCGCGAAGCCGAAGAATGTGACGAACGCCGAGATCATCGCCAGGCCGCGCCACAGGCCGTTGGTGCGCGTGCCATTGAGGCCGAGCGTCTGGAACATGCTCCACACCCCATGGTACAGATGCATCGCAACGGCGAAGACGGCCGCGAGGTACAGCGCCACGTTGATCGGGTTGGAGAAGCCATAGACCACATTCTGGTATGCGCTCTCGTGGCCGCGAAAGTTGGCGATGCCGACGCCGAAGGTGAAGTGAGCCAAATGGTAGATGATGAAGAGAAAGATCGCCAGGCCGCCCCAGCGCAGCGTCAGCGATGCAAAGCTGGCCTGCATGCGCTTCTTTTCGCGGTAGGCTACCGGCCGCGCGGCCAGCTCCTGGCGGCTCAGCTGGATCGCCATCGTCACGTGCAGCGCGACGGCGGCGAGCAGGACGATGCGGATAATCCAGAGCAGGACGCGCTCCGGCACCAGCGGCTCGCCGATAGTGCGCAGAAACGCGGCGTAGTTATTGAACTCGGCCTCGCCAAGAAAGATTTTGAGATTGCCAACCATATGACCGAGGACGAAGCCATAGCCGATGATGCCGGTGATCGCCATCACCGCTTTCTTACCGATCGATGAGCGGTAGATGGCCATAGTTGTGGATGCCATAGACATTCCTTTGGCTCCAGATTGCGGCGCTGGAGCGCGCTATAAACAGTGAATTGCGCAGATCCGTTCGCTTGTGCATTATAGCGCAAAGTGTCATGGCTGTCTATGGTTTGTGCCGTTTGACAGAACGGGCGCGCCAGTGCTATCGTAGAACTGCGAACTTCGGGGCAAGGTGCAATTCCTGATCGGCGGTGATGGGCGTTTCGGCGCCATGAGCCCGCGAGCCTCACGGCAGGAGCTGGTGCGATCCCAGCGCCGACGGTTACAGTCCGGATGGGAGAAGTCTCGCAGCACGAGCCTTGCGCTCGCGTCGTCGGCGTGCGTCATTTTGATGCGTCGCCACGGGGCGTCGCGCCCCCTCACGCGCACGGCACGGCACGGCCGGACGCGGCGCTGCGCCGATCTCTCGCCCCGTCTGGCAAGGAGCCGATCGGTGGCGACGCGCAGCACAGAAACACCCCACATTGGAGAGGACCTCCGGACGGCGCTCAGCCTGGCCGGCGGCATCGCCGTGCTCGCCGCCATCTGGCAGGCGATCGTGGTCTGGCGCGACTACCCGCCGTTTGTGCTGCCCTCGCCACTGCTGGTGCTGCAGCGATTGGCGAGCGAGCTCGTCGGCGGCACGCTCGGCTGGCACACCCAGGTGACGCTGCTTGAGGCGCTCGGCGGCTTCGCCATCGCGCTCGGCGTGAGCGCGCTGCTCGGCTACCCGCTGGCGCACGCACCGCGCGTCGAGCGCACCATCGCGCCGCTGCTCGCCGCCACGCAGGCGGTGCCGGTAGTGGCGATCGCGCCGCTGATCATTCTCTGGCTCGGGGCCGGGCTCCAGGCCAAAGTGCTGGTGGCTGCGATCGTGACCTTCTTCCCGGTGTTGAGCGCGATTATCGTGGCGCTGCGCGGCGTCCCGCCGGAGCTGATCGAGGCTGCCCGCGTCGGCGGCGCCGATCGGCTTGAGGTTTTTCGCTTCGTCGAGCTGCCGCTAGCGCTGCCCGGCGTGTTCGGCGGCATCAAGTCTGGGCTGGCGCTCGCAACTACCGGTGCGGTCGTCGGCGAGTTCGTCGGCGGACGCGATGGGCTCGGCGCGCTGATCAACATCGCCCGCGGCCAGTTCGACACGCCGCTGATCTTCGCCGCGCTCACGGTGCTGGCGCTGATCACGCTGCTGTTCTATGTGGCCGCCACGCTCGCCGAGCGCGCGCTGGTGGGCGAGGGGTGGAATTGACAATTGACAAACGAAAGGTTTGACCATGCGACCCTTGATCGTTCTCGCGCTCGCGGCCACGCTCGCCGCGTGCGGCGCGCCAATCGCGCAGCCCCAGCGCCCCGCCCAGACCCAGCCGGCGGCCGGGGCAAAGACCGCCATCACCGTGGCAATGCCGTACATCCCCAACGTCCAGTTCGCACAGTACTATGTGGCGGCGAGCAAGGGCTACTACGCCGCCGAGGGTCTCGATGTCAGCTTCGACTATAACTTCGAAACCGATGTGGTGCAGCGGGTGGCCAATGGCACAGTGCAATTCGGCATGGCCAGCGGCGACTCGGTGCTGCTGGCGCGCTCGCAGGGGCTGAAGGTCAAGATGGTGGCGACCATCAACCAGCAGTTTCCCACCGTGTTTTTCAGCAAAAAGGCCGCCGGCATCGTCGCCCCCGCCGATCTCAAGGGCAAGAGCGTCGGCATTCCGGGGCGCTTCGGCGCGAGCTACACCGGGCTGCGCGCCATTCTGTACGCTAGCAAGCTGACTGAGCAGGATCTCAACATCCAAGAGATCGGCTTCGCGCAGGTGCCGGCGCTGACCGAGGATAAAGTTCAGGTGGCCAGCGGCTACGGCAACAACGAGCCGGTCCAACTTCAGCTGCAGGGCGTCGATGTCAATGTCATCCGCGTCGCCGATATCTACCCGCTGGCCTCAGATGGCATCATCGCCTCGGAGAAGCTGATGGCCGAGCAGCCGGAGACCGTGCGAAAGTTCGTCCGCGCCACGCTGCGCGGCATGACCGATGCGATCGCCAGCCCAGACGAGGCGTTCACCATCAGCCAAGCGCAGATCAAAGAACTCGCCAGCGCACCAGATGCCACAAAGAAACTCCAGCGCGCCGTGCTTCAGGCGACGCTGCCGTACTGGCAGAGCGACCTGACGGCCAAGAGCGGCCTCGGCTTCACCGACCCAGCCAAATGGCAGGCGACCGTCACGTTCTTGACCGACAGCGGCTCGCTGAAGACGGCGGTCAGGCCGGAGGATGGCTATAGCAACGACTATTTGAAATAGCACTCAATCTTGGCCTGCTCAGCTGGCTCTATCTGAGATGTAGTGGTCGGCGCGGCCGAGCGGGGTAAAGGCGAAGCAGATCGGGATGATCGTCGTGATCGCACCGATTGCGGCGTAGACCAGCGCCACATCGCCGCTGCGCTCGATGGCGTAGCCGCCAAGTAGCGTGCCGAGCGGGATGGCGGACCAGGCGAGCACGCCGGCGATGCTCATCACCCTGCCGAGCAGCTCGTTCGGCACGATCGCCTGGCGTAGGCTGCCGGTGTTAATGTTGAACAAGATACCAAAACCCATGATCAGCGCCCAGAGGCCGATCCCCAGCCAGATGTTGCTCAGATAGGCGAAGATGATGGTCAGCACGCCCTGGATCATCAGCGCGCCCAGCGCCACCTGGCTGAACGAAAAGCGCTTGCGTAGCGGCCCGGCCAGCAGGGCGATGACCATGACGCCCACGCTGCCAGCGGCGAACAGATAGCCAATCTGCGTATCGTCGGCGCCGAGCCGACGCTGCCCAAACAGTACCAACTGCGCGAAGATCGTCGTGCCGAAGAAGTTGACCAGCGCCATCATCAGCGAGATCATCCGCAGCACAGGGTGGCCGATGACGTAACGCAGCCCCTCGGCCATATCCTGACGGATGCTGGTGCTGCGCGACTCGCCATCGCTATTGAAGCGCCGGCGGATCAGCAGCAGCGAGCCGGCCGAGACCAAAAACGTCGCTGCGTCGAGCAGCAGCAGGTCGTAGAGCGGCATCAGCACCACCAGCACCCCGGCCAGCAGCGGCCCCGCGACTTGCGCCGCCGAGTAGCTCGCCTGAATGCGGCCGTTGGCGGTGACCAGATCGGCCTGTGGCACCAGGCTCGGGATGGCGGCGAACTCGGCTGACTGAAACGCGATATTGATCGTCGATGTCAGAAAGCCGACGGCGTAGATCCACCAGACCGAGAGCCCGCCGAGGCTGGCGAACAGCGCGATGCTCCCCAGCAGCAGCACGTTGCCGAGATCGACGGCCACCATCAGCCGCTTGCGATCCATTCGGTCCACCCACGCGCCGATGATCAGCCCGAACAGCAGGTAGGGCAGAAATGCGGCGGCGCTGCTGATCGCCAGATTGATCGCTGAGCCGGTGAGCTTGAAGATCAGTAGCGGCAGCGCAAAGTTGGTGAACGACGAGCCAAAGTTGGAGATCGTTTGGCCGGCCCAGAACTTCCAGAAATCGGCGCTCAGACGCACCGGGGCGGCGACAGTCGTCATGGCGCGTCTCCTGGATGTGTCGTCGGAAAGAACGTGTAGAACAGCCGGTAGGCCGTGCCAGCGCGCGGCCCGTCCGGCAGCGCGTAGAACTCGCGGTACAGCGCGTCGAGCCGCTCAGCGAACTGTGCTGCGGTACCTTCATCGACGAAGCGGAAGTTCCAGCCATAGTGCAGCGCGCCGGGCAGAGCTTCGTCGCTGGAGATACTGCCGGCGGTGTAGCTCTGCGTCAGCTCGGTGCGGGTCGAGTCGAACAGCTGCGCCAGCCCCGGCGGCAGCTCGTCATCAACCGGCGCGAAGACCTCTTTCTCGAACAAGAACACGTGGGCGCTGGCGCGATACGTCTTTTCGGTGATGCCCGAGACGACGCGGGTCCGCACCACGCGGATCGTGCCGTGGCGTTCGAGCAGACCGAGGTGGTAGTACAGCTTCTTGACCGGCAGCGCAATCTGCTCGGCGAGTTGGCTGGCGGTCAGCGCCCCGCCCCGCAGCAGCGTAATCAGCCGCGTGCGCAGCGGGTCGGTCAGAATTTTGAGCGTCTCAAGCTCGGCGATCACGAGCTGGGCGTCCGGCTCGCGCGGCAGTTCGTCCATTTAACATCCTTCAACCATCCAAATAAATTAGGATGGTTGAAGGATATGGGATGA